>NZ_JAOCCU010000019.1 GCF_029840635.1 Mitsuaria sp. GD03876 | reverse complement strand
AGGTTGAGGAAGCTGTTGATGTCGTCATGGTTCTTCAGCTTGAAGTCGCTCAGGTTGTAGGAGGCGACCACGCCGACGTTGCGCAGCGGGAACCACTCGACGCCCACGGTGGTGTTGTAGATGCTGACGCGGCGGCCGCCGGAGCTCTTCCACGCGCCCGACGCATCGGCGAACAGCCGCAGGTCCGGGCCGAAGGCGTACCGCAGCCCGACCTCGCCGAAAGGCGCGAGCTGGCCGCCGCTGCCCTTCACGTCCAGCGAGGTCCGGCTGCCGTCCGCGCCGGTGACCACGGCGCGCGTGCGCGTGCTGGCCTTGTAGTAGCTGGCGCCGGCGCCCACGCTGAAGGCCACGTCGCCGGAACCGAGCCACCATTTGTAGGCGGCCTTGCCGAACTCCAGCCTCGTCGACAGCTGGCTATCGGTGTCGAAGGCGCTGAAGCCGTCGGTGCGCTGGTAGCGGTAGTAGTCGAAGGAGAACCCCTGGCTCTCGAAGAGCCGGAAGTCCAGCGTCAGGCGCGGCAGGTTGGCGTCCTGGCCGGAGAAGGACGAGATGCTGCTGGCGCCATCCGGCGTCGCGCCTCGGGCGCTGACGGTGGGCCGCACGTGATAGACGCCGGCGGCCAGGCTGATCCGGTCGACCGCGTTGAAATCCTCCGCGTGCGTCGTCGTCGCGAGACCACCCGCGAGCGCCAACAGCCAGGGCGCGCGCGGGAATCGGTGGGGTCGTGTCATGGTGATGATCGAGAGGGTTGAAACAACCCCCGCAGGCTAGGCAAGCGACATTGCATCAACGTTGCCTGGCGGCCCCTTTAAAGGACAAGGGGCCGTGGCATCCGCCACGGCCCCTTGCCGTTCGCGCGAGCGCCCGAAGCGCCCGCGTTCTTCAGTGCCTCACAGCGACCGCAACCACGCCAGCAGCGCGTCCCGATCCGACTTCGGCAGCTGCTCGAAGCGCTGACGCGACTTCTCCGCCTCGCCGCCGTGCCACAGGATCGCCTCGGTCAGCGAGCGGGCCCGGCCGTCATGCAGGTAACCCACCGGCGCACCCGCCTGGACCTTGTCCGTGTAGCCGATGCCCCACAGCGGCGAGGTCCGCCACATCGCGCCCTGCGCTTGGCCTTCCGGCAGGTTGTCCGCCAGCGCCGGACCCATGTCGTGCAGCAGCAGGTCGGTGAAGGGACGGATCGTCTGGTCGCGCAGCTCCGCGAACGGATGGTTCTTGCCCGTCTTCATCTCCGCCGTGTGGCACGCCGCGCAGCGCAACGCGTCGAAGACGCGCCGGCCCGCCTGCACCTGCAGGGGATCGACCCGGTGCTCGTCCGTCGGCGCCACGCCGCGCGGGAATCCGCTCGGCAGGCTGCGCTGCGCCGGCACCGCCAGCAGCTGCATGTACTGCGTCAGCGCCGTCAGGTCCGCTTCCTGGATGCCCTTCTGCGCCGGGGCCTTGCGGCAGCCCGCGGGGTCCGTCGCGCAGCTGCGGTTCGGGAACACCGGCGAGGTCACCGACATGTCGTTCAGCAGCGCCGCGGCCGCCTGGTGACGCACGCTGACCTTGTAGGCCTTCCAGCCGAAACGGCCCAGGCGCGTCGCGCCCGTCTCCGGATCGAAGACGAAGTTGGCCTTGCCCAGCACGCCGTCGACGTCGGGCTGGTTGCGCACGCGAGCCAGGATGTCCGCCTCGGGCACCGCCTCCAGCAGGCCCACGCCGATCATCGGCTGCGCCGACCGCGCCGACCACAGTTGCGGCACCGGACCGTCGAAGGCGAACTTGGGCTTGCGCAGCTCGACCTTCGTGCCGTCGGCCAGCGTGACGCTGCGGGTCTCGAAACCGACCACCCGCACGCCGTTGCCCCAGTCCTGCGGCGCGCCGCTGGAGGAGACCGCGTTCATCTGGATCGCCGAGCCGTAGCGGGGGTCCGGACGCACCGCGCCGTCGGCGCCCTGGGTCCCGACGTGGAAGGACATGCGGTCCACGCGCTGGTCCACCGCGAACGGCGCCGGGCTGCGGCCGTTGTTGACGTGGCACTGCACGCAGGCCGTGGCGCTGAAGCGCTGGCCCGCCAGGTTCTGGATCGCCGTCATCGGGTCGTTGCCCGCCTCGGCGTGCGCGCCCGTGACGAAGCTGCTGTGCACCGTGCGCCGGCCTTCGACGAAACGCTGCAGGTTCTGCATGCCGATGTTGTTGAACGGCTGCTGGAACATCCGGAAGCCTTCGTCCGAATAGTTGTACGAGACCGACCCGACACCGCCCGACCAGGTCGACTCCGGCAGCGGCGTGCTGTTCAGGCGCGGCTGCACGCCGTACCAGGGCTGCACCCCGCTGCCCATCACGTAGATGACCTCGGTCGTGTAGTAGCGGAAGTCGCCCTTGTCCCCGACCGCGTCCATCGCGGCGCGGCTGGAGAAGAAAGAGCCCGTGAACTCGATCGCCTCGCCCAGCTTGAGCGCGCGCGACGGGATGTTGACGCCGTTGGGCACCAGCACGCCGTTGGCGTTGGGCGACAGGTCCTGGTGGCCCGGCATGTTGTCCAGCACCACCGAGCAGCCGTCATTGGCGCCGATCACGCCCTTGAAGCCGGTCGTGGGCTTGAGCAGCCCGTTCTGCGGCGGCTTGGGCACGACCGGGCAGGAGGTCAGGTCGCGGAAGCCGTCGGTGTAGGTCGTCGGATCCAGCAACTGGCCCGGCGACATCCAGCCGTAGCCGGTGACGTTGGGATCGTCGATGCGGCGGAAGAAGGAATGGCCGCCGCCGCGCTGCGCCTGCGGGAAGTACTGGTTGACGATCAGGCGCGGCTTGGTGACGCCGGCCACGCGGCTGTTGTCGATGAACTCGACGCCCCAGGTGCGGTTCCTGAAGTAGTTCGTCACGAAGTTCATGTAGTTGCCCGGGCCCTTGTCCACCGGGTTGCCCATCGCGTCGACGGTCTCGTTGGGACCGAAGCCGATCTCGTTCCAGTCCTCGCCGCGCTCGCGGCCGTGGCGGCCCACGCCGCGCTGGCCGAAGCGGGTGACCAGCGTGCCGTCGGGCAGCGTGAACTGGATCGTCTCGATCGGCGATTGCGGCTGGAACAGCGCGGCCAGGCCGTTGCCGTTGGCCGGCGTGGGGAAGGGCGTCGTGGTCGAGGTCGGGATGCTGTTGTCGCTGCCGGTGGTCTTGAACTCGACCTCGAACAGCGAGTAGCCGTAGTTCGTCGCGCGGGTGATGCCCTGCATGCGCACGAAGCGGGTCTGGATGCCGAGGTTGAAGTACTCCTCGGTGCCGCCCTTGCCGTTGCGCTGCTCGCGCAGCTGGGTCCAGGCCTTGCCGTCGTTGGAGACCTGGATCGCGTAGGCCTTGCCGTAGGCGTTCTCCCAGACCAGCTTCAGGTAGCCCAGCGGCTGCGCGGTGCCGAAGTCGTACTGGATCCAGGCGCCGTCCTCGGCCTTGCTCGCCCAGCGCGAGGCCAGGTTGCCGTCGATGGAGTTGGCCGCGGCCAGGCCGCCGTTCTCGACGCTGGACGCCAGCACCGCGACCGGCTTGATCGCCACGCCCGGCTTGCTGGTGTCGCCCGGGACGACGACCGGCGGTTGCGTCGGATCGGTCGGGTTCGTCGGGTTGGTGGGCGTGGTCGGGTCCGTCGGCGTGACCGGCGGAACCGGCGTGCCGGTGAAGGCCTGGATCTCGAAGATCGAGTAGCCGTAGCCCGTCGAGCGCGTCACGCCCTGCACGCGCAGGTAGCGGCCCTGGCCGGCCAGGCCGGTGAAGTCCTCGACGCCGCCGGCGCTGTTCTCGACGGTCTTGATCGTGGTCCAGGTCTTGTTGTCCTCGGACGTCTGCAGCAGGTAGCGCTTGGCGTGGGCGTTCTCCCACTTGATGCGCACGCGGGTGATGGCCACGCTGCTGCCGTAGTCCAGCGTCAACCATTCGTTGTCGCCGAAGGCCGAGCCCCAGCGGCTGCCGTCGTCGCCGTCGATGGCCTTGGCGGCGCTCAGGTCGCCGCGTTCCATCGAGCTGGCGGTCGCCGCGACCGGCGTCAGCGCCGTTTCGCTGCTGGTGTCGCCGGCCTGCGCCTTGGCGCGCGCGGCGGAGTCCGCGCTGCCGTTGCCGTCCTGCGCCGCGATCTGGACGCTGGTCTCGCTTTGGCCGCTGCCGCCGCCGCCGCACGCGGCCAGCAGCGCGCCGCCCAGCAGGGCAGGGACGAATGCCCTGCCCATCGTGATTCCGAGTCTCTTGAATGCCATGGTGAATTCCCTCCCGTGCCTTGGGGTGCGATCGGCTTGTCCCCTGGGGAAGGGGCATGCGGCGCGGAGTGTCCGCGTCGGATTTGCCACCCGGCAAGTTTTAATGTGTGTCGAATTGCGTTGGCTCTTGAGGTCGCGCGAAACCTCGCGGAAACATTGCACCAAGTTGAGCAACACGGGCGATTGGCGGCGGTCGCGTTCTGCAGGACAGACCGGCGAACGGCGAAGGCATGATGGCGGGATGAGCACTTCGGATCCCCTCCCGACCCGGCGGCGAGAGCAGCAGCGCTCGGTCGACACCAAGCAGGCGATCCTGCGGACCGCGCTGAAGGAATTCGCCGAACGCGGCTACGAGGCGGCCAGCATGCGCGCGATCGCGGAGCAGAGCGGGCTGACGCACCAGCTGATCACCTATCACTTCCTGTCCAAGGAGGTGCTCTGGCAGGCGGTGGCGACGCTGGTGTACGCGGAGCTGGCGCGCGGACGCGAAGCCTTGTTGCAGCAAGCGAAGCCGGCGACGGCGATCGAGCAGCTGCGCCAGGAATTCATCGCCTACTTCCAGTTCACGATCGAGCAGCCGCACCTGCACCGCTTCATGCTGCAGCGGCGCGAGGGCAGCCAGAGCGAGGACCGGCAGGAATGGCTGGCGCAGCATTTCCTGCGGCCGCATTTCGAGCTGGTGAGGCCGCTGATCAAGTCGGCGCAGAAGGCCGGCGACCTGCCCAAGGGGGAGCCGGTGCTGCTCTATTACGCGATGGTGTCGCTGGCCAACACGCTGTCGATCATGGGGCCCGACATCGAGGCGACCACCGAGGTGAAGGCGGCGGATCCGAAGACGCTCAAGGGCTACATGAAGCTGATGGACGCGATGCTGTTCGCGACGGCCGGGAAGACCGGGAAGGCCGGCTGACGGGAGAACGCCGACGGGAGAACGCCAAGGGGAGGGCGAGCCGCCGCCCTCGTCCTGGTCCGGCGTCCGGCAGGCGCGGCGCTCGCGTTTGCCACCGCGTCGGGCTCAGCGTCGACGCTCCGAACTGGCCGACGACGCGGCGCTCGCCGCGCTGCTGGCATGGCCGAACAGGAAGCTCAGGCTGGACTGCAGCGCCGGCCGGCCGGACCCGGCGCCCGCCGCGGCCGCGCCGGAATGGCAGCCGATGCAACTGACCCCCGGCCGCTGAAGGAAGGTCTCGAGCGTCGGGTTGACCAGCGTCGACACGCTCGGCGTTCCATTCGGCACCGGCGGCTCATTGCTCGGCTGGCCGGGTGTCCCGAAACGCGTCGACGACGTCGGCCACTGCGTGGCGATGAGCAGGTAGAACTGCCAAGGGGAGTCGGCGTTGCCCTTGACGACCAGTTCCTTCACGAAGTCGTTGACGATCTTCGCCGTCGCGGAGGACGGCGCCACCTGGACCACCTGCGTGGGCTTGGGCGAGCTGGAGGGCTGGTTCGGCGGACAGGCGGACGCGGCGCAGGCCGGATCGAAGAATGAATAGGCCCCCGCGACCGGGCCATTCAAGACGGGCGCGTTGTCCACCTGCTGGAAGGTGGCCCAGAAGCCCTGCCTGAAGTTCAACGAGGGCATCATGAAGACATGCAGGCCGACGAGGCCCATCGTCGCCGGCATCGACTTGCCAGGCAGCAGCGCCTGCACCGTGTGGAAGCGCAACGGCCGCGCCTCCAGCTCTTGCGGCGTCAGCACCTTCCAGGCCGCCTTGATCTCGACGGCGCCGACGGGCAGCACGATGCCGGTCGCGCTGGCATAGGCGTACTGGAGGTCCGCGTCGTAGAGCCGGTGGCCGACGACGTAGTCGAAGCTGACCTTGTTCATGAGCATCTCGTAATAGACCGGCCGGCTGGCCTGGTCGTAGAGCACGCCCTTGTCCACCTGATGGATCTCGTCGAACTGCGGCTCCCCGGGGTTCGGGCGCCGGAACGCCTTGCGCGTGCTTTGCAGCAGGCGCTGGGTCGGCAGGTCCCGGGCGGCGGGCAGCGCGACGCCGCGCGCGAGCAGCCGCGAGCGCGCCAGCGCGGTGTCGGTCCAGGGCGGCGGCGGCTTGCCGCCGGGCAGGTACACCTCGTCGAAGGTCTTGAAGGTCTCCCAGACCGTCGGGCCCGGCGCGCCGAAGCTCGCGTTCGGATCGGGTTGCCCGCGCGTGCCCTTGAGCGCGGGCCAGTTGAGATAGATGAAGGCCTGCCACATCGCGCAGTCCGTGGCCGCGTCGCTGGGGATGAAGGGCTTCATCGGCGGCAGCGCGGGCTTGAGCGCGGGCGGGGGGTTGAAGGTCGACCCGCAGGGAGTCGCCATCGCGGTCGAGGCCGCCAGCAGGAGCAGCAGACTCGCGGCGACGCGCCGGCATCGGCGCGCGCCCGCGCCGAGGGAGGAGATCGGCACCATCGTCGTCCTCCTCAGAAGCGGCCGCGGCTGGAATCCAGCTGCAGCGGTACGTCCTGGACGCTCGCCGGCGTGACCGCCAGCAGGCCGATGGCTCCGGCGGTGGTTGGCGTCTGGCCGGGCACGTTCGCGAGCACGGTGCGGTCTCCCAGGGCCGCGGTCGAGCTCGCCGTGATCGTCACCAGGAACACGTGGTAGCGGGTGTTGAGCACCTGTCGGCTGCCATTGACGGCGATGGTCACGCCGCTCCCGCTGACGGTGAAGGTGGCATCGGCGGGGGCCTGGCCGGTGCTCAGCATCAGCGCCACGTTGCTGATGGTCTCGCCGACTTCGATGTTGAAAGCCGGGCGCGGCAGGAAGAGCAGCGACCTGGCGGCGTTGATCTCCAGTTGGCGGTAGGCCTCGAAGACGTCCCACGCCTGCAGCACGGCCACGTAGGGCTTCGGCGACGTCGACCCTTGGGTGCGTCCCACCGGTGCCTGTTGGACGCCGGCGTTGTCGACGGCGGTGGCCATCAGCGCCATCGTGATCGTCTCGGCGATCTGCGAGCCGTAGAGGATCCGTTCGCCGTTGATCCTGATGTCGCTCACCGTGAAGGTCTTCCCGGCCGGCACGGAGAACGTCGCATGGAGGGGTAGTGACAGGGAAGCTGTCACCAACGGCAATGTTGAACGCAAGCCATTGATTCCACGGGAAAACTCAGCAGGGTGGCGAATTCAGCGCTGCTTCGGTCGTAGCGATACGAAATCGGTGGAGAGGTCGAATCGCTGGCGCGCGTCGCGTGCGATCCAGTGCAACACCGTACTCTTCAGCGTCATCCGAGCAAACGCTTCCGCAGCGCGCTCGTAGTCACGCGCATTTGTTTCCGCCGCAGCAATCGCCGGCCAGAGGTGCCGCAGTCCAAGACACTCGAACTCTTCGCCTTCGCTCTTGAAGACGGAGACCGCGCCCTGCGGGTTGAAGGTCAGGATGTGTATCGCACTTGCGTCGAGCATTCGGCGCAGGCACTGGCGGACGATCGGTGCCGTCGGGCGCAGGACGCACTCGTAGCGCGCAAATCCATAGAACTCGTACACCAAGTGCAGCACCGAAAGGCCCTCTACGGACGCCATGCCGATGCCCAGGCGGAATCCGCTGGTTGAAGGCGGCAGTTGGCCATCAAGCAAGAGTGCGAACATACCGCCGCGCACATCGCCCTCTTCGATTGCGCCGAGGGCCAGCGCCGGAGCTTCGGCGTCGAGTAGGGTGTCGACAAGATCCCGATGGAGTCTCAAGGGCGGCAGCGGGCCGGGGGGCGCATCTCTTCCTTCCGGCCCAGCGAGAAGCGTGTCAAGCAAAGCGACGTACTTCGGCCCGAGGTGCCGCGCCGCCTCCTGGACGCGCTCGAGGCCGACAAACGGGTCGTCGAGTTCGCCACCTTCAAGGGCCTGCGCCAAGGACCTTCCCCACTCCGAGAGGTTCAGCATTCGACCCAGGGCATCTGCGTCGGCGCTGCGCGCGGGCTGGCGCAATTCGCGCAGTACCTCTTCGCACAGCGTGGCGACCACCATGGCCAACGGCGAGGCTCGCCGCCGCAGCATCTCCGGGGGGACCAAGGGTGATC
This sequence comes from Mitsuaria sp. GD03876, assembly GCF_029840635.1. Classification (GTDB taxonomy): domain Bacteria; phylum Pseudomonadota; class Gammaproteobacteria; order Burkholderiales; family Burkholderiaceae_C; genus Roseateles. The sequence goes on along the minus strand of NZ_JAOCCU010000019.1, from coordinate 114,670 downwards.
GGCGCGGCGAGGCATTCATCTGGTCAACCTGGGGTCGGAGCCATTCAAACGGATACGCTCAAAAGCGATCACGCCTGGCGGCGGGAGGCCGCGCAGTCGGCCCCAGGATAGCTGGCTGTCACGCAGGCACAGCATCGCTCTCTCCGATATCGAGCCGCTGGGCCATGTCGAGATCGAATCGTCCGTACGGATTCACGTGCAGGTAGAAGAGCGGCGTCAGCCCGCGACGATCCTCCGCCTTCATGCGCTTGAGCCAGCGCGGCTCTTCAAGGACCCGCTGGATCATCAGCGTGTTCACGTAGACCAGGCAAGACTGCACGAGGTGCAGCGCCAGCACCGACAACTCCTGGTCTTCGAGCCGATTCGACGCCACCTCGCCGCCCTTGCCGTAGAAGATGAAGCTGTTGGCACTGTTCCAGTTCTCGACGACGTTCAGTCCCTCGTGGATCTCCCGGCGCAGTTCCTCTGAATGCAGGTACCGGCACAGGAAGATCGTCTTGATGACCTTGCCCAGCTCGATCAGCGCCTTGTAGGTCGGGTGCTGAGAGTTCTCCTTCGTGAAGCGCCTCAGGATCGCCTCCGGCTCGGCATTGCCCTGGCGCAGCGCGGTTGTGTACTTGATGATCTCCAGGTACTGCTGCGCGATCAGCTCCCAGTTGATGGGACGCGTGAGCACCGCCGAGAGGTACGGGAACTGCCCGGCATCCCCCGCGTGCGGCAGGTACAGCTTCTGCCGATTGATCCCCTTGAGCCGAGGCATGAGTTCGAAGTCCAGCATCCGGCAGAACGCGAAGGCCACCTCGCTCTGGCCGTGGCTGTCGACGTAGTTGCGCTGGACCTCCATGTCCGTGCAATGGCGCAACACGCCTTCGATCATGGACGCGACCTCAGACGACGAGCAGCGTTTGAGCTGAGAGTAGATACACACGGAGCGGGTCTCCACGTGCCAGTAGATCATCACGCCGCGGCCACCGTAGCGGATGTGCCACTCGGTCATGAGGTTCTGGTCCCAGGCGCCGAACTTCTTGGAATCGGAGGCGCAAGCCGTGGTGCCTTCGCCCCAGATGTCCGGGCGGCGCGCGGCGAATGTGGCGTTGACCACCTCGGCGATCGCCTTACGCAGGAAGGCTTTCTGGACATAGCGGCGGCGCGTGTAGAGCAATTCCTTGTAGGTGTCCTTCGAATCGTCGTTGAGCACCCGCCGCAGGCCGGTGTTGGTGCCCAGCGCATGCAGGCACAGCAGTAGCCTTCGCTGCAATGTGTCCCGGTCGAGCACTTCGCGGGATCCGGCGCTTTCGAAATGCTGAGCAAGGCCCAAGCGAAGTTCAGTCTCCTTCAAGACATCCAACAGCGTGATCGTGCCCCATCGTCCATGGATCTCGCCTTTCAGGGCGGCCAGGTTCTTCGGCTCTGGCTGCTCATCCAGGGGCGTCAGGACGATCCGATGGGGACCCTTGGCGAGGAACTTCACCTTGCCGTTGTTCGGCATGCCGTCGTTGAGCATTTGCAGCGCCTGCGTCATTTCCTGCTGCAAGTCCATGATGAACGGCGCCGCCTCGTGCGGCAGGTCCAGTGCGTCGCAATAGCCCCCGATGTTCTCGGCGAAGTCCTGCGGCAGATCGTCATCCGGGTTGCGGAAGCGGTCGGCACCTTCGACCCAGATCTCCTTGCATCGCAGGCCGTCACGCAAGGACTGCAGGACGCAGATCTCGTAGTTGATGCGATTGACGCGGGGCCGTCCTTGCTTGTCGGTGTCAACGACGATCTCACGCCATTTCGGTGCCACGACACCCTCGATCGGCACCGATTCGTGGTCGGGAAAATGCTGGGCACGGCTGGTCCGGTAGGCCTTGAGCAGGTCCAACGCGTCGATCACCGGCGCGTGGTGCTCGTTGTTCGACCGAAAGACCACGCTGTCGAGCAAGACGGGCATCATCCGGCGGTAGTGGCTGCTGTACGAGGCACGCATGACGGTGTGCACGACCTTGCGATAGCCTGGGCCTGATGCCTTGAATTCCTTGACCAGATCGCGCAACGTCTGCTCGCCGACCACCGGAAACACGACGTCTTTGACGATGCCCTCCGGCTGATCGACGGCGGCTTCGGCAAGCCGGAACAGCAAGCCCGTCTTGCCGCGCACTTGTCGGAAGTCGGCCAGCAGCTCCTTCTCTACTTTGCTTTCGGCGCGAACGCCGATGCGGTGGACGATCTGCAGCAAAAGCTCGATCAGCCCGTCGATGATCTCGCGGCGCCGTTGCCAGCAAAACGCGGCCACCAGTGTGTAGCGCACCGATTCGACCCGCTGACGCAGCTCGTTGGGTGGCTCCGTGGCCGCACGCTGGTGCAGCGCCTGCACGGTCTTCAACGATTTGATCGGAAACAGGTCCTTCGGTAGCTGCAGGCGCTCGATGCACTTGAGCTTGGCCACTTCGGTGAGCACGCTTTCGAGGCCGACGCGGCCCGGGTCGGCCTTCAGGGCATTGAAATCGACGGCAGGCTCCTTGCCTTCCTCCGGGCTGGCGGCCGTGTCGGCCGAGGACTCCAGCAATCGGTCCATCGCCTGGCGGGTCTGATCGCTCAGTCGCGCGGCGCTGGACGTGAAAAAGCGTTCCTCGTGTTGCGCGACGGCGCTACGGCATAGTCGATCAAGTCGCCCCGGGGTCGGCGCCTCGATGCGACGCTGACGGAACCACTGCAGCGCGACAGATTCGAGGTCGGCGGCTGCCGTCTTGTCCAGGCCTTCGTCGAGCAGCCATTGGATCAGTGCTTCGCCGTCTTCGACCGTGGCCGGACGCCAGCCGCCGCACAGTACGCGGATTTCGCTGCGGTGCTCGCGTGAAGTGCGGCTGTCGAGCAGGTAGTCGTCAAAATGCCGCCGGTGGGCACCCAACTGGGCGGCGACATGCAAGACCACGGCATCCGGCAACTCGGCTCGTTCTTCCGGAAAGCGATGTTCCAGCTCGAAGAACTTCCATTGCAGGGCGAATCCCAGGCGCCAGCGCGTGCTCTTGGCTCGCACCGCGGTCAGCTCCTGTGGCAACAACGTCCATGAGACGGCCAACTCAGCGGCGGTCCAGTTTTGCTTCACCTGCACTCAGCTCAGTTGTGAGGCTCGGTCACGAACGCTCCAATATTCTTCTTATTGATGGCCTCAATCATTTGAGAATATAGCCCGATAACTTTCTGGTAGCGGATTGGGTCGTTCCCAAGATCATTTCGCTTGATCATTTCAAATCGACTTGCAAAGCAACCTCGCCCTGTTGCGCAGGATAAGACAACTTCAAAATCACTATCATCACAACGCAATCCCAAGCCGCAAGGGACCAATTTGTATGCAGACAAAATCTCTGGATTGTCGCGTATTGGATAGTTGATGCCGTCAAAAAATATTACACCCTCGCCGGATAACTTTGTCATCGACAGGCGCGCACCGATCTCTTCAAAAATCAACGGATCAGGTCTCTCGACCAAACTGGCAACCGCTCCGCGCTTGGCATCTTGGTCAAGTCGAGCCGCCTTCAAAAAGTCGCGCAGCAAGGTGTTGTAGGGGTCATGCGAATCACCTGGCGCCGATGCCTTCGCGACGATGTATTTCTGATAGTCATCCGTCGTAAATTGGGAGCATCTCGCCTGAAGACTTGCCAGCGCCTTGCTGGCGGCGACAAATTCCTCTTGAGGGAGCTTCGAAAAATCAATGTCACCCTTCTTCAGCACATCGCCAGAATCGGCGGCCAATTCACATTGTTTGAGAAGAGTCCGAACATACAGCGATCCGCCATGATCGCGATTCTGCCAATGCTTCTCCGCGAAAGCCCTGCCGTTTGTCAGATTGTTGAAATCATTCAGGAGCGCTGCATGCAAATTATCCGCAGACCGTCCGCGATTTGCGTTCGACTCCAGATCATTGCCACCAAGGGGATCGCCAACGAGCTGAGCAACGGAAGCTGGAACCACCACCTGAGCCGCATCATTTGAACGAATCGTCTTCGGCGCTTCAGACTCCGGCTCTGCAACGCGTATCGGTAGCATAAGAATCAATGCACCAGCAAGGCCGAGACCAAGAAGCCAGCGATACATCGGCCGAAGACGAATTTCAGTCATAAGTCAAGACTCCATGCATCCAGGGCCGTCAGGCTTCAGAGAACCCGGCGCCGGATCCGGGAACAGCTTCACCGATGCAGTCGACCAGTTTGGCATCATCACCCAGGTTTCACTGTAGCCATCCTTGTACCACATCTTGAATCCCTTGTAGGCCTTGCCATCAATAATTATAGAAATGGGAGGGACGGCTTTGTCGTAGTAAAACATGGCCATGGCATCCAGCGCATATCCCTTCGTAAAGACTTCATTGGCTGTTTGCCAGCGGTCAAGCACATCATGTCCACCGGTTGTGTCCTTGGCAGCTTGGCTGAGGCCTGGTGCTGTGCAGACGTTTGCGCGCTTGATGAATGCAAGAGTTGCCTGGCGATCAAGAACACTAAGTGTGTAGCTAGAAACGGTCCCCACACCGCCAGATCCGTCAAACTGAATGGTCGTAAGAGCGGGCCATGACAAATCAAATCGACCCGTCCCCCAATAGATGCGCGATCCAGTCACTAGAACCGGCTCCAGGACATTTTGCCCATCCTGAATTCTCGGCACTGAAGACCATGTGTATACCGCTGCATCGGAGGCGCTTGCAACGACTAGTCCAGCGCAAAATGCAAGAATGCTGGCAGCTTTAGATGGTTTCATGATTGCACTTTCTAAATAAGATGTGTTTGCAGCAACAGCCATGTCAGCGAATTTCCCGCCACCAAGGCAAGCCGATTTTGGGCGCCAATCTGTGGCCATGATGATTGGTGAATTCCCCAGGGGGCATTGGCTCTGTTATTTTTCCCATTGACATGCACATGTTTTCCGGGTGGATTTAACTAGTTGCTGGCGAAAATGCCGGTTCTTTGCTCGTCAATGCCGCAGCCATCGACGCCGAACAGTCCGTGTATGGGATTGCGTCGGCGTGGATATGCCGCTTGAGCAACCGGCTGTCGCCCCAATCGACAGGTGGGGACACTCATTGCTGGGCGCCCCGAACGGCATCGGGCCACCAAGACGGGGATCAAGGTGCCCCAACGTGTTGCGCGGCCTGCCCGGCGCCAACTATCCTGCGCTGCCGCTGCTCACCATAGTTGTCGCTGAACGCCGCTCGAGACAATTGTCGGCCGCCATTCCGCCAGTCTGTCTGGCGCTCAGAATGCGCCGAGCCGGCTTCAAAGAGTCACTGAACCGGGTGCCCAGGTTGCGGCTGAACATGCCGATCGATGCGAGGTCACGCTGGACGCAACAAAGGCGAGTGACATCGCGTCTGATTCATCAGTCAGGCTTGGCGAGCGCTGCCGACCGCATCCCAACTCATGCGGTGCGCGCCGCTGACTGCATCATGGCGAGCGTCGTCTTCGCCGTGAACGTAGATGCTGGTGGTGGCGATCGACACATGACCGAGCGTGTCGCGCACGTACTTCAAGTCGATCTGGTTGGACATGGCAGAGCCAGCGGTGTGCCGCAACCAGTGGGCGGAGGCGGCCTCGAGCTTTTCCGCCTGGGCGTCCCCGCGGCCGCTGCGCCGCCACTGCTCGGCAGCGAGCGCGAAGACTTCCTTGAGGATGCCGTGGATGGCGCTGCGGGTCAGCGGCTCTGGCCAGGCCGAAACCGAACTGGCGGAACGGCGCCAAGCGACTGGGAAGACTAGCGGCGACGGCTCGGATGCCTGAGGCAGATCGCTCAGCTCCAGAGAACGTCGGTAGCTCATCAGCTCGACCATGAGCTCCGTCGTAGCGGGGATCAGCCGCTCCTTGTCGCCCTTACCGGTGGCCTGCAGCCACCAGCGCTGCTCGCCACTCCTGGGGTCCGAGCGCACAAAGAATTTCGCCATGCCGTTGCGGACGACCTCCGAGATCCGCAGCCCACCGAGGAACATCAGGCTGAACAGCCAGCGGGCGCGGGCATAGACGGCACGCTGCCGAGGCGTTACCCGCGGCAGCGCCAGGATGGTCTGCCGCACGGCTTCCCAGAGATCGCCTTCCAGGAAGCGCACCACGCGCGGCGGAGGCGCCTTGCGGCGTGTTCGGCTCAGCGAGAGAGGGTTGCCAGCCAAATATCCTGCCTCGACCAGCCACGACATCATGGAGTTCAACACCACCATGGACTGGCGGATGCTGGCCTCGGACAGCGGCCCGGCAAACGGACGCCAGCGCGGATCACGTCGACCAGCCTTGCGCCCGGGCGCCATCACCCACCGCTCGGCGGGCTGGGGGTTGGCAAGGAAGCGGCGGTAGATCAGCAGGTCCTCGTGGGCCAGCGACGACAGCGGCTTACTCCGCTCGGTCAAGGACCACAGAAGCAGGCGCTCTGCTTCGCGCCGGGCGTTGGCCAGTGTGTTTGGGCTATCGGCGAACCGCGCCAGCCAGGCCATTACCGCCTCCTGATCGGTGTCCGCGTCGAGTTGCCGATTGCCGGCGCGCGACCGATTCGAGCCGTGCCGGCCGGAAAGGGCATCAGCGACGACGATTTCACCGACTGCGGCGAGTCCGGCGGGCGCCAGAGCGCTCGTTTCGTCGTGCCGCGTGGTCTCCATGGATTTTCCAGCCCGCACTTTCCAAGAATTTGACACTATACCAATAATGTCAAACTTTCAAAACATGATGTTGAATTCATAACGTATTACGGCGTAGTATCAACACCATGAGCATTGAATCAGAGATCCTTACCGAGATCGAGTTGCTGAAAGCCAAATTCAGCGACACGCGTGCGCTGTACCGCGAGGTCTGCGTGCTGCTGTTTTTTCGGCACGGCATCACGCCGACCGGCAACAAGCTGTACCAGTACGTCCGGCGCGGTTCGATGAACGTGCCGACTGAGGAACTCACCAAGTTCTGGGACGACCTGCGTCACAAGGCCCGGGTGGACGTCGAGCATCCCGATCTGCCTGAAGGGGTCAAGGCAACGGCGGCCGAGGCCATTGCGGCGCTCTGGCGTCAGGCGACCGAGGTTGCAAGGACAGAGCTTGCCGGCGCGCGGTTGGCGCTACAGGCCGAGGGTGAAATGGCGCGCGAGGCACAGGCCCGTGCAGAGCACGCCGCCCACCAGGCGCAGGAAACCACGGAGACCCTGCGTGAGCAACTTACCCAGCGCGACGAAGCGATCCGCCAGGGTCAAGCCGAACTTGAGGCTGAGCGGCGCGCCCATGCCGCCACCCAGGGGCGTGCGCATGAGATGCAGGACCAGCTTGAGCAGGCGCGCACGCAGCAGCAAAGGCAGCAGGACGCATTCAGCGCCGACTTGGCCAAGGCCCGCGGTGACATTGAGGTCGCCCAGGAACGAGCAGCTGCTGCCGAGCGGCGGGCTTTGTTGGAGATCGAGCAGGAGCGTCAGGCGCGTGCCCGCGCAGACAAGGCTGCCGACGGGCTGCGCGACAAGCTGTCCGAGGTAGAGGCGCGTGAGCGACGTCAGTCGCTGGAGCACGCGGAGACCGCCACCCGAGCGCAGATGGAGCTGACCGCCAAGACGACCGCGCTGCAACGCGCCCTGGAGGCACAGGAAGAACTGCAGAAGCAAGGCTCAGCACTGCGCCTCGCAGTGGACGAGGCCCGGCAGGCAGCGGCCAGCCATGCGGCTGAAGCACTTACGCTGAGGACGCTTGTCGAGAGGTTGACGCCGCCGACCTCGGCGCCGGGGCCGGCCGCGCGCGAGAGGCGCCGCAAAGCGAGTAGGGCGTGAGTCAGGACGAGCCCGATCAGGCCCGCGTAGAGAAGCTGGCCAAGCACATCCTGGATCTGCAGCAGCTGGCTCGCTACTTTTGAAGGGTCTCGCGCGCGCGCAACCCTGGCAGCGCCAGCTTGCCGGACATCTGGGAGACGTCGAGCATCAGCTGCAGGTGTTGCGCCTCACCATTGCCATGGACAGACCCGGCGCGGAACTCGCCGTGGCGCCAGAGCAGTTGCTCAGGGAATGCCGGTTGTCGAGCGCAGTGCTCGCCGGCACGCGCGCGGATCCGACAACCCGTAAGGCGGTCATGCTCGTGGGCGACCTCGCCGAGCAGGTTCGCAAGGTGCTGGGCGAGCGGCTCGGTTGATCCGATCGACTCATTGACGGCCTCGCAGCTACATGAGGGTCGGCCGGGATTCATGTGAATTCACGCCAAAAGCGACTTAAGTTGTTGTCGGCGTAGAGGAAATCCAAAATTCTTCTTGAGGGTAGCCAGGATCCGATGCAGGGCTCCATGAGCGGCGGCCACCAAGTCCATCGGGCACTACCGGCCGGCTGAAGACATTGCCGCATTCGCCCGCTCACCGGCGGTAGCCCTCCCCTGGTCAGGCCTTCATCCGAGGGCCCTTGCTCAGGTGGGGATGCGTGGAGAGCATCCGACGGGCCAGTTCAAAATTCTCCCCGTTCGAGAAAACATAGCGCTCGGCGTTGGCGACCTGCAGCGAATTGAAATTCTCGATGTGCACGGGCTCATAGGCCAGCGGCGTGCCGTTGGTCACCGCGGCGGCTAGACGCTCAAGCCCCTCTTGATCCTTGAGGCCCTTCAGCATTTCAGGTGCCCGGCTGCGAAGCAACTCCAGCTGCTCGCCGCTCTTGATGATCCCCTCCGAAATGCTGGGACACCACATGGCAAGCGCACGCGTGGGCGTGAGCGGGAAATAGATCTCGATGCCCTTGACCGCCAGGCCCAGGTTCCCATAGGGCCGCATATCCGTGGCGTTTTGAAGCGTGATCGGGTTGTCACCAAGAAGAAACGGCCGCTTCGTGGTCGTCGTCAGCACGTGCCAGGTCTTGTTGTTGAACATCGGCCCGAACTCACGCGGCGCCGCCATGACCGACTCGGCCGTGATCAACTTCAGCTCGTTTTCGTTCTGTTCCGGGACGCCCTTGGCGAACTCGGCGAACGCCTCCTCCGACGGGGACATCTCCTTGACGCGCTCCAGCACCAGGTCACTGAGGGACTTGAACCGCTCGCGGTAGTTTTTCGTGCGGGTGAACTGCACCGCGAAGAACCCGCACAGCTGCGCCCGCTCCATGGCGGTGAAGCCGGCCACCGTGTCTTCCTTGGCGATCCTCTCGAGCAGCGGCTTGGCCGTCGATTCCAACTTTGACAGGGCTGGCTCGATGGTCAGCTTGGCCTCCTCAACCTGGAAGTCGTAGAAGCGGCTTTCGCTCGCGACGTTCTTCGCATTGGTGACGAAAGTCCGGCCGGTGGCCTTGTCGAAGACCTGCAGTTGGTCCTTCTTGCCAGTGCCGAACTGCCGGAGCAGGAACTGCGGTACATAGTGCTGCACCTTGGCGATGCCGTTGTCAGCCATGGCGGCGCCCCAGCGCGACGACGTCGTCCTTCATCGGAAAAACGTTCAGGATTCAAGCCTCCACTGCGGCGAGTTCTGGTTTCAACGGCGTCGGCGCAGGCCGACATCACCGCAGTGTCGTCGATGGTTCCGCAGTGACTGGCTAGCCATCGCCACCGCCCAGATCCTTGCTTGCGCCATTGACGTTCTTTCCCAGGATCGGCTCGACGATGAGGTCCGTGACGCGCCGGCGCCGGTCGACCGCGTAGTCGCCCAGCATGTTGACGTGTCCGAGCCGGTAGGGAGTGAGGTGGCGGAGCACATCCGGCGATATCGGGAAGCCCTCGTCCCGCAGCTCGCGGATGACCCGCTCCATGTCGTGGACGTTGTAGAGGATCACCATGTTGGCTATCAGGTGACCGAACTTCATGACCTTCTGCTGCTCGTGGCGCACGTTCTCGGCGATCAGGCCGGCGTTGGCAAAGAAGACGAGCTTCAAGAAGTCGTTGAACTGCTCGCTCTTGTTGGTCTCTGCGTTGATGAACCGGCGCAGGTCGACGTCGCTGATGTACTTGAGCAGGAAGATGGTGCGCAGGACCTTGCCCAGCTCCTGGAACGCGAAGTACAGCTTGTTCTTGCGGCTGTGGGTGCCCAGGCGCCGCAGGATGGTCGAAGGCGTCAGCCGGCCCAGCTTGATGGACACGCCGATCTTGAACATCATCGGCAAGTGGGTCTCGATCAACTTCCAGTCGATCGTGCCCTTGAAGAGGCTGTCGATGTTCTCGTACCTGGCCGACTTGGTCGGACGGAAGAAGTCCAGGTTGTGGATGGCGCGGATGCGTGGCATTAGCTGGACGCCGATCAGCTTGGACATCGCGAACGCGGCATAGCTCTGCTGGTGGGTGTCGCCATGCAGCTTGCTGGGCCGGATCGAGACTTGCTCGGACTCGTCGACGTTCAGATGGTCGAGGATGAAAAGACCCTCGTAGGTGCCGCAGCTGATGAAGTGGCTGAACAGCGCGATGAATTTGTCGGACACCCGTGTGTACTGGATGCCGCCGTAGGCGCCATAGCGGATGTGGTACTCGCTGAGCAGGTTGCGCTCATAGAGGTTGAACCGCGTGCCGTCGGCCGACGCGTGCTCGCCGGTGCCCCAGTAGCCGGGCAGCTCGAACTCGCTGAACTTGTTGATGACCTTGTCGGTGACCTTGTCCAGCAGATCCTCGGTGACGTACTTGAGGTTGATCCAAGCCAACTGCTTGGCGCTGAGGCTGCGGATGGACCGCGACAGCTGTGCAGGCCCGAGATTGCAGCCGTAGCAGAACAGCACCATGATGACCCGCACGCGCAGGTCTTCCAGGCGGCTTTCGGTGCCCGCCAGCGGCTTGAACATCTTGTGCAGGTCCAACCAGCTCTCGACGGCCATCAGCACATCGATGATGCCCACGGGCCTCAAGCGCTTGTCGAGTTCCTCCTGCAGCCGCGTCGCATCGGGATGCGCCGACACCTTCGCCGGCTTCTTCAGGGACAGGCGGCCATCGACGATTTCCGCATGGGCGTTCTCCGGCCAGGCCAGGTCGACTTCACGTGAGACAGCGAGCAACTCGTTTTGCAGGGCCTCGCAGAAGGCCTTGGGATCGGTATCGAGTTCCGTGACCTCGGCATATCGCGGCAGCTCCCTCTCATAGGTCTCCTCGTCGACCAGCTGCTCGCGGTAGTCATCGAACTGCTCCCCGAAACGCACCACCAAGTCGCCGGACTTCAACTCGTCGCGGATCATCTGCAGGACCGCGATCTCGAAGAAGCGCCGGTGCAGCACGTCGGGCTTGCCGGCCTCGGCCGACTTGAGGAACACCAGCTTCTTCCACTGCTGGGGCATCCAGGCGAAGTCGCGCTTCTCGACCAACTGCAGCTCTTCCAGCGTGACTCGCTCGGCCCGGCTGTTCTTGAGCAGCCGCAGCGCCGACAGCAGCCTGTCGGTGACACGGTCGTCGCTGCTGGATTGCGGATCCGCGATCAGCAAGCAGTTCAGTAACTGGGCGCGGATGAACTTGTAGGGCTCCGCCATGAACGGCAGGTAGTTCTTCCCGGCGTAGGCCAGATGGTCCAGGCACTCCTTGATGACGTCGTCGACCTCCCAGGTCAGGGAGCTGTCGATGGCGGTGACGCGCTGTTCCGACGTGCCGTCGATCTTGTACGCCTGCATGACGTTCAACAGCAGCTCGATCAGGCTGTCGACCTTCTCCGCGCGCCCCTCCTGGTGGACCAGCAGCTTGTTGCGGGCCAGGTTCTCCAGGCCGCCGAACATCTTGATGAACAGCAGCGCCGCGTCGTCGAGCGACTTCGAATACTGCGACCGGATGAAGACCACGGCCAGCGCGTAGCGCTTTTGGGGCTTCAGCTCGGCCATCTCCGAGGCGTCCAGCGCCCGCGCCATGTACCTGAACTGGCGCAGCTTCGGGATGGGGATCGCCGGCTTGGGCAGCGTCTCGACGATCGCCTTCAGCATCTCGATGTGCTGCAGGTAGATGCGGGTTTCCTTGTTGGTCGGCTTCTTGGGCTCGCGCTTCAGCGAGTGCCAGGCGCTGGTCTGCGCGCCGGCCTCGACCTTCATCAGGCGGTCGATCTGAGCCTTGGTCTCAGGCCCGAGCTTGGAAGTGATGGCGTGAAAGTACTGGTCGTTGCTCTTCTCGCGAGCGGCGAAAGCGGCCCGCTTGAGGGTGTCGAAGGCCGGCAGCTCGTAGCGGTGCCGGACCAGTTCCTCCAGCATCACGTTGATGATGTCGGCGACCGAGTGCTGGATCTCGGCGGCTTCCTCGGCGACGTGCTTGAGCCAGGCGAAGCCTTTCTCTTGCAGCGGCCGGATGTCCAGGAACTCCCGGAGCTTGCGGATCTTGGTCGCCCGGTTGCCGCCGCGTTCGAACCGCCCCATCTCCTTCAAGGTCGGCGCTCGCGGGAAGGTCAAGCAGTGCGCAACGTGACTGCGGATGACCTGCGGTACCTCAGGCACCTTCATGAGTCGGCCCATGACCTGAAGCATCTTCAAGTGGACCATCATGGCCGTCTGCGGCGCCGGGCCGCTCACCAGACCCTGCACGAATTTCAGCTCGTCTTCCGTCGGCGTGTAGTTCCGCTCCAGTTCGACGGTCGAGATCTCAGGCTTGAAGGACGGATAGGCAGTGTCCTTGGCGGTGGTCATGCGACCACCCCATGGCCGGTGACCTGGGCCTCAGTCCCAGGTGCTGTCGGTCGCGGGCTCGTGCAGGGAGGCTTCGAGCATGCATTCGCAGGCCAGCGCCACGCGATAGAGCTCGTCGAGAAGTTCCAGTAGCGTGTCGTCCAGGTTGTCGCGGTCATGGAAAGGCACTTGGAGTTCGAATCTTTTGCCGTCTCGGTCGATCTGGCGCACGCCGAACTTCGCGAGGTGCACTGTCTCGATCTGCTTCTGGGCGCGCTCCGTGCCGCGCCGGGATCCGCCCGGCTTTGTCAGCAACAGGCGCAGGTGAATCGTTGCGACCTGCCGGTCTGCGGCCGGGGCCGCGGCGGGCGCCTGCTCCGGCACCTGAGGCGCCGGCGGCACGCTGGCGGCCAAGCCGCGCTCGAACTTCGACTTCAGGGTGTCCTGCGACACATCGACGTAGCGCAACGCGGAACTGACGTCCCGCCAGCCCACGTGCTCCATCAGTTCCTTCAGGTCCCAGCCATTGCCGCTGGCCCAGTTCGCGAAGCCCCGCCGCAGCGAATGGCTAGAGTAGCTGGCCGCTTCCTCGGCGCCGGCCTCGTGCAGGATGCGGCGCAGCAGCGGCAGCACGGCCTTGCTGAGCATGTGCTCGCCGGACACATGGCCCCAGCGATCGATGCCCGGGAAAACCGGGCCGGTCTTGAGCCCGCTTAGCTCCATCCAGTCGAGGTATGCGTCCACCGGACACAGCCGCGACAGGGCCGGACAGTGGAAGGCCCGGTCTTCGCCCTCGCCGGTGGTCTTGGTCTTGCGCGGACGGCAGGTCAGCCCTTTGCCGCGCAGGGCTTCGACCTCCTCGATGCGCATGTTGGCCAGCTCGTCCGACCGGAAGGCTCGCCAGAAGCCCAGCAACAGCATTGCCCGGTCGCGGCTGCGGCGCAGCGACTCGGTCCTGCGCCCATGCTTGAGTGCCGAGGCTTGCGCCTTCAGCAGCCAGTCGGACACGCCCTCCAACACATCGAGCTGCAGCGGCCGCGCCCGCTTCTGAGGGACCGCATGCTTGGCGCGGATGCCGCGCAGCACCTTGTGCACGAGGGGCGACCGCGTGGGGTCGGCAAAGCCGTTGTCGGCATGCCAGCGCGCCAGCGCGGCCAGGTGCAGCCGCAACGTGCTGAGGCGGTAGATCTCGGCGTGCTCGGCGAGGTAGCGCGCCACCGTGTCGGCGGTGGCCGGCAGCAGCCCCTTCCAGACCTCCTCGAAGTTGCGCAGTGCAGCGGCATAGGTTTTGACCGTGTTGTCACGGTCGGCCGCGAGGACGTACTGCTCGACGGCGTTGCTCATTGCGCTGGGATCACTTCCAGCCGCCGGAATGACTTCGGCGCTGGCCGACGGCGCGTTGCGGCTCGTTCCAGCGCGGCCAAGCGGGTCTCGGTGGGTGCGAAGGCTTGGCTGCCTTCCAGCCGATCGAGCGCGAACTCGACGAAGGCCCCGACCTGCGGCAGCACTTCGTCGTTGTGCCGGCACAAGAACAAGTGGGTGGCGTTCACCCCCAGCGACGGAAGCGGCACCAGGGTGCCGTCCTCGATGTAGGGCATGGCCAGCAGCGAGATCAGCTCCATGGCCATCCGGCCGGACCGGGCGATCTGCAACTCCAGTTGGTCGTCATTGGTCGACAGCATCGGCGTGGGCTGCGTGCCGTCCGCCACCTCGCGGACCTCATGGGCCAGCGCGCCTGCCTGGCGCGCGGCCAGGGCCTCCACGGACGGTGGCACCCCATGCTTGGCCAGATAGCCCGGCGAAGCGCAGTACAGGATCAGCACCTCCATCAGGGCTGAACTGGTGACGTCGGGTTCGAGTACCGGCCCGAAGCTGAAGCAAACCTCGTCGTCGCCATGAATCGCCGGCGTGGCCTGGTCGACCGACCTCACACACAAGGTCAGCTTGGGGTGCAGTGCACTGAAGGCGTCCACGAGCGGCGCCAGCACGGACGACACCACCATCCGGGGGGCGGCGATGGTCAGGTTGCCGGTGAGCGGTTTGAACGAGGCCTTGCGCACGGCGTCCAGCGCCGCGTTCATCGCTTCGAGCGCCGGCCGGGACGCGTCGACGAGCACCTGCCCTTCGGGCGTCAGCGCCAGCCGCCGCGTCGTGCGTTCTAGCAACTTCACGCCGAGCTGCCTTTCGAGCTGCGCCAGCGTCTTGCTCGCCGCCTGCGGCGTGATTCCCTGGTCGGCGGCGGCGTTGGTGAGGCTGCCGAGTTCGGCCGCCTTCAACAGCGTGGCAAGTGCTCTGAGTTCGCGCATGGGGCTTGGCGTACTAGCCATCTACAACGATTGGTTGTAAATGATATTGAGTTTCAACCGGATGTCTACTGGTGCCTGATCTCCTTCCGGTTCTCCGGAGACCGCCAATGCCGCCAGTCGGCCGCGGGACTTGCGTCCTGCGAGGCGGCTTCTATAATCGAACTTAACGAACTTCACTGAGTTATCCGTTTTGACCTGGGACAACCTTCACCTGCTTGCAGTGCACGACGCCGGACTGGACTCAGTCATGGCGGAGATGCGCCAGCTGCGCCGGTATGGCGTGTCCGAGCGCGAGCGGCTGGCCGGCGCCGCCGGCTGGAACGAGGTGGTTCGCCATGCCCGCGAGATGCGCGGACTGGGCATCGACGACACGATGCTGGAAGTGCTGCGCGAGGTGCAGCGCATCAAGTCGGCGACGGTTTCGCTGCCGCCCCATTTTCTGAACGAGATCAGTGCTGCGCTGGAACAGCAGCGCTGGCTGGTGGCCTACCGGACCGCCACGCTGGAGCTGTTGACCGGCTGCCAGCGCTTCCTGCTGAGCCGACGGCTGCGCCTGCGCAACCTCGTCAGTCTGCTGGACACGTTCTACCGATCAGTGAGGTTGAGGCCGCCACGGCGGGTCCGAAGCATCTCGCTGGTCCGCCGAGCGCTCGGCTTTTTCAGCGCCGCGAAGGTTGATGGCCGGAATCTCCCATGAGGGTTCACTTAGCTGGCACGCATTGCGCGACTAAACGATGACGTACCCCTCAACAACCTCCGCGCGGCGCCCTGACGTGGCGCCCGGCGAACAAGCAACACCCTATGTCTCGGCCTCTGAAACCCAAGCTCTGCTACGCAGCAGCCTGGCCGCGCGCAACGCGCGCCTGGAGGCCAACGACATGGTGAACACCGAACAAGCGGCCAAGCTGGCCGGGACCACTCGAGTGACGATCAACGCATGGATTGCCAAGGGGCGCGCTATCGGCCTGCCCCGCATGCAACGCGGCTTCCGGCTGCCGGTGTGGCAGTTCGAGCCGACGCTGTGGGACGCGATCCCCAAGCTGTCCAAGGCGTTGGGCACCCTCGATGGCTGGACCCTGCTGGCTTTTCTGGAGACCCCTCACGGCGGCCTCGGCGGGCTCACCCCCCGCCAGGCGCTCGAACAGGGCCAGGCAGATCGGGTGTTGGCGTTGGCCAGCGCGGAGGGTCTCTGACCCTCCACGATGAACTTCAATGCCTTTTATGAACTCCCACCCTATCGGCTGCCCCCAGCCCGACAGCTCTTCAGGATCCAGCGTGTGCGATCACGCGCCGGAGACCGCGCCATCGGCCCGCTTCCTGGCGCCTTGACCGGCTGCTTCTGCCTGCCCGACCGGCGCGTCGCCTACTTCGCCGACTCGCCGGAGACGGCCGGGTACGAGGCCTTCGGCGTTTGAGCGCGTCAACGCAGGAGGATTCACCTGCTTGGCGGCTTTACGGGAAGTTCATATTCCGTATTAGGGACTGCCGCACCTGAAGGAACTCCGGCGAGCGACGCAGCGCTTCGGCGCCGGCATCCTGCAGTTGCCGAACATCCCGCGCTTCGATGGTGAAAGCGGTGGGCACTCGAAGCAGGCTGTGCCGAATCTTGTCGTCTGGCACATCATCGAGGCTGACGCTGACCACATGCATTTCGGCATCTGCGGAGAACGGACTGCCGCCGCGGCCGCGTGTGCGCGCCAGTTCCTCTCTCCACCGCCGCAGGTCGTCGTTGACAATCGCCAGCGTGATCTGCGTCTCGCGCGACCCAGCGCCGAAGATCAAGGACTCCATCACCTGGGTCGTCGTCGGAATGCGGTCGCTGCCGTCGATACGCTCCGCAAGCCCTCGCTCCGAGTTCACCGTGATCAAGATCAGGCGACGTATCGAACCTTCCGGGGCGTCCGCGAAGTTGGACGTCATGGACCCGCCGACAATCAGCCTGTCCAGCAGGAGTCGCACCCCCAAGTTGTCCGTCACACCGCCGTCAACCAGATGAATGAAGGGGCGCTCCTTGGCGTTGCGATATCCCTCAGCATTGCGGCGCAGCAGTCGGGCTCGGTACTCCTCGTCGGTGCCGGTCTGCGCGTTTGTAGCGATCGGACTGGCGCAATCGTCGGCGTAGTTGCGCACGGTGACGGGCGATAGCAGCAGCGGTACCGCCGAGGAGGCTGCGACGGCGAACGACAAGGGCGTCTGCGACAGATCCGAGCAGATCAGGTCAAACTGCTCGGGCGTGAAGTCGAACGGTGCGCCAGTGGTGAGATCGGTGGCCGTGATCATCAGGTCAGGGGCCCTTGGACGTCGCTTGACGTCTGCGAAGGTCCGTCCCCCATAGAGCTCGTCGAGCCGCTGTGCGAGGACCTGGGTCCGGCCATACCAGGGGGAGGTCATCCGGTAGAGCCTCGTGGGCCAGAGGGCCTCGCGGATCAATCGACTTTCAAAAGGCACCATCAGGAAGTCCGGCTCGAATCGGCTCAGCGTGTCGTCGCCAAACGCAGCGAAATGCGCCGCCAGGATGCTGCCGCCGGAGACACCACTGACAAGCACTACTTGATCCAGCAGCGTGGTCGGATGACCGTCCAGCTGAAACTGCGTGGCCTTTAGCTCTCGCAGGACACCAAGGCCAAACGCGGCCGCACGGGCACCGCCGCCGGACAAGGTAACGGCCACCATGACGGGGCGCGGCGCCGTCGCCTGCCTCACCTCAACTCCGGCATCGGATCTGCTAACCGGGAGCACGCGATTTACCCAGGGCTTGTAGCTCGAACAGCCAGTCAAGGACACGGCTAGCAGTGCGGCCATCAGTTGTCGAGTTACCACCGCCGTCGCTCTCTCAAGTTCAGTTCGGCTCTGATGGCGTTCTGCACATCACGGCAGAACCTCACCAGACCATCCCGATGACGAAACCAATCAGTGCGCCGTGCTTTTGGAAAACACGTTGAGCACCACCACCCCGGCCACGATCAACGCCATGCCGACGATCGCAGCTGCATCGAGTCGCTGCTTGAAAACGATCCAGGCCACGATGGCCGTGAGCACGATGCCAGTGCCGGACCAGAGCGCATAGACGATGCCCACCGGCAAGACTTTCAGCGTCAAGGACAGCAGATAGAACGAGCCAGCGTACCCCGCGACGGTCGCCAGGCTCGGCCACAGATTAGTGAACCCCTCGGAGGCCTTGAGAAACGAGGTGGCGATGACTTCGAGGACGATCGCGGCGCCGAGATACAGGTAGATGGTCATGAGTATTTCCGTTCGGTGAGTCAGACAGAGCGTTGCGGCGCCTGTGTTGACGTGCCTGATGGCGCCAGGCGCGGCATCCGCATTGTGTCGACCTTAAAGTTTCTTCGCGCTGTTCAACGGAGCCAGGAACGCGCTGGCGTCCGTGGCGAATCGCGTGGCGAGCGCACGCGCATGCGCGCTTCGGTTGAAGCTGCCGAGGAAGTCCTTGGCCACGCCGCCGGAGTCGGCCCACAGCATCAGCGCCAACTGCCGGCCAGTCTCGGCGTCGACGGCTTCCAGTTCTGCGGCAAGCGCGCCGTTGCGAAGCGGCCCTACCAGTGCGGTGGTGAGCGCGTTGAGAGCGGGAGACGCCTCCGTGATACGGGTGATTCGTACGCGAAGCACAACCGCAGCGCCTCCGGTTGATCGATCACTCAACTTGAAGGTCTGACGCACCTCCTTGTCAAGAGTGTTTTGCAGAGCATCGATCACCTGCTTGGACGTGTCCGCAGACACGCCCGAGGCGACGGCATCGTCGATCTGAACGGCTTCGATGATCGCCACGCCATAGCGACCAAGGTCGGACGGCTTGGGCGCAATCACCATGGACTGGTCGTTACGCTTCTCCAGTCCTTGGTAGGACACCGCATGGTTGGAGCGGACGGGCGTTGTCGACGCGCAGGCGACCAGCAGCAGACCACACGCCATAGCGAGCAGCGTCGTGCTGGCGTAACGCAGAAGGTCGACGCTCTGGGCGGGTCTCGAGAAACATGGGAGCTTGATCATGATGGTTCTTGCAGAGTTGAACGTTCTCGTCAGGTTGCTTGTGTGAAAGGTTGAAGGCGAACTCATGCGTGGGTCGCTGAGGAGTCGGGGGCCGGCATCGGTCGCTCCTTCGTCTTGGTGGCGATCCACTTCGAGAGCTTGCTGTCGAACAGCGTTTCGTACAGCGCAGGCACCATGCCGAGAGTGACCAGCGTGCCCAGCGCCAGGCCGCCGATGATGGTGATAGCCATGCCCGACCAGAGCGGGCCGCCGAAGAGCAGCAAGGGCACCAGGCCCGCGACGCAGGTCAGCTTGGTCATGACGATGGGACGCAGGCGCTGAACGGCCGCATTGATGACCGCCTGTCGCGAGCTGCGTCCCTCGTGAAGCTCTGCCTCGATGCGTTCCAGGAGAAGAACAGCGTTGTTGACGATGATCCCGGCCAGGGAGAGCAAGCCGAAGTTCGCCATGAAGCCCAGGGGCTCGCCGGCCAGCTTCAGCGCGGGGGCCACGCCGATCAGGGTGAACGGGATGATCGACAGGATCAGCAGCAGCTTCCGGAATGAGCCGAACTGCCAGATGAACAGAATGAGCATCGCGATAGCCGCATGAGGCAGGTATTCGCTCAGCGCCGCGTTGGCTTCGGCGGCCTCTTCGATCTCCGCGCCGAGTTCGATGGCATAGCCCGGCGGCAGTTGGAGCGCCGAGACGACGGGAGCCAACCGATCTACCACTTGCTGCGCTGTTTCGGTCTCGCTGCGGCCCTCCACCGTGAGAGTGCGGGAGAGATCGCGCCGCCGGATGACGGAGGGTTCAGATCCCAGCGAGACAGCGGCGATCGCCGACAAGGGGACGGGTGCGGCGCCCGCCGGATAGATGAGCGTGTTGGCCACATCCTCCGTCCGCTGGCGTTGAACCGGGGTGCCGCGAACGACCACGGGCACCAACGTGTCGCCGTCGCGCAGCATCGAGACATCGATGCCGGAAAACCGTGCGGCCAAGGAAGTGGCGACATCCTCACTCGTCACACCCAGCCGGCGCGCCTTCGCCTGGTCGATCTGCACGTTGACCCGCGGGACTCGACTGTTCCAGTCGTCGCGGACACCCACGACACCCGGCACCTCGCGCAGTTCCTTCTTGATCTGCTCGCCCAGGCCCTTCAGGACGACTTCGTCAGGCCCCGAGATGCGGTAGGCCACCGTGCCCGAGTCGCTGGAGCCGAGTGAGAACCGCTTGGCCTCGGCGCGCAGTTCGGGATAGCGCTGTGCCAAGTGATCGCGGGTGCGCGCAATCATCGTGTCCAGTTCCTTCTTCGACGTCACGCCAACCGTGAAGTAGCCGATGTGCGAAGCCGGCAGCGGCGGGTTCAGCCCGAGGATGATCCGAGGTCCGCCGTCGGCGACGTAGCCGATGCTGGTCGTGACCTCAGGGTTGATCTTCTTGTCCGACAACCACCGACTGATTTCCTGCACCGTCGCCAGCGTGAGGCGTGAATCGCTGCCGGGCTGGAGTTCGATCGAGATCTGGTATTGGGGACGATCGGACTTCGGTAGGAATCCGGCGGGCACAGTCGAGAGCAACAGCAGCGCGAGCGCAAGCAGTGCGGCCATGGAGCCGAAGAAGATCAGCTTGTGATCGAGAACGGCATGGATGACGCGACGGTAGGCGCGATAGAAGCGGGCCTCGTTGGCGTTCCCGGTCATGGCCTCCTCGTCGGCGCGCGCGTCGGAATGAGCGTGGGCCTGCGCCTGCGCGTCTGCGCCCCCCGGGACTGCCGTGGCGCTCGCCGCGTGATGCGAGGCCTTCAGGAAGTAGAAGCACAGCAGAGGCGTCACTGTGAGACACAGCAGCCACGACCCCAGCAAGGCGATCGCCAGCACCACCACCAACGGGCGGAGGTACTCGTTGATGGAGGTGTCTCCGAAGAAAAACGGCGAGAACGCGAAGATGATCACCAGCGACGAAGTGAGCAAAGGGATCGCGAGCGTCTTCCCCGCCTGGATGCAGGCTTCCCGGCGGGCCTCGCCACTGGCCAGGCGCCGTTCGACGTCTTCGACGATGACGATGCCGTTGTCCACCAGCAGCCCCAAGGCGATGATGATGGCGGCCATCGAGACGCTGTGAAGCTCGATGTGCAGGAACTGCATCGAGATCAAGGTCCCGAGGATGGTCAGGGGCACGATGCTGCCGACGATGATGCCGGCACGCCAGCCAAGGAAGAGCACCACGACCGTCATGACGATCACGATGGTCTCGCCCATCACCCGGTTCATCTTGCCCATCTCGCGCTCCACCACGTCGGCCTGGAAGGTGACGTAGTCGAGCGTGAAGCCGGCGGGCAACAGCTCTTGGAGTTCGCCCATGCGCGACTTCAGGTTCTTGCCGAACGCCTTGATGTTCTGGCCGGCGCTCATCGAGACGCCGAGCACCACGGCCGGATCGCCTTTGTAGATGGCTGCAGCGTCGGGAGGATCGGCGGGCAACACCTTGATCTGGGCGATGTCGCCCAGGCGCAGGGTGTTCTCCGATTGGCCGCTTCGGTCCGGCACGCTGAGCACGAACGATCGCAGCGCGGCCAGCGATCGGATCTCGCCGGAAGCGACCACGGCGCTGTTGAGCCCGCCCATCACCATCTGGCCGCCTGAGAGCACCACGTTCTGCTGCTGCAGTTGCTGCAGGACGGCGGGGACAGCCAGGCCGAGCCCTGCCAGACGCGCCCGATCGAACTCGATGTAGACACGTTCGTCCTGGAGGCCATGAAAGCTAACGTTCTGCACGCCGGGAAGCGCGTAGAGGCGATCGCGCACCCGCTTGAGCGGCTCGCGCATCTCGCTCATGGAGAACCCCGGCGCAGTGACCGCGATCGAGGCGACCGCCACGCGTCCGAAGTCGTCGTTGACCACAGGCGGCAACGTGCCGGTTGGAAACTGCGGCGACACCTCCGTGACCTTGGCGCGGACCTTCTGCCAGATGGGCGCGAGGTCGGCGTAGCGCTCGAGGATCGTGACCTGCACGATGACCGACCCGGTGCGCACGGTGCTCACGACGTGCTTGATTTCCGGCAACTCACGCAGCCGGGCTTCCAACGGCCGGGCGACCAGTTGCTCCATCCGTTCAACCGGCATCCCCGGGTTGTAGACGAAGATCATCGCGTCGCGAATGGTGGTCGACGGCTCCTCCTGGGAAGGAAATCGCAGGAACGCGAGAACGCCCGCCAGGAGCACCAGCACCGCCACGAAGAGCGTGAGCCGGCTGGAACCCAGGGCTGATTCGGTGAGCTTCATGGGGTGGCTCCGTGCAGCAGCGTCGTGGGGGCGTGAGCGACTGCCGCCTGTCCGTTACTCAGAAAGGCCGCGCCGGCCACCACCACCTGATCGCCTGGCTTCAGGCCGGAAGTCACGGGAATGCGCCCATCGGGAAGGAGCCCCTGTCCGAGCTGGACCGTCCGCCCGACGAGGTGAGCTTGTTCGAGAACGAAGACCTGGCCGCGTCCCGGTGCCGCATCGGGCAGGAGTGCCGCCGCAGGAACCGAGACGCTCCGTTCGGCGGCGCCTGGCAGTTCGAGAGAAACCATCGCACCGCTGCGCAACGTCGGTGCGGCGCCGTCGATGCGGAAGATGGCTTGCACCAGCGAGCCGCTGTCATTGCGGCTGGAGATCCGTTCCAGTTTCAGCGGCAGCGTGGTGACGGCTGGCGCCGTCTGAGACAGGACAGCCTGTGCGCTCTGTCCGGGCGACAGCCGGGCCGCCACCGCCTCGGGCAACATGGCCACCACTTCCAGAGCCTGGCCGGCCTCGATCTGGAAGACGGGGGCACCGGCGCTGATGTCGGTGAACGGCTGCGTGTTGCGCGCCACGACGACGCCGTCAAACGGCGCCGTGATGCGAGACAACGTGAGCTCCCGCCGAGCCAGCGCCAGTGCTGCTTCTGCGGACTGGAGCTGGCTTTGAGCGATACGGTGCTGCGTCTGCGCGGATTCCAGCGTCACCTGCGAGACGATTTGATCCTTGGCCAGCGACTCGTTCTGCCGGAGCAGCGTGGTGCGTTCAGCCAATGCCGCGGCTGCGGCAGCTCGGTCTGCCTCAGCCTTCTCCAAGCGCCGCAGCGCGGGCGCTTCATCCAGACGGGCGAGCACCTGGCCCGAGCGCACGCGGTCTCCGACATCCACCAGGATGGCGCTGACGCGCCCAGATGATTCGAATCCGAGTTCGGAGCGTTGGAGCGCCCGAACGGTGCCGAGGAAGGACTCTGTCAGCCGCGCGCTTGCGCTGCCGATGACCTCGACCTTAACGGGGCGAGGCGCGGGGGGGGCGGGCGGGGATGTGCGGGCGCAGCCGCCCATCAGCGCGGCCAGCAATGCAGCGGCCGCGACCTTAGAGATCGTTGAGGACATGGGACTCCAGTGGCGGGGGTTAGGTGATCTTTTTGGCCATCGCGTGAAGTGCGTGGCGCATGGCTTCTCGCTGAGCCTCGGTGAAGTGATGGAAGTCCAGCAGCTCCAGCATCGAGAGCCCGTCCAGAGCCGCAGCGATCACCAGCGCTTGCCCGGACTGCGGCCCCGTCTGTGAGAAGTCGCGGTAGAGACGGCTGTACAGGTCGCGCACCGGCCCCAGCAGGTGGGCATAGCTGGAAGCCGCCGCGAGCAGATTGCTGATCAACTGCTTCTCCTCAGGCGGCATGTCGAAGGTGACGTCGATCATCGCTCTGAGCATGTCGCCGGCCGTGTTGCCAGCCTGCGTGGCCTTTTCGCGGCTGCGTTGCTCCCACTCCTGGATGAGGGCCTGCACGACGGCCGCAAGCAGCTCGTCCTTGGTCTTGAAGTGGTAGATCAGCCCGCCCTTGGTGACGCCGGCAGCGGCGGCAACGCCCTCAATGGTGAGTTCCTGAACACCTTGTGCCGCGACGATCCCAGAGGCGACATCGATGAGGCGTTGCTTCGCGCTGGAGCGCTGTGAGGAGTGAGGCATGACGATGATGTGGCGTTGAAACTGTACTGTACGTATAGTACATTTTTGAATCGACAACTGTCAACGACGAAAGCACACATGCAAGTTCTGACCCCGAGCGTCCCGTCCCGCGCCGCCATCACAGCCCTTCTGACCTCATTGCTGGCAGGCTGCGCCACCTCGCCGCCCGCTACTCCCCCAGCGCTCTCCGTGCCGCCGGCATGGGCCTTCGACGTTCGAGGTGGTGCCCAGGCAACGCCGCTGGCCACCGCGGAGTGGTGGCGGGATTTCGGCAACCAGGAACTTAATGAGCTCGTTGAGACCGCTCTGCGTGCCAACCTGGACGTGCGCATGGCCGCGGCCAGGGTCGAACAGGCGCGTGCGTTGGTGGACATCGCCGATGCCGACCGCGTGCCCCAACTGGGCTTGGAGGCCGGAATGCGAAGCGGTCGTGAGTCGGGCGCGGATCCCAAGGCCCGGGTCGCCCGCGGCGGCTTCCGGGCAAGCTGGGAGCTGGACCTCTTCGGAGACAAGCGGATGGCGAGTCTTGCAGCAGAGAAGGATCTTGAAAGCGCAGAATTGGCCCGTCAGAGCGTGCGTGTTGTCATCGCTGCAGAGGTGATGACGGCTTACTTCGACGCGCAGTCCTCGACGCAGCGGGAGGCCATCGCGCGCGAAGTCGCGGCCACCCTGGAACGTCAGATCGAGGTGGCCCAGCGGCGCTTTCAGGCCGGCCAAGTCAGCAGGCTCGACGTCGACCGGCTGACGGCCGAACTTGGACAGGAGCGAGCCAACGCCGCTCAACTACGCGGGGCGCGAGAGGTGCGCCTGCGGCAGATGGCGGTCTTGCTGGGCGCCTCGCAAGCCCCGCTGGGTTTGCGCTTTCCTCCAATTCCCGACAGTGCCGCCGCCATGCCGGCCGTCTTGCTCCCCATCGAATTGCTGGAGCGTCGGCCTGACGTACGAGGGCCTGCGCGCGCCGTGGAGGCCGCCGTCGCTCGTTTGGGAATTGCCAAACGCGACCTGTACCCGCGCATCTCGCTCGATTGGGCAGGAAGCCGGGAGCGCCAGAGTGTTGCGGGAGCCGGCGCATCGCCCACGACCGTGGTCGGTTACGGCGTGGCGCTGTCTCTGCCCATCTTCGACGGCGGGCGCATCCGGGCCAATATCGAGATTCACGAGGCCAAGGCCCAGGAGGCGATGCTGTCCTATGAAAAGGCCATGTTGAGCGCACTCGCCGATGCTGAAGCGGCGGCCGTGCAGCTGGAGGCAGCGCAGGCTGGGGTCTCAGCGCTTTCGCGCACGCAGACGGCAGGCGCCGACGCTGCGTCCAGAAGCCAGCGACTGTTCGACTCCGGCTTGGTAGATCTGAACACGGTGCTCGATGCGCGCCGCATCTACCTGAAGGCACGGGACGGCATGCTACAGGGGCAAGGCGCCCAATGGGCGGCTGCGGTGGCGGTGCGACGGGCTTTTGCCGGGAGGATATGAGAACTGCTGGCTCGCTCTGCGTTCTGAGTAGACAGAGCAGAACACGGCCCTGGTAGAGCAGTCGGCAGGAGTCCATCTGAGGGGCCAGTACGCTGCGCAGGAGCATCGAAGCCCTGCACAGCGTGCCGAACAGGTGCACAAGTCGGCGGAATGGTCACTGCGGTAGCCGAACTTGCCGCCCACGCGGCCGGGCTGATCGTCGTGCTCGTCATCACCAGACAGAGTGCTCAATTGGGCGACGTACGCAGGACCTGCCGGACTTGGTGCTCGGGCGCCCCAGCGGCTGAAGAAGCTGCTCAAGCGGCGCCAGGTGGTCGAGCCCATGATCGGGCACATGAAGGCCGACGGTCTACTCGGCAAGAACTGGCTCAAGGGTGCAGAAGGCGACGCACTGCATGCGCTGCTGTGCGGTGCCGGGCACAAGCCTCCTGACCTTCGACTCGATGCCCCGGTACGGCCCCATCAACCTCACGCCCATCGGGGTTAAGGCTGTTCCGCCGCCGCCAGCGCCCCCTGCCGCAGTTCGACGGCGGGCTCCTCGAGCGAGCGGTTCAACTCGTCCACGAGCAGCCAGGCGCGACGGTAAGACAACCCGCGTGGACTTCCGGGGTTTCGTGCGCCGTCGGATGGCTTTGACACGCCTATATTGGCATCAGAAGGAATAATTCGATATTAAGCCTTCTGACAAACGGCGCGATTTCGAAGCCTTGACACCTGTATCGTGGTACGTAATACTGATATTACGTAATACGTACGAAATTGGTGGCAGACATGGCACGAGCAGGCGTGACGAAGGGCGAGGTCCAACGGGCCAGGCTGGCGCTGATCAAGGCGGGCAAGCACCCGTCGATCGACGCCATCCGCATCGAACTCGGCAACACCGGGTCGAAGGCGACGATCTTTCGGCACCTGAAGGACATCGAGGCCGACGAGGGTGGCGCCGGCGTGCCGCAGGGATCGGTCAGCGAGGAGCTGCTGGCCTTCGTCACCAACTTGGCCGGCCGCCTGGAGTTCGAGGCGCAGGAGCGCTTCGACGTGCTCAAGGCAGGCCACGCTGAAGAGGTCCGAGGCCTCAAAGAACAGCTGGAGAAGGCCCGTGGCGAAGCCCGCTCAGGCCGGACGGAAGCGGAACGCAGCCAGGTCGAGCTGTCGACCGAGCGCGCCGCGAGCCAGCGGGTGGAGGCCGAGCTGGCTGCGCTGCGCCTGGAACATGGCCGGCTGACCACGCAGCTAACTGCCCAGCTCGAAGGCGCCCAGGAGCAGATCCGCGCCGCCCAGGCCCAGGTGGCCTCGCTGGAGGAGAAGCACACCCACGCACGCGAGGCCCTCGAACACTTCCGCAACGCGTCCCGCGAGCAGCGCGACCGGGAGGCCCGGCAGCACGAACAGCAGCTCCAGTACCTGCAGCGCGAAGTGGCCACCGCCGCCGAGGCTTTGACGGCCAAGCAGACCGAACTGCGCTCAGCGCTGCAGGAGAAGGCGGAGGCCCTGGCGCAGCTCTCCGCGGCCCGGGCAGAACGGCGTCAGGTCGACGAGCAGCTGCGCGAGCTGAAGCCAGCGGCCGAACGCCTGGCCGTCCAGAACCAGCTGGTCGAGGACATGCGCGGCCACGCTAAGCAGGCGGCACAGCAGTACGAAACCCTGCGCGCCCGGGCCGGCGACCTGGAGCAGCGCAATGCGGAGCTGGAGCGCTCGCTGGCGGGTGCCACCGCTACGGCGCAGTCGCAGAGCGAAATGGTCAAGGAATTGCTGGCCCGGATCAGCCAGCCAGCGCCTGCTGGCAAAGCCAAGAGCAAAGCTTCCGCGGCAGGCTGACCGCGGCGACGAGCCCCCATTGGCACGAGAGCTTTAGGGCGCCGCTCAGGGGCTCTGGCGGCATCAGCTAGGCCGAGCCGGACCGTGCAGTTCGCCTGGCGAATATGCTTGCGACGGGACCTGCTGTGCCGGTCCCTCCAGTGCAAGCCTTAAGGAACGCCAGATGGCCCTCAACGAGAAGACGCCTGAACCTATTTGGAACGACGACCTGATGTGCAACTGGTTCGGCTTGCTCGTGCCGGAGCCGGGTCACGTGGTGCTGCTGATCAAGCCGGTGAACAGCACCGATATGGAGGGTGCGATCAAGGTTGCGACCTCCGTGATGCCTGATGTTCGCCACATCATCGTGGCGGTTGGCGGGACGGGCGAGGTCGATGTTGTTTACGTTTTGTCCGATGGCGAGTGGAAGGCAGGCGATCCTCCGAGAGGGACTGTGTTGAAGCAGGCCCTGGCTTTTCGCCTGGGGTCCTGAAAACCTGAAACCTGATCGACAAGCGGAGCCAACTCATGTCAGACCATGGTGGGCGTGAAGTCGGCGCCAACAGGTTGTTCGACCGATTGGTGGGCAACTCTGTTGATAACCGCTGGCGGCCGGCGCTAAGCCGTTGTCGCCCGTCGGCGAGGGTCAGTCTGCCCAGAAAAGTAGCACCGCCAGGCCAAAGGCCCTGGCCCTCGAAGGCCTCAACGTTGCGGCCGCAACGTCAGGAGCAGCAGGCCGCCGAGGGCCGCGGTGACCAGGTAGGCGGTTCCGGAGCCCAGCAACGGGTGTCGCAGCACCGCGGTGATCTCGCCAAGCTTGATCGCCTGGCCCACGGCCAAGCCGAGGAACGCCAAGCCGACAACGGTGGCAACCAGCAACATGGAGACGAAGGCGCGTTCGGCGTTCACGGTGTGAGACCTCTCGACAGCAAGTCCAGGCACCAGTTTTAGCAGCGGGCGGTGCACTCGCCACCCTCACTCGCGGGAAGTCCGACTTCCGTCCGTGGGAACGTTGACGAATTTCCGATGCAAACCTAGGGTTTGTACGGTGTGTTGGCGGCGACCCTGATCCGTCATCAGAGAGAAGGGCCATCCTGCCGAAACTACTTGCGCTTGAGGAACCAGTGGATCAGCTCGCGCCGGGCCCGCCAGAAGGGGTCGGTCTCTTGCTCCAGGGACTCTTCGACAGTCTTCAGGAAGCGCTTGCCACCCCAGCGCTCTGCCGTCTCTTCCATCAAGGCGACAAAGACGTTGTTGTCAGCTGCCATCCACGCAAAACCGCGCGGCCACAGGTGCCGGTCCAGGTACGCGCTGGCAACCGCGTTCCTCAGCCGACCGGCTCGGTTCCAACGCTTGTCGTCGGACACCCACGACAGCCGCGGCTCAATCACCCGCCAGTCTTCGTCCGCTAGCGAGGAGCTGGACAGCGCCGCGTGGAGCTGCTCGAAGGTCATCTGCAGCAACTCGCCGATGCTTCTTGTGCTACGGCCCAGTGCGCGGGCAAAGGCGTAGGCGGCAAGCCGATGCGGCAAGGCCCCCTTGGCATTCCTGAGCTTCAGCAAGGCGGTGTACCAAGGATCGTCGCCGTACTGGTTGGGCACTGAATCGGGCGCCATCGTGCGTGCGAACTCCAACAGCAGCGCCTGCGACGGTGCCTGCACCTGGCTCAAGAACTCTGCAACCGCCGACGCGTCGTCGACGCAATACCCGACCCAGCGCAGCTGGCTGACGTCCGATTCATTCATCCCGCACAAGAACTGCACGATCTTGAGGACGTGCACGCGCCCGAGCGACTGGACAGCGGCGCGCATGCCCGGCTCGCTCTCCATGCCATGCACCAGCGCGACGGCGGCCGTGTCCGTTATCGGCAGGGCGTGGAGGTCGTGGGCGGAGCGAATGTCGGCCACCGACCAGAAGGCAGGGATCTCGACCAGGTCGGGACGCGCCTGCAGCAATTCACGTAGCGGCACGTCGCGCTCGGGCCAGTCGGCCAGCAACTCATCGGTGGGTACCGCCTTGAGCACCTGCGCCGCCCATCCCGATGCATCGTCCGTAGGATTGCGCAAGGCCGCCAGCAGTCGTCGCTGGGATGCCCGCCAGAGCGGCGCAGCCACCTGCGGCAAGCGCTGCTGAAGGCGCGATGGCTCGATGTAGTGCCATTGGTCCCAGAGGTAGTCCAACGCCATGCGATCGGCGTCCTCGACGTTGGAAAGCACGTGGTCGGCGATCTGGGCGCGGGCGAGGTCCGAGGTCGAGAGCGGACCGGGCTCGTTGACCATCTCAATCGCGTCGTGGAGCTGAGTCGGCGACACCGGGCCGCTGGTGAGGCGGTGGAAGGCGCAGAAGACCGGCATGGCCTCGCGGCCGCCCAGAATGTCGGCGCCAAGCCGCTTCAGCGTGTCCCGCAGCCCGCCGTAGTTGGGCTGCCGGGCGTCGTCCATGAGCGTCATCAGCCAATCGGGCTGGCACCCATCCGACATCGGCGACACCTCGCGCGTGTTCGGCAGGCGCGCGCGGCTCGACATGTCGGCGCCAGGGAGGATCTGCAGATCAAAAGACGCACCTGGCGTCGAGCGGTCCTTGGTCGTGAAGGTGCAGAACCTGAAAGAGCGACGCAGACGGGGCCACTGCTGGTCCCAGATCCGCAGCGTCAGATCGTCCACCGGCACCGCCGGATCGCGCTTGGCGACCACGCGGCTTCCGGCCGATTCGTAGAGGCCGTTGAGCACGGCCGCCAGCCAATCTTCCTCCAGCATCGACATGCGTGGCTCGGGCTCGACAACGTCCAGCATGTCGAGGGTCCCGGGCATGCCGTAGGCGGACCAGGATGGGGAGTCCGGCCGGGCGAACAGCTTGGCCAGCCGCGACGGGGTGCCGATGGCAGCCAAGTCAGGGAAGTCGATGAAGAGCGTGTGGGTCCAGACGCAGCCTGGCCGCGGCATCTCCGGCGCCGACCAGGTTCTGGCCAGCGCGTACAAGCCGCTCTCAATAAGCGGGTAGCCG
The DNA here is from genome assembly GCF_029840635.1 of Mitsuaria sp. GD03876. Lineage (GTDB taxonomy): Bacteria > Pseudomonadota > Gammaproteobacteria > Burkholderiales > Burkholderiaceae_C > Roseateles. Next base: position 84,645 of record NZ_JAOCCU010000019.1, on the reverse strand, counting down.
GTCAGGTAGCTGCTGCCTTCGGATGCGACCCCCGACCCCGACACATCGCTCATCACGAGGACCAGCTTGGCGTCCTGCGGGGAAAGTCTGGCCGAGCAGGCGAGCTGGCGATGTCCCTCGGAATATCCGTGCAGCGCTTGATGAACTTTGATGATCACGAGGGAAGCACTACGTCAGCAGCCACTGCAGGGGTTCGGTGAGGTCGTTGGACTTGGCACCAGCATAGACGACCGAAATTCGCTCCGACGGCACGTCGATGTCCCGCAGGCGCTCCGCATCCGGCAGCTTGGTCTGGTCATCGTCATAGTCGCCGCCCTGGGCACTGACGCCATAGATGCGCGTCTCCCAGTCGGGGTTGAGTCCGTGCTTCAGGAACTGGTCGAGCAACGGCATGCGCCTGGCCAGATACTGCTCGGGCGAAAGGCCACGGCCCGCCGCCTTGTCCCAGGCCGAGAGGATGATGGCCAGGCGTCGCGGCCCGACGTCCAACGGGTCGGCCTGCATCGACTGCAGCAGGTCGACGAGTTGCACCTGGGTAGGGGCCAAATCTGGCGACCAGTCGATCACTTCCTCCGCCTTAGCCTGGTCTTCGACCGGGATGCCCATGTCTTCCATGAGCAGCTTCTCTTCGATCACCCATTTCGGCACAGTGATCTTGTCGGCGTGGATGAACAGCAGCACGCCGGGTTCTTTGAGCCAGCCCGCGACGGTTTCGTCGCACTCGCGCAGGCCCCACATCTGCAGGAAGGCCTCGCCGGCGATGTCGGGGAAGGTGACGGTCTGCGGATCACCACCTTCGGCTTTGAGGATCATCGAAACCAGCTTGTCGCCGCCCTGGGCGGTGCGCTCCTGCTTCTTGGCCGCCCGCCACTGGGAGGCGATCTCGTGCAGGTGCTCGACGTTGCCGGTCTGCAGCGATACGTAGGTCAGCTTGCACGGCACTTCCTTCTCGCTGACCAGGTGCCACAGCGCGGCGAGGAAGGTGGTCTTGCCGGAGCCCGGCAGGCCCATGACAACGACGGAATGTTTGCTCATTGGACGTCTTTCGGCACAGGCGTGAGGCGGTCGAAGTAGCGCTCCGCCTCCGGCACTTGGAAGACCATTGGGCCCGGGCGGTAGCGCAGCGGCTCGGCCATCCAGTAAGCCAGCAGGCGATCCAGGTTTTCGCCGTGCTTGGCGCCGTCAGTGCTGGGCTGCGCCGCTATCTGGAAGGACTCGACGGCCGCGAAGTTCGAGCCGTAGTCGGCGCGCAGGCCTGCCACCAGCGTGTCAAATCCCTGGAAGCTCCGCTCGCCGCCATCGGCTGCCTTGCGGATGACGTCCAGCTTCGTCAACACAAGTGCCAGGCGCTGGGTGGGCCTGACCACGCCGGCCTCGACGAAGGCGTGCAGCGTCTGGCGGACCTCAGAGCGCAGGTTGTGGCGCTGGCCGGCATCTAACAGCCGTTCGCCGTCAACGAGCAAGGTCAGTACGTCGGCGCGCCGTAGTTCGAGAAACTCCTGCGCCGACAGCGGGTTGCTTCGCGTCTCCAGGTATTCCTCGCCCGCCCGGTCGCCCAGCAGCACGCTGGGCGTGGCGCCGGAATCGGTATCGACCAACTCCAGGTGATAGAAGCGCACCTCGCCGCGCTCGGTGCGCGGCGTGTTGGGCGTCGTGCGGCGAGACGCCGCGCGCGAGTAGTGCGCGGCCTGCTCGAAGGCGTGCAGGGAGAACGACTGGCCGAACGCCACGTTTCCGACCCGGCCGAGCTGGAACAGGTCGTACAGGCCGGCGATCAGGCTGGTCTTGCCCGCGGACTGCGGGCCTGCGATGGCGATGACACGCGACGGTCGTTTCTTGACGACGTGGTCGGCCTCGTCGACGGACAAGGTGGTCGAAGCCTCCATGGCCACGCCATTGCGCGGTGCTGGATAGGTGCCGGGCGCAGGGGCGACCGGGATGGTCGGGATGCGTCCGAATTGCGGGCACTCGGCCGTGTTGGGAAAGCCTTCAATGCAGCGGCCGTCCACCGCCACCTGGCAGTCCGGGTTGGCGCAGCGGGGCGGCGCGGCGTCTTCTTGCGGTTCGGGGTCTGCCATGGCTACTTGTGGATCAGGAGCTGCTCGCAGTAGAAGAGGTCCGCCAGCTGCAGCGGGCTCAGGCGCGCTGCGGGGGCGACGTCGCAGACACCCGCCCAACCGGCGACCCACGAGTTCTCGCCACGAACTTCCAGCCGCCGCCTGATCCCTTCGTGCAGCGGTGAGGTGACGGGCGAGGCCTTGTGCTTGTCGGCCTCCGGCAGCGCGATCCTGAGCCAGTCAATCGGCAAGGCCTGGATGGCAGCCGCGATCTCCAGCGGTTCGTCGTCCTTGATGCCGGCCCTATCCAGCAGCGAGCCGATGGCGGACGCACCGGGCAAGTCGAAGGTGGCCTCGGCGAGATCGCGCGCCAGCACGAAGGGCTGCTGCTCCCGTGGGACGTTCCCAAACACCTCGCCGGCCCGGGTACGGCCGCCTTGGAGCCACCACAGCATGTTCAGCTCTTCGTCCTGGATGCTGATGTAGCGCAGGGCCCGCTCCTCGAACTCAGCCTGCCGGTCGGCGAGCTGCTGCATGGCCTCGGTGATTGCGCTGGCGAGCAGCCTGATGCTCTCATTGCAGTCCTGGGTCTCTTCGGCCGAGGTCGTGTCCATCTCCAGCGAAGGCATCGCTTCCAACTCAAGTGGCGGACGCCGGCGCGAGGTGCGGGCCAGCCCAACCCTGGCAGTCGCCCCCAGGCCGACGAGATCCATCGGCTGGCGCAGCGTGCGCAGGTTCATGAAATGAGCCGTGCAAATCATGGTGGCCGCACGTGCTGCAGCAGGATGGTCTTCCTGAAGGATGACAACCAGGGTGGCCGCGGCAAGCAGCGCGAACTCTTCGTCGGGCATCGCGCCGCCCTTGTCGGCCAGCTTGGCGCGTACCGTGGCTGTGGCGGCCATCGTCTGGTCGGAGCGGAAGGCTGCACGCGCGAGGGCTTCAAGTTCCTCGTCGCTGACCGATGCGGCCAGCGCCTGGACGGCCGCCCACCGAGCTTCCATGACTTGCGGGTCCAGCTTCAGCTGCACCGCCTCGTACCAACCCTGGAATTCAGCTTTCATATGCCTCCCTTGGCTGGCAGTCAGCCTTGTTGTTGCAGAGCATCGACTTCACGGGCCAGCGCTTCGAGCAGCCCTTGCTTGGCAGCTAGACGCAGCCCGCGGTCATAGAGTTCCTCATCGCTCAGCGCCAAGTCTTCCTGGGTGATGAGCTTGAGCTTGAACATGATCTCGCGCTTCTGGCTGTCGGCCAGGTTCCAGAACCGGAAGACCAACCCCTTGGTGTTCGGGCTGCTCATGGCCACCTCCGCGGGCGTTGCGACGTGCACTGGTGCCGCAGGCGCGGCCGGCGCTGGAGCGGTCGCCTGGGCGGGCTGGGCTTCGGCCGGACGGACGACGTGCGTGGCATGGCTGGGGAACAGGATGTCCTGGGTCCACACATCCTGCCCTTGTTTGGTGGTTACGGCGATGAACCGCTCCGGATTCTTCTGCAGCTGGCGCACGTGCGCGCGTACCCGCACCACGCGCTCCTTGCCGGCGCCGACGACCTCGATGTCGATGACGTTGTAGCCTGGCTTCCAGTCGGGTTCGTGCCGCTCGGGGTTCACCGCGCCGGCGCTGAAACGCATGTACCCGTCGGTCGGGATGCAGCGCTGTCGGTGCTCGTGGCCGAAGAACTGCAGCGGCGCCCGGTCGTTGACGGCGTCATCGACGGCGTGTTCATCGAGGAACCATCGAGGCGGATGATGAGACATGACCAGGTTCAGCACGTCGGGCTCGGGGTCAAGCACCGTCTGCAGCGGGCTGAGATAGAGCCGGCCGGCTTGGTTGTCGCGATCTTCCAAGCCGGAGATCAACGTCGAGGTGAGGCCGTGCAGGCGCAAAGTCACGCCGCCACCAAGATCGTCCAGGTTGTAGACCCAGTACGGCTGCGCTGGGCTGACAAAGCAGCCCAGGGGCGAGGCGAAGGCGTTGTAGGCGGCCAGGGGCTTGAACAGCGCCGCGCCAGACTCGGCGTCCCTGAGCTGCGTGCGCAGCACGGTTTCGCGGCGCAAGTGAGGCGCATTGGCGATGGCAGCCTGTGCGTTGGAGATTGCCATCGAACCGCGGCAGATGGAACGGTCCACGTCATGGTTGCCCGGCACCACGTAAATGCGGTCAGGACGGCAGCCTGATGCTGCTGCCAGCTCCTTCAGCCAGGCGTCGGCCACCTCGAACTCGGCGGGATGGCCCTTGAAGGCGATGTCGCCGCTGACCAGGATGGCGTCGACGGTCTTCTCGGCGCACAGCGTCTCGAGGTCGTTTTTCAGACGCGTCCTGTAGGGGCGCTCCGGATCGGTCAGAGGCTCCAGGCAGTCGGGCTCCTGGAAGTGAATGTCGGAGAGATGCAGCAGTCGCATTCACAAATCGTAACGACACATTTGGGGGTGCCCGAGGGGAGGATTCCCAGGGCGCCAAGGTGGCGACCGCGTCCGGTTGGTAGGTCGACTCTTGGGCCGTCACTGCGGCTTACCACAAGCGCCGACGGCATGCGCAGTCGGCGCCGCACAGATCGGACTGCAGAGGGCCTACTTCTTTTTCGGGTCGTGCTTGTGGATCGGCAGTGTGGGATGCTTTTTCGAGTTCTCCTCGTCAACGTGGCGGCGGCGGTCGTCAGTGCCGTCTTCCTTCTTGGGCTTGGGGCCCGCCTTGATGTGCGTAGTCATGGGTCGGATTTCCCTTCTCTGGCGCAGCATCAATCGGCTGCGACGTCGATTTAGCCGCTCGGCAGCGTGCCGTGCAATGCTCGGGATCAAGTGCTTGAAACCGGGAGGAGAGCCTCTATTCCGGCCACTCTGACCAAGCTACGGCATCACACGCAGTTGATACACACCCATGTAGCTCAGCGAACAGGCCGCCTAGGCCTGGCGATGCCCAACGGCTTGGGCGAGCCTGCAATCAGACCGGCTGCGCGTTTGGGCTCGGCCGCTTTGAGCTCAAGGACCTGCTCGCGTGTGAGACCGGTCGCCGTCACGCGCGCTGCTTTCTCCGCCATCTCCGAGGAGACGACGACGAACCTGCCCGGGGCGACTCGAATTCGCTTCATGCCCCGATTTTGATCGCTGCAGAAACGAGGGCCGATGCGGGCTGCGCCTGGCGCGGATCAGTACCGCCGCCGGTGAAGGCCCTCCTGTGACAAGCAGGGGAGGGAGTCGCGTCGGAGGCCAATGAATGGATTTCCAGTCATTGCAGCCGAGTTTGACGTTCAACGACTGCTTTTGCACACATAGCCAGCTGAGCGGCTGACCAGCTGACCAGCTGACCACCTGACCAGCTGAGCGGCTGAGCGGCTGAGCGGCTGAGCGGCTGAGCGGCTGAGCGGCTGAGCGGCTGAGCAGTCTCAGGCTAAGCCAAATTTCCGATTTCTTATTTTCCGACAGTCACTTAAGCTATTTTTGGCGTGAAATCACATGAATCCCGGCCGACCCTCCATCAGGAAACCGGCGCTGGGCGGCAGCGGGGCCTCCGGGCCGAAACGCTTGGCGTGCAGCACGCACAACAAGGTCCAGTACTGGAAGCGGTTGGCCGAAGCCAGTGGCGTGAACAGCCGATCCGGCAGCCGCTTGAACAGGGGAGGGTAGCGCTCGGCCACCTTCTCCTGGCGAATTTGGTCGGTCAGGTCCTGAACAGCCATTGCCCGCACTCCTCCGTGTTCTCAATCGCCAACTGGTAGTCGGGAGGCACTTGCCGCTTCACGTCCGTCGCCGCCATCAGCTCCTGCACCATGTAGTTCAGGAGGGCGGCCCTGCAGCTCTCGACGCGCGCTGAGGCCCCGTTGAAGTATTCGTTTCTAACGACCAGTTGCTGTGCAGGGCTGAGTCTAGGGTGTGCGACCAGCCTGACTTTGAGAACCGTTGACCAGCTGGCGTCGGCCGAAGCGTCGGCCGTGCAGGGTTCCGCCAACAGTTGGGCTTTGGTCATGCGGCCCAACACGAAGTCACGGAAGTCCTGCCGCAAGAGGCAGAAGCCGCGGACGTGCCACCGGCGGCCGGCCCGCACCAGACTGTGGGGCTCGATGGTCCGCTCGTGCAGCTCCGGGTTGTTCATCGAGCAGTAGAGGAACTTCACCCGCTGGCGGTCGGTGATCGCCAGGTTCAAACGGGAGAACGTGCGGGGCGATGTATGCACGAAGTCCCAGGAGACCGACAGTGGCCGGCCCGGCGTGTCCGGCGCATAGGGCACCAGCATGTCGTCGATGGCGCTCGGCTGAGAGGACTTCGCGGCGCGCTCGGCATCGGCGTAGGCCTTCGATGTGGCCAGGTCAGCCTTGAGCTTGCTGTCCCAAGCCACCCACTCAGGGAAGGATTCCCTGAAGTCCCGCAACCATTCACTGGCCCTGATGGGACTCAGGCCGTATTCGGCAATGAGCCGGCTGCGGCTGATCCGTCCTTCCCAGAGAAGGATTCGGCCTACCTTCGCATCCCTCGCCTGACGGCCCTCGATGGACATGGTGACGTCGCGTCGTATTGATCCTCCCGATCATATGAAGGAACATACGATATGTAAAACCATATCTCTTGATGTCTGGGCGGACGGCAATGAGCGGTCAAGCGGCCCTTCGACGCTTACACGATACGGATACGTCTCTCGACTACCTGAGGTACTCGTGCGTCACGTCTTGCGCCAATCGCCCGGCGAGCAACGCGTTGCGGCGGCTTGCCTGGGAGCGAGCTTGTTCCGCGGTGGCGGGTGGGCCCGCCAGCGTGTAGACGCTCCCAGAACGGGTGAGCACCTGGCCGCCTTCGACTTGCTCAATCTGGCTTGTTAGTCGCACTTTGGTTGCACTGCCGTCCAGCAGACCGGCCAACAACCGCACCTGTGATCCATCGTCGTCTTCGACCTCCAACACCGACCACTGCCGCAACTCGGCGGCCGAGGGTAGTGACGGATAGCCGATTGGCGCCAGCACATGCATCTCAAAGCCTGCTTTTCAGGTTGCGACTTGCACGAGGGGTTGCGACTTGCACGAGGCAGTCAACTGAGGCTTTGGCCCCTTGCGTCATTCCAGTTCCTCGATGCCGCAGCTTTCGCTCGGTGCATTCCGTCCTGAGCAGCCGGTATTGGATCGATACTCGATGCATTACGCGAGCATGTTGCTAAGTGCTTGATTTCAATGAATATTCTACTAGATTGAGGGTTGAGGTTGGGCTCAACCCCCGCGCGACTACGGGCTCGGGCAGACCGGGACGTTCTCACTCGTCGCTGTCGCTCGCCGACCTCATGGCCTGGAACTTCGTCGAGGTCGTCTCCATGCGATTCAAGGCGAAACTCATCGAGCTGAAAAATTGTTTAACCGACCCGCGTCCACGCCCGAAAAGTCTCAACGATCTGCGCATCCTGCGGTCGCAGTTCGTTTAAACATTCCCCACATGCTTCGAACTACGACGGGGCTGCGGGTGGATGTATCAACCATCTGCCTGCGACCTGTTCATGGCGGGGCGGCGATCACGCTTACTTCCGTCAGCGCCGTCTGTTTCGGGATCCTGGCCCTGGCTGACCAATGCGGACAATTGACAATGTGCATTATGTGATTATTCGGACGCGTGATCGGCGAATGAACGATCACTCGAGTGCACAGGATGCCAAGTGAACCTCGATCGCATACCTGCACAGAACTCAGGCCCGATGAACGCAACTCCTTCCCGAGACCCCCCGGAGGTCCCATGATTCCGGCCGATAGTCAGCCAAACACCATGCTGGGAAATGCTTTGCGAGGCACCTTCATCTCTTTGCCCAGCATGGCGTTCTTCTTTCCCGGAGCATTGACATACACGCGAAGTTCCTTCCCCTTTGGAGCGGTGACCAGAACAGCATACTGCTCCTCCTCTTCACCCTTTGCTTCTCGCCGACGAGTGACCAGAGCGTCGAGTTCGTCATATGAGAGGCAACAGATCTCCCGGTCGTGAATGCAGACAAGGGCAATGAACGTTTTGCTGTTCTTGGCCTGAATCGTCTTTAGATCGGCAAGGTGCTCACTTGTGAATGTGAAAACATACTCCTGATGCGCGAGCTTAGGCTTGGTTGCATATTTCAGATAGAGCGCAGTCTCGTCGTTGATCTTGTAGGCGACCGGAACAATAGTCCCGTTGATCTTTAGAGAGTTGATTGCTGTGAATTGCGGATGCTCTGCGACCTGGATAAGGGCCGCACCGTGATACATGTGATCGTCGTGAATATTCATGCTCCCTCCTGATTAATCAGTTGACTCGATTGTTCCAAAACCGGAAACGGCATCAGTCTAATATTTGAGGAGGCTATCGGCTACATTAAGCTCCCGTCTGGTGCATTGGCACTACGTGGTAGACCCATTAGCCTTAGCATCTCGGATCATGATGCCCTGGAGCTTTTTCTCCGGCAGCTTAGAGTAAATCGCCTCAACCTTCTTCGGATGCGTAATCATCCGATCCGCTATTGCGTTGATCAGTTCGAAAAGCAGCAAGGCAGTTTCCTGATCATCGCGAAGATCCAGTTCACCGGGATGGACAGACTCGTTGCCAATCACCCGCACGATATCCAGCGCCTTCTGCACCGTTGGGTCTAGCCCTTTCGTGACAAGCGAGCCGATGTCCTTGTTGATGTCAGAGCCAGACTCCCCCAGATGCTTGCAAAGCTTCTGCACACACAAGCGCAGGAGAGCGGCGGCACCTCGCGGCGAGTCGCCCACGATGGATCGGGCTTCCTCATAATCCCGACGAATTTCGTCCGGGAGATCATCATTGGAAGCCGGCCCCGACTTGGCGCTCGGTGAAACCAGTTGACGTTGCGCCCATACCGCCAGTTTCTTGCAGTGAAAACACTCGCTGAGATGCAGGTTCTCGACGTCCACAACCTCATCCACTCGCCTCGTTAGGCCGAGAAATGGCTCGGAGCCATAACCTGGACGCGATATTCGCATCGTACGAACCAAGGTGTCGCCGAGCGACGCCCCAAACGTCCTGACGTTTGCCAGGTCCTCTGGTGAATGAATCGCGGGCAGCCTCGCGATAGCGGCGGCGGCCACTGAATACCATTTCTGGCTTGCAAAGGCCCCGCAGTGGGGACAATTGAATGCGGCGGCGGCAACAGAAGCAACGACTTCGCTTTTCATTGGGACTCCCTCCAGTTGTTATTTTATCGTTCTCGCGGCTCGTCGTCGAATATCAGCTACTGGAGTCGCTGCACTTCGCCATATAAGCGCCGCAAATGAAGGTCCGACATGTCAAGGATCGGCTCATACATGAAGGAGTTCAAGTGGATGTTCTCCGGAGTCATGAGGAGCACCCGATTCAGGACCGCGATGTTCAAAGCCTCGCTCGGAAACTGAGCGCGATAGAGCTTGAACAACTCCGGCGTTTGATTCGATGTGATGGAGGCGACCAGCGGAGCGTTATTGATCTTCGCGGTCATGAACTGCTCGGCCTTCAGCCGGATCGCGATCGAAAGCACTACCTTGTTTTCGAAATTCAGGCCGTCTGCCGCTTGGAGGCAAATCGCTGCTTCGGCGTCAATCAAGTCCACGACCTTCGCTCCGTCATCGGATGATTGTCCCGCCGTGCCGAACAGCCGGTTGTAGATGCCATCGAGATCCGCAACCGAGATCTGATTGGAGTCGGATTTCCAATGGAGCAACGAGGTCAGGCGCAAATAGTCCGAGTCGCCCTCGCCCTTCGTGAACTCGATCAGGTTGCGCATGAACGGGATACAGCAGATCTTCCTCTTGTTCTCCGCGAAGAATCGTGGCTTCCAAACGAGCTGGAAGATGTTTCGCACCCCTTCTGCCTGAACGAGCTCCACGCTTGCGTTGGTCTTCGTCACCATGAAGCTGTTCCTGCGCGATACCAGGCCGCGGCTGATGATGGTGCGGAAGAAGTCGAAGTTGTGCGTGAGGATCAGCAGCTTGAAATGGGCGTCCTCGGCCAGATCCGATAGGTATTGGACGATGGCGTACTTGTTCTTGTAGTCGAACGAATCGGCGATGTCATCGATCACCAGGAGTGTTGTCTGGCCGGCTACTCGCCTCGCGTGAATCTCAAACAGCATGTTCAGGACGTGAAACGCCCGCCGCTCGCCGGTGCTCAACGCCGTCAACAGCTGGTCCCGCTCCACAACGCGATGATCTTGGTCTTCCTTGAACACGAAGCCCAGCCTCGGAACCTCCTTGCCGATCACCACTTGCGACTTGTTGGCGATCTGGAGGTGGAACGGCACCATGAACCGATCGTTGAAGATGTCGATCACCTCTTCCCACAGCGTGTGCTGCTGCTTCGCCTCTTCCTCGATCTCGCTTGAACGAGCCGCTGCCTGATCGAGCTTCTGAAGGAAGTCCAAGCACAGGTCGTGATTGGCCTTGAGATACGACAGCCACAGCTTGCGGCGGAAAGCTGCCATGTCGACGAGCTCAGGGATGAGCTCGACATTGCTGTGCAGGAAGGTCTCAAACTCGCGTAGCTGAGCGTTGCGCTGAATTTCCTTCTCGAGCTCTTGAAACTTGGCGCGCAGCGCCGCGTCTTCGCTGATCTTGGCCTTCTCCGCGTTGATCAGCTCCTGCAACTGGGCATCCGATGTGAGCTCCTCGTTCTGCTCGTCCGAATGCAGAGCCACCGTGTGTTTGGCGACGAAGAAGCCACTGCTCTTGAGTGCCTTGGCCAGATTCGCAGCCTCGTAGTAGTTGAAGCCGCCCTTCTTGAAGTATTTGGAGGCCGCAAGCAGCTCGTTGTACTTCTTGACGTAGCCATCCAACGCCCTGCGGAATTCGCCGTTTGCGAGAAAGGCGCTCACCCTGTCGTCCTGCAGCAGGTCGTACGGGACCTCCTTGAACACGGGCTCCCAGCCTTCGAGTTCGGCCTTCAGGTTCCGGATTACTGCGTCGAACTCATCGGCGGTTTCTGCGAACGCCGTCGAGACTTCTCGGTCCACCGGCCGCTTGGACTTAGAGGTCGCTTTAAGCGCGCCCAGGAGCGAGGAACGCGCAGCGTTGACGTCCGCATGCAACGTCTCGTACTCCTGCCTGAGCGTCGCGTTCAGTAGCAGCGCCGCCGATGCGTCGCCGCTGGGCGAGGCCTCGTCATACGGTCGCACCACCAATACACCGACCGCGGGCACATCGGTGGCTGTCTCGTCTTGGATGACGCGCGTAGTGACGCGATCCGCAAAGATGCGATCGCGAGAGTCTTTCCCCTCCGCAACGTCTTGAAAGGTTGCGGCCAGGGAACTCTTCATCGCGCCGTTCGGCGCGTAGATCCCAACGGTGCTCTCTCCGTCGTAGTTGAGCACGACGTCCAACTTGCGAATGCCGTAGCAGTTGGCAAGCTCCAGCTTCAACGATTTCATCTTTTTGACTCCCTTCCTTCACGAAGGGTATCGCCGCCCAGATCACCTGGAAACGGATCGGACGCTGCTCCCCCGCAAGCGTGGGGGACTGCGACCCTTGAGCTCAGCCCCCATCCCCCAACGCAGCCTCCAGCTTCAGGAACACCTCCCGCGTCGACGCCTTCTCCGACCGCGAGTCCCACTGCGCCCCGAGCGCCACCTGATAGCGCGACGAGAACCGCTTCTTCCACATCACCGACCGGTGTTGGCTTCTCAGCGTGTGCGCCGCTTCAGCCCCCGCCGCGCCGCGCGCCGAGCGCTCGTTCTGCACGATCACGCGCATGCTTTCCTCGGCGCTCAAGTGCAGCACGCCGAGCAGCCTCAAGCCCGTCTCGTTGAGCGATGGATACGGCCCATCGCCCCGGATGCGCGTTCCCGTGAACACCGGATCGAACTCCACGCTGCGTCCTTGCGGCAACGCCCATCGGGAGCTCGCCTGCATCGACCACCAGCCGCCTTGGCCGACGCGATCGAAGTCGGTGTCCAGTTGCCGGCCCACGCTGCCTTCGGCCGTCAGCCTCGCCAGCCACGAGAACGGCGTCGTCTCGACACCGCCATGCCACGCCGGCGTCTCATGAAGTTTTCCGCCGCTATGGGCGCGTTGCCGGTCCATTCCCGCGTGCAGCCATGCCGCCGTGCGCCGCGCCGTGGACAGCCAGAAACCCGTGCGCAACTCGCGGCGGATGACCTCGTTCCCCGGCTCTCCGCGCGCCGCATCGCGCAGGCTGCGCGCCTCGGACGCGGCGAAGTGCCATTCCGTCTGATGCAGCAGCCCGCCACCCGGCAGCGACATCTCGCCCAGGCGCCGGTTCACCTCGCCTTGCGCCCGCCACAAGCCCGCCTGGTCGACGAACCCCAGCAGGTTGACGAACTCCGGCCCGACCCGCGTGACCTCGGCGGAATTCAGCCACCGGTCGTCGCTGTAGAGCAGCTTCGCCCACCCGGACGCATCGCGTCGCGACGGCCCTGCCCGCCGCTGGACTTCGCCCTCGTCATCGGTCGCCAGCGTGTTCTCGCTGGCCATCACGCTCCACTGTGCCTGCCAGTGATGTCCGTCGGCACTGCTTCTCCACAGCCCGTCGATGCCCGCCAACTGGCCGCGCCGGCCATCGCCCAAGCTGCGGCGCGAGAGCAGCGTGCCCAGCGTCAACGCGCTGTCCTCTCCGCCCTCCTCTGCATCGGCCGACGCTCCCGGCCCCGGCAACCCCGGCTGCCAACGCCCCCGGAACACCTCCGACGTGCTGGGCGCCGCCAGCGTCCATTCGTCGGTCCCCCAAGGACGTCCCCGCGTGACCACCGTGCCGGCCCGGTCCTCCGACACCAGCATCGTCGCGTCGGCGCCGACGCCGCGCCACGTCGCCCGCAGCCCCCAGCGCGGATCCGCGATCGTGCGTGAATAGAAGCCCGACAGCGGCAACCCCAGCACGTCGGCGCTTTCCAGGAAGTAGCGCCGCTTCTCCGGCAGCGCGAGCGCCACCGCGCGGTTGCCGTTGGTCTGCGGCGCGTCGATGTCCACCTGCGCGAAATCGGGATTCAGCGTCGCGTTCACGAGCCAGTCCGCGCGCGGCCGCCACCAGCCCTCGACCCCCACGCTGCCGCGACTCGCCGCGTGCTCGCCGGTGCGCACGTTGCGTCCCGTCCATTCGACGCTGACGTCCCCTTCCTGGCGGTGGCGATGCTCGCCGAGCACCGGCTCCAGGCCGGTCAGCGGCTCGCTCGCATGGAGGAAGCTCAGCGCCTCGGCATCGGCCTTGCCGCTCACCAGCAGCAGGTTGCCCGCCCCCGGCACCGCGCGGGCGACGACCATGCGCCACGGCGCGGCGGGCTGGAACGGGTATCGCAACGCCGACAACGGCCAGCGGATCTCCATGCTGTAGCCATCGGGCAGCAGGGCCGTGGCGACCCGCACCGGGAAGTCGGGACCAAGGTCCTCCTCGTCGTCCGAGGCGCGGTACAGGCCGTCCGTCACCACGCCGGCCAGGCTGGCCTTGAGGAACATCGCGGACTCCCCTCGCCCGCCGGTGTCGATCCACACGCCGACCATGTCCTGGTCCCGCTGCACGGCGTCGCGCCGCGACAGCACGACATGCGGCGGCTGATCGCACCAGGCGCGGATGCCGATGATCAGCGCCCTGCCGTCGGCCACCACCTGAACCTGCGTCCGGATGCCGCTGGCGTAGTCCGCCCCGGCCGTCGGCTGCAGCTGCGCGAACGCGGCATGCACCGGCGCGCGCCGCCAGACGTCCTCCGTCAGCCGTCCGTCGATCACGACCGGGGGCTCGTCCGCGGACGTCGTCTGCACCGTGAAGGCTCCCGCGGGCAGTGCACCCGCGACGAGCAGGCCGCCGGCCAGCCACGCCTCCAATCCGCTCCTGGCGCCGCGGCGCACGATGGTCAACACGGTGCGACGACGCACAGACACCCCTTGTTCGTTGTTCTTCCCGATGCGATTGCGCTCCTCGCGCGGCCGGGAGTATGTCATTCCCCGATATGCGTTTCGCGCAGTTCAAGCGCAGGAAATTCAAGCGACCCGCAGCTGTCGCGCGATACGGGGACGAAGCCACTCAAAACCCACCCCCGTTGGTGGGATTGCGCACCCCATTCCGATGGCCGCCTTCGGATTATCCGAAGTGATTCTTCGGCACTGCTGGAATCACGCCGCGGCGTCACGACAACGTCACTTGACGGCGGAAGTCGGATCTCTAAGAATCGCCCCCAAACAATTGAATGGCGCCAACTCGGGATACTGCAACCGGCGACCGTTCATTCAGGGAAGCGAAGTTAAATGAAGTTCACCCCAGGCCCCCAGGGCCGCGGATGCCATGGCGTCCGCCCTCTCCCCTCTCGATCGCGACAGCCGGCGCGCGCCCTTGCGCGGCCCCTCTGTGCTGGCGTCGACAGCCTCCACGGTCTCCCGCAGCGTCGCGATTCAAACGTCGCGCCGGCTTGCCCACACTGAGCGGCCCCGCTGAGCCGGCTCGAGACCGGTAATCCCCATTTTTCGATATTCGCTGGGTAATCAGCGGATGGGCGTTCGCACGCCTGTTCATTGATCCACCGGGAATCCGATTTCATCCGCCACCCTATTTCGGGGACTGGTGAGATGGCGCTCGTCCAGATATTGGCCATATTCGAAAACGTCATGTCGATTCCCGCTGAAATCGTGTCCCCCGCTGGTATGCATTCGCTGAGCGTCGCCCAGCAGGAAATCCTTTTCCATCAGCTCCGGATTCCCCGATCGCCGCTGTACAACATCGGCGGCTACGTGGACCTGCGCCAGCCGATCGATTTCCCGCGGATGGCCGAGGCCTTCGGCCAAGTGCTGGTCACGCACCCGCAGCTGCTGCGGCGCGTGCGCTTCGTCGATGCCGCGCCGGCGATGGCCGACGTCCCCGACGCGCCGGTCTCCGGGCCGGCGGCGTTCCGCTTCGTCGACGTCAGCGCGGCACCGTCGCCCGAGGACGCCGCGCGCGACCTGCTGCGCGAGCTGTTCGAGCGCCCCTTCGACCTGGAGCGGGAATCGCTGTTCTCGGCCGGCCTGATCCGGCTGGACGCGTCGCGCCATTGGTACTTCACGATCGCGCACCACCTGCTGGTGGATGGCTGGGGCTTCGCGAACTGGCTGCGCGAGGTTTTCGGACGGCTGACCGGTGCCTGGCCGGGCTCGGTGGCGATGCCCACGTCCTTCCATGCGTTGGACGAGCAGGCACGGACGGCGGCGCAAGCGCATTGGCGCGACGAGTTGCTCTGCCCGCCGGAGTTGCTCTGCGCGCCCCTCGGCCACGCGCCGCGTGAGGGCCATGAGACCACCCGCCGCCTGACGCGCGACCTCGGCGCCGACGACTGGACCCGCCTGCAGGTGCTGTGCGAGGCCCGCGGCGTGACGCCATTCGCCTGGCTGCTCGCGGTCACGCACGCCACGTTCCAGCGCCTGCACGGCCGCGACGACGCGCTGTATGGCACGCCGATCCACAACCGCCGCGACGCGGTCAGCCGCAAGGCCATCGACCTGACGATGCAGGTCATGCCGCTGCGCGTGCGCGCCGGCAACGACGCGGGCATCAGCCGCATCGCCAGCGACATCGGCCGGACGCTGCGCCGCAACTATCGCCACGGCCGCTACCCGCTCAGCGCCATCCAGCAGGAGATGAACGACGCGGCACGTGGCGCCGCGCCGCGAGCCAGCGTGTTCGACGTCAACGTCAACTACCAGAAGCTGGACTTCGACTTCGCCGAGCTCGGCCTGCAAGCCGACACCCATTTCCTGCCCAACGGGCACGAACTCACGCCGCTGACGCTGACCTTCCGGGACTACGGCGCGGGCCAGCCGATCCAGCTGCAGCTGGACCACCACGTCGGCTACTTCACCGAGGCGTCCGCGGGCACGTTCCAGACCGCGTGGTTCCAGTTGCTGGCGCAGTCCCTGCAGGCGCCGGACGCCCCAGTGGCCGAGTTGGCATTGCTGACGAGCGAGCAGGAAGCGCTGCTGGCCACGTTCTCCGGCCTGGCCAAGGCCGGAACGGCCGAGGCGCTCCCGGCGCGCACGCTGGCCGACCGGGTCCGCCGCCATGCCCTCGAGCGCCCGCGCGCGCCGGCGGTCATCGACGACGACCGGCAACTCGACTTCGCCGCGCTGGAGCGCCTGTCCAACCGCGTGGCCCGCGCCTTGATCGACGCCGGCGTACGTCGCGGCGAGGTGGTGGGCTTCTGCCTCGAGCGGACCCACCTGCTGCCGGTGGCCGTGCTCGGCGTGATGAAGGCCGCGGCGGTCTACCTGCCGCTGACGCCCCAGATGCCGCCCGCGCGCATCGGCGAGGCGATGGTGGGCGCCAAGGCGCGCCTGCTGCTGGCCGACGCCGATACCCAGGCCCATGCCGACGCGGTCGGCGGCGACGGTACCGCCGTCCAGGTCCTGCGGATCGATCACCTCGTGTCCGGGGCGTATGAGGACCAGACCACGAGCGGGGGCAACGACGACTTGGCCGTGCCGTCGGCTGGGCAGGACGAGCTGGCGTACATCACCTTCACCTCGGGCACGACCGGCAAGCCCAAGGGCGTGCAGATCGCGCATCGCAAC
The DNA here is from genome assembly GCF_029840635.1 of Mitsuaria sp. GD03876. Taxonomy (GTDB): domain Bacteria; phylum Pseudomonadota; class Gammaproteobacteria; order Burkholderiales; family Burkholderiaceae_C; genus Roseateles. The sequence continues at coordinate 68,125 of NZ_JAOCCU010000019.1, read as the reverse complement.
CTGGAGGCGATCGCCTCGGCCTGGGAGCAGGTCTACGACTTGCGCCCCGAGCGCGACCGGTGGCTTCAACTGGCCAACGCGAACTTCGATGTCTTCGCCGGCGACCTGTTGCGGTCGATCGGCACCGGCAACGCGCTGGTGATGTGCCCGCGGGACACGCTGCTGGATCCCGGTGCCCTGCTCGCGCACCTGCGTCGCCATCGGGTGACCGCCGCGGAGTTCGTGCCGGCGCTGCTGCGCGAGGTGGCCGCCTGGCCGCAGGACGGCGCGCACGGCCTGGCATCGATGCGGCTGGTCGTCGTCGGCTCCGACAGCTGGTACGCCGTCGATCACGCGCGGCTGCGCGCCGCTTGCGGACCCGTGCCTCGGATCATCAACACCTACGGCGTGACCGAGGCCGCCATCGACTCGAGCTATCACGAGCCTGACGACGCCGCGGCGCCCGCGGACGGCATGATGCCCATCGGCCGGCCCTTCCCCGGCATGCGCCTGCATGTCGTCGACGCGAGCTTGCGCGCGCTGCCTCCCGGCGTCACCGGCGAGCTCTGCATCGGCGGGCTCGGTGTCGGCCCCGGTTACCTCGAACGTCCCGAGCTCAACCGCGACAAGTTCGTCCCGGATCCGTGGGGCGCGCCCGGCGATCGCCTGTATCGCACCGGCGACCTCGCGCGGTGGCGCGACGACGGCGTGGTGGAGCTCTCCGGCCGGGCCGACCATCAGGTCAAGATCCGCGGCTTCCGCGTGGAACTGGGCGAGATCGAGACGGCCATCCAGCGCCTGTCCGGCGTCCATCAGGCCGTCGTGCACGCGTTCGCGTCGGGCAACGGCGAGCGGACGCTGGCGGCCTTCGTCGTCGCGGAACCGTCGCGACGCGCCCTGGGCATCCGCGCCGACCTCGCCGTCACCTTGCCGGATTACATGGTCCCCGCGACCGTGACCTGGCTCGAGGCGCTGCCGCGGACCGCCAACGGCAAGATCGATCGCGCCGCGCTGCCCCGCCCTACCCTGGGCGATGCCACGCTGCGCACGGCGCCGCGCGACGACACCGAACGCGCCGTCGCGCAGGTGTGGCAGGACGTGCTCGGACACGCGCACCTGCCGTCGATCGAGGACCGCTTCTTCGACATCGGCGGGCATTCCCTGCTGGCGATGCGCGTGGTGGCCGAGCTCCGGCGTCGGCTGCGCGCCGAGGTGCCGCTGGCGACGCTGTTCGAGGCCGCGACGCTGGCGGACTTCGCTGCCCGCGTGGCAGCCGCGCCGCCGGCGCCCGCCGCGATCTCCGCTCGTCCCGCGGGCAACAAGGCGCCGCTGTCGCATGCGCAGCAGCGCCTGTGGCTGATCGACCAGATGCATGGCGGGCACAGCCCGCACTACCACCTGCCGCTGGTGCTCGACCTGCGCGGGGAGCTGGACCTGCATCGCCTGCGGCGCGCGTTGACGCAGGTGGCGACCCGGCACGAGGTGCTGCGCGCCGTGGTGCGCGAGGAAGCGGGCCAGGCCTGGCAGGACGTGCAGGCGCCGACGCCCGTCGACCTGCAAGTGGCCGATCAAGGTCCCGGCCTGGATGACGAGGCCCTCGATGAGCTCATCGCGACCTTCGTCGACCAGCCGTTCGACCTCGCCGCCGCACCGCCCTGGCGCGCCCGGGTCTGGTCCCTGGCCGCCGACCATCACGTGCTGGCCGTGGTGATCCACCACATCGCCTCCGACGGCTGGTCCGCCGCCATCGCGGTCGACGAGTGGCGCCAGGCCTATGCCGACGACGGGCAGACGCCGCCCGCGCCGCTTGCCGTGCAGTACGGCGACTTCGCGTACTGGGACCGCCAGCCCGCGCGAGAGGCGGCGCGCGCGCGCGATCTCGCGTACTGGATGCGCCAGCTCGCGGACCTGCCGGCCGCGGATCCGCTGCCGTTGGATCGTCCGCGTCCCGCGCGGTCCGACGTCCGGGGCGCGGTCCATCACTCGCGGCTCGATGCCGCGACCTCCGCGCGGCTGGAGACCCTGCGCCGCAATTCGGGCGCCACGCTCTTCAGCGTCCTGCACGCCAGCCTGGCCCTGCTGATGGCCCGCGTGGGCGGCAGCCACGACATCGTGCTGGGCGCGCCGGTGGCGAATCGCCACAGCGCGGAACTCGAGCCGCTGATCGGCCTGTTCGTCAACACGCTGGTGCTGCGCGTGCCGGTCCGGCTGGACGAGGACTTTCCCACCTTGCTGGCGCGCTGCGGCCAGGTCGGCGCGCAGGCGCAGGCGCACCAGGACCTGCCCTTCGACGTGCTGGCCGACGCGATCGCGGCCTCGACGGGCCGCCATGAGCCGCTTTTCCGCGTGATGCTGTCGCTGCAGAACAACCGCCGGGCGTCCTTGGCTCTGCCCGGCCTGTCGGTGACAGCGCGCGAGCCGCAGCGGCGGACGACGCAGTTCGAGCTCTGCCTGGACGTGACCGAAGGCGAGGACGGTCTGCGCCTGTCGTGGGAGTACGCCACCGCCGTCTTCGACGCCGCCACGATCGCGGCCCTGGACCGTCAGCTGCATGGCCTGCTGGAAACGGCCCTGACGCTGCCCGGCACGCCGGTCGGCGACTGGCCGCTGGGCGGTACGTCGGAGGTGCGCGGGACGAGCGCGCCCGCGCCGGCCTCCGACATCACCATCGCTACCGCTGCCGCGCTCGATCCGACGGTCACGCCGACGGTCGAGAACGCCGTCCGCCCCCACGTCGACCCCACCACCGACACGGAACGGCTGCTGGCCTCGCTCTGGGAGGAGCTGCTGAAGCCCGGACGCGCCGTCTCCTGCGGCGACAACTTCTTCGCCCTCGGCGGCCATTCGCTGCTGGCCATGCGCCTGATGGCCCGGCTGCGCGAAAGCGGTCGCCAGGTCGCGGTCTCGGACCTGCTGGGCGCCGCCGACCTTGCGTCGCTGGCGCGGATCCTCGACGCACGCGACCAGTCGCCGCGGACCGTCTTCCAGGCGCCGCCCAACCTCATTCCCGAGGGCTGCGCGCGCATCGTCCCGTCGCTGCTCCCGCTGGTGGCGCTCGGCCAGGAAGAGATCGACCGCATCGTCGGCCGCGTGTCCGGCGGCGCGGCCAACATCCAGGACATCTATCCGCTGCTGCCGATGCAGGAGGGCCTGCTGTTCCTGCACATGGCCGCGCAGGGCTCGGGCGATCCCTACGTCACGCCCACCCTGCTGCGCCTGGCGGATCGCGCCGAAGCCGAGCGCTTCGTGCGCACGGTCCAGCAGATGGTGGACCGCCATGACGCGCTGCGCACGGCGGTGCTCTGGGAGGGACTCTCCCGGCCCGTCCAGGTCGTGTGGCGGCAGGCGCCGCTGTCGGTGAACTGGCGCGCGGCCGAGCCGGAAGAGGACGTCCTGGCGCGCATGCTGGCGAGTTGCCAGCAAGGCCGCCACGTGCTGCCGTTGCACGAGGCGCCGCTGATGCGGCTCGAGATCGCCGCCGAACCCAGCGGCGCGCACCTGGTGCTGCTCACGCACCACCACCTGATCTTCGACCACGTCGGCCTGGACCTGATCGACGCGGAATGGCGCCTGCACCAGGCGGGCCGGCAGGACGAACTGCCCGAGCCGGTGCCGCTGCGGGACTTCGTCGCGCAGGCGCTGCATCAACAGGAGACCGGCGACGCGACCGCGCATTTCCGCGCCGTGCTCGGCGATGTCGACACCCCGACCGCGCCCTTCGGGCTGCTGCACGCGCAAGGCGACGGCAGCGACATCACCCAGGCCGAACGCCCGCTGTCGCCGGCCCTGTCGGAACGGCTGCGGCAGGCCGCGCGACGCCGGGGCATGAGCCCCGCGGTGCTCTTCCACGTCGCCTGGTCGATGGTGCTGTCCGCCTGCGCGGGTCGTGACGACGTGGTGTTCGGCACCGTGCTGTCGGGCCGGCTGCGCGGCGCGGCCGGCATCGACGCCACCATGGGCCTGTTCATCAACACGCTGCCAGTGCGGGCGCGGCTCGCGGGCGTGGGTGCGGAGCAGGCGCTGTCGGCGATGAACATGGCGCTGCATGGACTGGTCGAGCACGAGCAGACCCCGCTGGCCCTGGCTCAGCGCTGCAGCGGCGTGACCGCGCCGACACCGTTGTTCAGCGCGGTGCTGAACTATCGCCACAGCGTGGCGCCGACTTCGGCGGACACCGGCGCCCTGCCGGTCATCGCCGGCGAGGAACGCACCAACTACCCGTTCACCCTGTCCGTGGACGACTTCGGACAGGACTTCACGCTGGTCATGCAGGTGGACGATCGCGTGGGCGCCGAGCGGCTGCTCGACGCCACGGCCACCGCGCTGGAGCAGCTGATCCAGGCGCTCGACACGGGGAGCCGCGACGCGTTGCTCGCCCTCGCCACGCTGCCCGCCGCGGAGCAGCAGCGCCTGGCGCGCTGGAACGACACGGCACGCGAGCTGCCGGGCGCGGACGAACTGGTCCACACGCTCTTCGACGCCCAGGTCGAACGCACGCCGCAAGCGATCGCGGTCAGCGCGGAGGACGGCACCCTCACCTACGCGGAACTCCAGGCGCGATCCAACCGCCTGGCCCAGGCACTGGCAGCGCGCGGCGCGGGTCCGGACCAACTGGTCGGCGTCTGCATGGAACGATCGGCGGACCTGGTGGTCGCGCTGCTGGGCGTGCTCAAGGCCGGCGCCGCCTACGTGCCGTTGGATCCCGATCTGCCGCCGGCCAGATTGGGCTGGATCCTGCGTGACGCGCGTCCCGCGCTCGTGCTCACCCAGCAGGCGATCGCCAGCCGCCTCGCCGACGCAACGGCCGTCGTCGACGCCGAAGCCGAAGCCGAAGCGAATGCCGGCGGCTCGCCGCCGCCCGAGGTTTTGGTCCTCGATGCCGTTCCGTTACGCGCGATGCTCGACGCGTTGCCGCCGGTCGCTCCCGCGCAGCCAGCGTTGGGTCCGCGTCATCTGGTCTATACGCTCTACACCTCGGGATCGACCGGCCGGCCCAAGGGCGTCATGAACGAACACGCCGGCGTGGTCAACCGGCTGCTGTGGATGCAGCGCGTCTTCGCGCTGGACGCCGACGACCGCGTCCTGCAGAAGACGCCGTTCGGATTCGATGTCTCGGTCTGGGAGTTCTTCTGGCCGCTGATCACCGGCGCGCGCGTGGTCATGGCGCGTCCCCAGGGACATCGCTCGCCCGACTACCTCGCGCGGCTGATCGACGAGCAAGGCATCACCACGCTGCACTTCGTGCCCTCGATGCTGCAGGCCTATCTCGACGGCGTGCCGGCGTCCACCGCCCATGCCTCGCTGCGTCTCGTCTTCTGCAGCGGCGAGGCGCTCGCGCCGGTCCAGCGGGATCGCTTCCTGCGCCGCTGGCCCCACGCCGGCCTGCACAACCTGTACGGGCCGACCGAGGCCGCCGTCGACGTGAGCTGGCACGCCTGCGTGCTGGGCTCGCCGCAGGGCACCGTGCCGATCGGCGCTCCCATCGACAACACCCGGCTGCACGTCCTGGATGCCCACGGCCGGCCCGTGCCCGTGGGCGTGCCCGGCGAGATCCACATCGCCGGCGTGCAGGTGGCGCGCGGCTACCTCAACCGGCCCGACCTGACCGCCGAGCGCTTCGTCCGCGACCCGTTCTCCACGGATCCCGCGGCGCGCATGTACCGCACCGGCGACCTGGGGCAATGGCGCGAGGACGGACAGATCGAGTACCTCGGCCGCAACGACTTCCAGGTGAAGCTGCGCGGCCAGCGCATCGAGCTCGGCGAGATCGAGGCTGCGCTGACCGCGCTGCCCGGCGTGCGCGAGGCGGTGACGGTGTTGCGCGAGGACTCGCCCGGGGATGCGCGGCTCGTGGCCTACCTCACGCTGACGGAAGCGGCGGCGCCGGACGCGGCGCATGCGACGGGCCACGACTGGGCCGCGAAGCTCGCGACACGGTTGCCGTCGTACATGGTGCCGGCCGCCTTCATCGTGCTCGAGGCGATGCCGCTGAGCGTCAACGGCAAGCTGGACCGCGCGGCCCTGCCCGCGCCCGTGGTCGGGTCACGCGGCAGGCACGTGCCGCCCGCCACGGCGGCTGAGCGCCTGCTGGCCACGCTGTGGGAGGAACTGCTGAGTCCGGGACGCCCGGTGTCCACGCGCGACAACTTCTTCGCGCTGGGCGGCCATTCCCTGCTGTCGCTGCGGCTGCTGTCGCGGCTGCGCGAGCACGGCGCCGACGTGTCCATCCACCAGATCCTGGAGGCAGCCGACCTCGGCGCGCTGGCTGGCGCGATGGAGGCTGCAGGCCCCGCGGCCGGCGCGGCCTTCCAGGCGCCGCCCAACCTCATCGCGCCGGGCTGTGCCCGCATCACGCCGGACATGCTGCCGCTGGTGACGCTGTCGCAGGACGAGATCGACCACATCGCGGCCCGCACCCCAGGAGGCGCGGCCAACATCCAGGACATCTACCCGCTGATGCCGCTGCAGGAAGGGATGCTCTTCCTGCACATGGCCGCCACGCAGCGCAGCGACCCGTATGTCACGCCGGTGCTGCTGGCCCTGGGCGGCCGCGAGGAGACCGAACGCTTCGCGCGGACCGTCCAGCACCTGGTGGCCCGCCACGACGCGCTGCGCACGGCGGTGCTGTGGGACGCGCTGCCCCAGCCGGTGCAGGTCGTGTGGCGCGAGGCGACGCTGTCGGTGACCTGGCGCCGCTTCGGGCCCGGTGAGGACGTGATGGCGCGCATGCGTGAGCTGTGCGCGCGCGAGCGCCAGTGGTTGCCGCTGGACGAGGCGCCGCTGATGCGGATGGAGATCGCGGAGCGCGAGGACGGGTCCCACCTGGTCGTCTTCAGCTGCCACCACCTGGTGTTCGACCACGTGGGGCTGGAGATCATCGACACCGAATGGCGGCTCCATGAGCAGGGGCGGCAGGACGAATTGCCCGTGCCGGTGCCCTACCGCGAGTTCGTCGCGGAGGCGCTGCACCGCCAGGCCGGCCCGGAGGCGGAGGCGTTCTTCCGCGCGCAGCTCGGCGACCTGGCGTCGCCGACCGCGCCCTTCGACCTGCTGGAGGTTCGGGGCGACGGCACGGACATCGCGCAGGCCGAGCGCGCGCTGGATCCGGCGCTGTCGAGGCGTCTGCGCGAAGCGGCGCGTGAGCGCGGGATCAGCCCCGCGGCGCTGTTCCACGTGGCCTGGGCGATGGTGCTGGCCACCTGCTCCGGACGCGACGACGTGGCCTTCGGGACCGTGCTGTCGGGACGGCTGCATGGCCGCTCGGGCGTGGAGTCCACGATGGGCCTGTTCATCAACACGCTGCCGGTGCGCGCCCGTCTCGCGCAGGCGAGCGCGGAAGAGGCCGTGGAGACCATGAGCGGCGTGCTCCGCGCGCTGGTGGCGCATGAGCAGGCCTCGCTCGCGCTGGCCCAGCGGTGCAGCGGGGTCGACGCGCGGCTGCCGTTGTTCAGCGCGTTGCTGAACTACCGCCACACCGCGCCCGCGTCGGCGTCGAGCGGGACCGGACTTCGGATCCTCGACGGCGAGGAGCGGACCAACTATCCGTTCTCGCTGTCGGTGGACGACCTCGGGCAGGACTTCGAGCTGGTCATGCAGACGGATGCCGAGGTCGGCGCGCCACGAATGCTGGACTTCGTCGTCGGGGCGCTGGAAGGCCTGACCCTGGCGCTGGAAAGCGCCGACCCGCGGCCCGTGCGCGCGCTGACGGCGCTGCCCGACAGCGAGGCGCGACTGCTGGCGCGCTGGAACGCCACTGAACGGGACCTGCCGGCCGATGGCCTGGTGCATCGCGCGATTGCCCGCGTGGCGGCGGCTCGCCCGGACGCGCCGGCGGTCATCGACGGCGAACTGCGTTGGAGCTACGCCGAGCTCGAGGCCCGCGCCCGCCACGTGGCACTGGCGCTGCGCCGCGTCGGCGTGCGCGCCGAGGACCGCGTGGCGGTCTGCGCACGACGCTCGCCCGAGCTCATCGCCGCGCTGCTGGGCGTGTGGAAGGCCGGTGGCGCGTACCTGCCGCTGGACCCCGGCTATCCCGCCGAGCGCCTGGCGCAGATGCTGGAAGACGCCGGACCTCGCGCCGTGCTGCGCCTGGGCGAGGTACCTGCCGCGGTGCGCGACTGGCCCGTGGCGAGCTTCGACCTGGCGGAACTGCTGGCTGACGGAGCGCTTGCAGATGACGCGCAGGCCGACGTCCGGAGCGCTGCACTGAGCGAAGACCAAGCCGATACGCAAGCCAAGGCGTCGGCGGATTCACCGGCCGATGCGCCAGCCCCTGCCCTGTCCGACGCGTCGAACGACGCGGTCCTCGCAGCATTCGAGCCTTGGTCGCTGGAGCCCGACCTGGCCGGCCCCGCGCCCTCGCGGCTGGCCTACGTCATGTACACCTCCGGCTCCACCGGCCGCCCCAAGGGCGTGATGGTCGAGCATCGCGGCCTGCTGAACTACGCGCTGGACGCCGCGCGCTGGTTCGACCTGGACGCCGACTCGGTGGTCCTGCAGCAGAACTCGCTGAACTTCGACCTCTCCATCGAGGAAATCGTCCCTGCCCTGCTGGCGGGCGCCGCGCTCACGCCAGGACGCGAGCCGCTGGGCACGCGCGAGCAGCCGGGCATCGCCTCGATGGTGCATCTCACCGCCGCGCACTGGCACACGCTGGTGGGCGAATGGAGTCAGGCTCCCGCGCGCGCGGCCGTGCAGCTGCGCGGCGTGCGCACCGTCAACGTCACCGGCGACGCGATCTCGCTGCACAAGCTGGCGCAGTGGGAGGCGCTGCTGGCGACGCTGTGGGACGAGCCTTCGCTGCGTCCCCGGCTGGTCAACACCTACGGTCCGACCGAGATCACGGTCTCGTGCAGCGCCGCCTACGTGCGCCATGCCGAGCAAGGCGCTCGCGTGAGCATCGGCCGGCCCTTCGCCAACACCCGGCTGTACGTGCTGGACGCGGCGATGTCGCCAGTGCCGGCAGGCGTGCCGGGCGAGCTGTGGGTCGGCGGCGTCGGCGTGGCGCGCGGTTACCTGAACCGCCCCGACCTCACCGCCGAGCGCTTCGTCACCGATCCCTCGGCCGGCAACTCCTCGGCCGGCAACTCCTCGGCCGACGGGTCCTCGGCCGACGGGTCCTTGACCGACGGGTCCTTGACCGACGGGTCCTTGACCGACGAGCCGCAGGCCCGCATGTACCGCACCGGCGACCTCGTGCGCTGGCGGCTGGACGGCGAGCTCGAGTTCATCGGACGAGCGGACTTCCAGGCCAAGGTGCGCGGATTCCGCGTCGAGCCTGGCGAGGTCGAGACCGTGTTGGCGCGCTGCGAAGGCGTGCGCGACGTCGTCGTAGTGGTCCGCGGCAGCGATGCGCATGAGAAGGCGCTGGTGGCCTACCACGTCGGCGAGGCCGACGAGGCCACCGTCGCCGCGCATGCCAGGCGCCATCTGCCCGAGCACCTCGTGCCCGCGGCCTTCATGCGCCTGCCCCAGCTGCCCACCTCCCCGAACGGCAAGCTTGATCGCGGTGCACTGCCCGCGCCGACACAGGCCGACGCGGCGACCTCCACGCCGCCCGAAGGCGCCGATGAACGCCAGCTCGCCTCGATCTGGCGCGACCTGCTCGGCGTCGACGCGATCGGGCGCGAGCACGACTTCTTCCTGCTGGGCGGTCATTCGTTGCTGGCCATGCGCCTGCTCACGCGGATCCGCACCGCGATGGGCGCCGAACTGCCGCTGGACACGCTGTTCACCGCGAGCACCTTGCAGGCCCAGGCCGCCGCCATCACGCAAGCCCGGACGACGGCCCGCCTCTCCGACCGGCTCGCCGCGCGCGCCGACGACATGAACGAAGGATTCTTCCTGTGACGCTCCACGACCTGCTGCGCGAGCTCGACGCCCGCGATGTCGCCATCGGCCTGCGTGAGGACCGGCTCTTCATCGGCGCGCGGCCGGAGACCCTCGGTGCCAAACTGATGGACCAGCTCCGCGCGCACAAGGCGGCGCTGGAATCTCATTTCCGCATGCGCGCCGGCCAGGCCGAAGCGATCCCGGCATTGCCCCGGGACCGCGAGGACTGGCCCTTGTCCTTCGGCCAGCGGCAGCTGTGGCTCATCGACGGACTGGGCGGTGGACGGAGCCTGGAGTACCACATGCCGGTGGCGCTGACGCTTACGGGCGAGCTCGACGACGCGCGGCTGGAGGCCGCGCTGCGGGAGGTGGTGCGGCGCCACGAGGTGCTGCGCACGGTGTACGCGGAGGTGGACGGTGAGCCGGTTCAGCGCGTGCGCGGGGATGAGTCCTTCGCGCTGGAACGCGAGGACGTGCCGGTGGACGCCGGTGATGTCGACAACGGGGAGCGTGCTACCGCGGTGGGCAAGACCGCGCAGCGGGACGCCCCGACGCACGGCGCTTCCACGCACGAAGCCGCGGTACGCGAAGCCGCGGTACGCGAGGCGGCGATACGCTCAGCGGTGGCCCGCGTCGTTGACGAGCCCTTCGCGCTGTCGTCCGCGCTGCCGATCCGCGCGCGGCTGCTGCGGCTGTCCCCGCGAGAGCACGTCCTCGTGGTGGTGCTGCATCACATCGCCAGTGACGGTTGGTCCACCGGCGTGCTGGTGCGCGACTTCCTGGCCGCCTACGACGCGCTGGGGCGCGACGAGGCGCCCGCGTGGCCGGTGCTGCCCATCCAGTACACCGACTACGCGGCCTGGCAGCACGGCGCGACGCAGCAGGCGCGGCTGCAAGACCAGTTGACCTACTGGACACGGCAACTCGCGCAGCTGCCCGAGATCCACGGTCTGGCGTTGGACCGGCCGCGCCCGGCCCGCCGGCGCCATCACGGTGCCGCGCTGCGCACCACGCTCGATAGCGGGCTCACCGGCGCGCTCGAAGCGCTGTGCCGCGCTCGCGGCGCGACGCTGTTCATGGGACTGCACGCGGTGTTCTCCGCGCTGCTGGCGCGCTTCAGCGGCGAGTCCGACATCGTCGTGGGCACGCCCAGCGCCAACCGCGAGCGGCCCGAACTGGCCGATCTCATCGGCTTCTTCGTCAACACGCTCGTGCTGCGGGTCCGCGTGGACGGCGAGCAGGACTTCGAAGCCCTGCTGGCGCAGAGCCGGCGCACCGTGCTGGAGGCACAAGCGCATCAAGCTTTGCCCTTCGAGCGGCTGGTTCAAGCGCTGCGTCCAGCCCGCTCGCTGAGCCACTCGCCGTTGTTCCAGATCCTGCTGGCGATGCAGGAGGACGATCAAGCGCCCGCCCAGCTGGACGGGGTCCAGGTGGACGCGCTGGAGGTGCCGGTGGAATCGGCGCAGTTCGACCTGGCGCTCGAGGCGAGTCGCGGCGCGGACGGCGCGCTGGAACTGCTGTGGCGTTACGACACCGACCTCTTCGACGAGGCGAGCATCCAGGGCTTCGCCCAGGGGTTGCGTTGGCTCGCGGCCGCGGCGGTGCAGACCCCGGACCGTGCGATTCAATCGCTCGCGCTTGTGTCTCCGCAGGAGCGCCAGGCGTTGCTGGCGCTGGGCCAGGCGCGCGTTGCGCCCACGCCGGTTCAGGGATCGCTGGCGCAGCGATTCCTGGCGCAGGCCGCGCGCACGCCCGAAGCGGTGGCGCTGGTGGACGGCCAACGGCAGTGGCGATACGACGAACTGGCAAAGGCCAGCGCCGCGCTGGCGAACCGACTTCACGCGAGCGGAGTCCGTCGCGGTGACCGGGTGGGCGTCTTCATGTCGCGCTCGGCGCACGTGGTGGTGGCGCTGCTGGCGGTGCTGCGGCGCGGCGCGGCCTACGTGCCGCTGGACGCGATGTACCCAGACGAGCGCGTGGCCGGCATCCTCGAGGACGCGCAAGTGCGCACGGTGGTCGCGGACGCGGTCACCGCTCCGCGCCTGGGCGAACGTGATCACGTCCGAGCCGACGTGGATCTCGACATCGACATCAACCTCGATACCCGCACTGACGCCAACGCCAACGCCAACGCCAAGGGTGGAGCTCGTGCCAACGGCGATGGCGAAGCCAATTCCGACGTTGGGACGACTGCGGGAGCCGACGGTGATTGGGCTTCCGACGAAGTCGACGCAGGCCCAGAAGATCTCGCGTATCTGATCTACACCTCGGGCTCGACGGGCCAGCCCAAGGGCGTGATGGTCACGCACGCCAACGTGCTGCGGCTGTTCGAGCGCACCGACTCCGTGTTCCGCTTCGGGGCTGGCGACGTGTGGGCGCTGTTCCACTCCTTCGCTTTCGACTTCTCCGTCTGGGAGATGTGGGGCGCGCTGCTGCATGGCGCACGCCTCGTGGTGGTCGACCACGAGGCGGCGCGCTCCACGCCGCTGTTCCATGCCCTGGTGGCCGAGCACGGCGTGACCGTGCTCAACCAGACGCCCTCGGCCTTCCAGGCCTTCATGGAGGAGGACCGCCGCTCGCCGCGCGCGCTGGCGCTGCGGCTGGTGATCTTCGGCGGGGAGGCGTTGGACCTGCGTCGTCTGGTCCCGTGGTTCGAACGCCACGGCGAGCGCGCGCGGCTGGTCAACATGTACGGCATCACCGAAACCACGGTGCATGTCACGCATCGCGACGTGACGCCGGGCGACGCGCTAGGCGAGAGCGGCAGCGTCATCGGCCGCGCCATCGAGGACCTGAGCCTGTGGGTGCTGGACGCGGCCAGTGAGCCCGTGCCGCGCGGCGTCGTGGGCGAGTTGTGCGTGGGCGGACCCGGCGTGGCGCGCGGTTACTGGCGCCGCCCCGAGCTCAGCGCGCAGCGGTTCGTGGCGCACCCGGCGCTGCCGGAGTCACAGCGGCTGTACCGCTCCGGCGACTTGGCGCGGCTGCGCCACGACGGCGAACTGGAGTACCTCGGACGCGGCGACCATCAGCTCAAGATCCGCGGCTTCCGCATCGAGGCGGGCGAGATCGAAGCCCTGCTGCGCGGGATGGATGGCATCGAGGACGCTTGCGTGCTGGGCGTGCCGCGGGTGCGTCCGACGCGGCTGGCCGCTTACGTGGTGATGAGCGAAGCGCATCAGGCGTCCGCTGCGTACAAGGCCTCCGAGGTGCTCGACGCCGCCGCGATTCGCGACGCACTGGCGCGGCAATTGCCCGAGTACATGGTGCCGGCCACCGTCACGCGCGTGGCCGCCTGGCCGCTGACGACCAACGGCAAGCTGGATGTCGCGGCGCTGCCCGCGCCCGAGCTTGAAGAGAACGCGCATGAGCCGCCCATCGGCGAGCGCGAAGAGATGCTCGCGGAGGTCTGGCGCGAGGAGCTGGAGTTGCCCCGCGTCGGCCGCGGTGACAACTTCTTCCAACGCGGCGGTCACTCGCTGCTGCTGGTGCGCATGGCCGCGCGGCTGCGCGAGCGCGGTTGGCTGCTGGACCTGAGCAGCGTCTACGCCGCTCGCACGCTCGCGGAGATGGCGGCCTCGCTGCGGCCCGCGACGGCCGCGACGCCAGCGGATGGTTCGACCTTTGCGACCGGCGAGGTGGACGGCGGCATCGATGGCCGTACCCACGGCGCCGATGGTCTCGATCGCGCGCTTGACGGTGCCGGCGCCTCGGCGATCCCGCCGGGCTGCGAGCACATCACTCCCGAGATGGTTCCACTGGCGGCACTGGAGCGGGGCGAGCTGGACCGCCTCGTGTCGCGCGTTCCCGGTGGCGCTGCCGTCATCGAGGACATTTACCCGCTGACACCGCTTCAGACCGGCATGCTCGTGCAGCACACGCTGCAGGACACCGGTGACGTGTACCTGAACCGCGCGGTCTTTGCCTTCGACGAGCACGCCCTGATGCAGCGATTCCTCGCTGCGTTCCAGCGCGTCGTGGATCGCCATCCGATCCTGCGCACGGCCTTCCACTGGGAAGCACTGGATCGGCCGCAGCAGGTCGTGATGCGCCACGCGGTCGTGCCGGTCGTCGAGCTCCAGAGCGACCAGCACGATGAGACCCTCGAAACGCTGGAAGCCGCCAGCGACCCGCACCAGCTGCGTCTGGACCTGACCGCCGCGCCGCTGCTGCGCGCCTGGACGATTCACGACGCCGCGTCCGACCGCTGGCTGCTCGCGCTGGTCGACCACCACCTGATCTCCGACAACTACACGCTGCAGCTCATCGCCGACGAGATCCGGCGCCAGCTCGACGGCCAGCCGCTGTCCCCTCGGGTCTGGCCTTACTCCCGCCAGGTGGCTCGCGCACTGGCGGTGGACGCCGCGGCGCAGGAGCAGCACTTTCGCGATGCCATCGGACCGATGGAGGCCCCGACCGCGCCCTACGGGCTACTCGACGTGCAGTGCCGCGCCGAGGACATCGGCCAAGCCGAACTCACGCTCGATGCCGAGCGTTCCGCGCGGCTGCGTCAAGCGGCACGCCGGCTCTCGGTCTCGCCCGCCGCGCTCTTCCACGTCGCTTTCGCGGCTCTGGTGGCGCGCACCAGCGCCACGCCCGATGCCGTGATCGGCACCGTCGTCTCGGGTCGCCAGGGCAACGAGCCCGGCCTGTCCGAGGCCATGGGCTTGTTCATCAACACGCTGCCGTTGCGCGTCGCCCTGCACGGGCACACGCTGGACCAGGCGGTCACGCAGACCGCGGCCGGCTTGGCCGCGCTGATGCGCCACGAGCAAGCCACGCTGGAGACGGTGCGCCGGGCCACCGGGCTGGAGGCCTCGCTCCCGCTGTTCACCGCGCTGCTGAACTACCGCCACGCCAACCTGCTAGGTCCGCGCGGCGCGGACACCCAAGCCGATCTGTGGCCGGGCGTGCACCTGCTGCGCAGCGAGGAACGCACGAACTTCCCGCTTGCCGTGTCCGTGGACGACGACGGCCAAGGTTTCCTCCTGACCGTGCAGGCGCTGCATGCGATCGACCCCGCGCGCGTGACCGCGCACCTGGACTGCGCGCTGACGCACCTGCTGGAGGGAATGGAGACAGCCGACGCGGGCGCCGGCACGCCGGCGCTGCTGCCGGTGCTCACGCAGGCGCAGCGCGCCGCGTGCCTCGCCGCCACCGACCGCGCGCCAGCCCCGGCGGACTGGGACGAGTCGGCCACCGCCGTGCACCAACTGTTCGAACGCCAGGCCCGCCTGCGCCCGAACGCGACGGCCCTTCGCTTCGAGGGGACCTCGGTCGACTACGCCGACCTCAACGTCCGCGCGGATCGCGTCGCCGCCCTGCTGCACCGTCACGGCGCCTCCACCGACGAGCCGATCGCCGTCTGCGCCACCCGTGGCGTCGCGCAGATCGTCGCGCTGCTCGCGGTGCTCAAGTCCGGCGCGCCTTACCTGCCGATGGATCCGGCGTATCCGGCCGAGCGCCTGCGCTTGCTGCTCGACGACGCGCGCCCACGCCTCATCGTGACGGACGCGGCGGGTGACGAGGCGCTCGCCGGGCTACTGCCCAACGAGCCTGTCGGAGGCCTTGAGCACCTGTCGCTGCGGACCTTGGCGGACTTGACGCCGGCCGGACAACGCGATCCCTCGAGCGCCGCTGCCGCCAGCAACCTCGACGCTCGCGCCAACGCCAACTCCAACGCCCGCGTCGATGACCGCATCAGCACCGACGCCGAAGCCACCGTTGACCGCGAGCCCCCCCTCCGCGCCGTGCAGGCTCGGGACCTGGCGTATGTCATCTACACCTCCGGCTCCACCGGCCGCCCCAAGGGCGTCATGGTGTCGCACGGCGCGCTGCTGAACCACCTGCGCTGGCAGATCCGCGAATTCGCCATCGACGCACACGACGCCGTGCTGCAACGCACGCCGATGTCCTTCGACGCCTCGGTCTGGGAGCTGTGGACCCCGCTGGCGACCGGCGCGCGGCTGGTCCTCGTCCCGGAACGCAGCGTCCGGGAACCGGCCCAGCTGACCGCGCTGATCCGCTCGGAGTCCGTCAGCATCGCGCAGTTCGTCCCCAGCCTGCTGGAGGCCCTGCTGCCGCCTGCCGGCGACCCGCCGCCCTTCCAATGCCGGCTGCTCTTCTGCGGCGGCGAAGCGCTGAGCCCCGCGCTGGCGACCCGCGCCCGCGCGCTCGCCACCGACGCGCTCGTCAACCTCTACGGCCCGACCGAGACCTGCATCGACGCCACGTTCTGGCGCTGCGCCGACGACGCTTCCGGCAGCGTGCCGATCGGCCGGCCCATCGACCACACCGTCCTCGCCGTGCTGGATGCGGCGGGCGATCCGGTGCCGCCTGGCGCCGAAGGCGAGCTCCACATCGGCGGCGCCGGCCTGGCGCGCGGCTACCTGCATCGCCCCGACCTGACCGCGGAGCGCTTCATCGAGATTGGCCAGCCGCCGGTCCGCTTCTACCGGACCGGTGACCGGGTGCGCGAGCGCGCCGACGGCGCCCTGCTCTTCCTGGGCCGCAATGACCGCCAGGTGAAGGTCAACGGCATCCGGCTGGAGCTCGGCGAAGTCGAGGACCAACTGCGCGCGCTGCCCGGCGTCCGCCAGGCCGCCGCCGAATGCATCGCCCAACCCGACGGACCGTCCGTCCTGGTCGGCTACCTGTGCCTCGATCCCGACGATGCGCCGGAAGCCGGTGACGACATGCAGCAGACCGGAGACACCGCCGAGGAGCACTTGCGGGAGATCCTCGCCAGCCGCCTGCCGGCCGCGCTCGTGCCGGCGCATCTCCTGGTGCTCGACCAACTGCCACTGCTCCCGAACGGCAAGCTCGACCGTGCCCGTCTGCCACGCCCCGCGCGCGCGCAGGCCCGGCCCGAGGCCGAACAGGCGACGCCCCGTTCCCCGCTGGAACAGGCGATCGCCGAGACCTGGGCGGAGCTCCTCGGCCTGGCCGCCGTTTCGCGCGACGACCACTTCTTCCGCCTGGGCGGGCAATCGCTGCAGGCGATCCGCGTCGTCGCGCGCCTGGCCGCGCGGGGCATTCCCTGCTCCGTGGCTCAGCTGTACGCGCACCCGACGCCGGCCGCCTTGGCCCGCGTGCTGGACGATGCACTGGACAGCGCGCCAGCGGCGGAGCGTCCGGAGGCGCCCGGCATGGACGGCAATGGCGGCCTGCCCGACGCCGCCGTCGCCCGGCTGGTCGCCAGCCTGCCCGGCGGCCAGGACAACGTGCAGGAGATCCTGCCCCTGACCGGCCTGCAGGAAGGGCTGCTCTACCACCACCTGGCCGACCAGCAAGGCGATGCCTACCTGCTCCAGACGGTGCTGGCCTTCGACGGCCCCGAGCGCCTGGAGGCCTACCTCGGCGCGCTGCGGCGAGTGATCGCCCGTCACGACGCGCTGCGCACCTCGGTGCACTGGGAGCATCTCCCGCACCCCGTGCAGGTCGTGCACCGGCAGGTGGACCTGGTCGTCGAGCCGGTGACCGACCTGCAGGCCGGCGACGCCGCCGACCAGTTGCGCGCCCGTTTCCATCCGGCCCATTGCCGGCTCGACATCACCGCGTCCCCGCTGGTGCGCATCTGGACGGCGTTCGATCCGGAACGGGGCCGCTGGCTCGCGTTGCTGCTCGCGCATCACCTGGTGCTGGACCACTCGACGCTGGCCATCGTGATGGACGAGGTCGGCGCCATCCTCGCAGGACGCGAGGCCGAGCTGCCGCCGTCCCTGCCCTACCGCGACCTGGTGGCCGCGGCCCGCGATGCGGCGGCGGACTCCGTCGAGCGCGCGCGGACCTTCGACGAGCTCCTGGGCGAGGTGACGGAGCCGACCCTGCCGCTGGGCCTGCCCGCCGAGGTCGACGACATCGGCGACCTGCGGGTCGCGACCGCGCCGCTGGACGCGGCACTCGACACGCGCCTGCGCGGCGCCGCGATCGACGCCGGCGTCAGTGCCGGCACGCTCTTCCACCTCGCCTGGGCGCGCGTCCTCGCCACCCTGGCGGACCGCGACGACGTCGTGTTCGGCACGGTCCTGATCGGCCGCACCCGCTCGACGCTGGCGGACGCCACAGCGGTCGGCCTCATGGTCAACACGCTGCCGCTGCATGTGCAGCTGTCGGGACGCAGCGTGCGCGAGGCCCTCTCCCAAGTGCAGGCGCGCCTGACCGGGCTGCTGGCGCATGACCTGACGCCGCTGGCCGAAGCGCGCCGCCACAGCCGCGTGCCGGCGCAGACACCGCTGTTCTCCGCGCTGTTCAACTACCGGCACTCGGCCGACAACGGCATCCGGGACCGGGAGATGGCCGGCATCGCGGCGCTGTCCTCCGACGAGTTCAGCAACTACCCGCTCAACGTCGACATCGACGACCACGGCCCCCGCGTCGCGGGCGAGGACGGCGGCGGATGGTCGCTGACCGTGCAGGTCGCGCGACCGCACGACCCCGCGATGATCCTCGCGCTGCTGCGCACCGCGCTGGAGTCGCTGGTGACGGCGATGGCGCAAGGCGGGGCCGGCCTGGTCACCGACCTGGCCATCCTGCCCGAGGCGATGGCCTCGCGCATCGTCGCGCAGGGCACGGGCGAGTCGCTCCCGGTCGAGCCGGGCGGCCTGTACGCCCGCATCGGCCGGCAGGCGCGCGTGCGCCCAACGGCGACCGCGCTGGTCGACGGCGACCGGACCTTCAGCTACGCCGAGCTGGACGCGATGACCGGCCGGATCGCCGCGAACCTGGCGTCCTTGGGCCTCGGCCGCGGCGACCGGATCGCCCTGCGCCTGCCGCGCGGCTGGCGCCTGCCCGCGGCGATGCTGGGGATCCTGCGCGCCGGCGCGGCCTACGTCCCGCTGGACGCGGACCTGCCGGACGAGCGCCTGGCCTTCGTGCTGCAGGACGCCAGGCCGGCCGCGGTCGTGCTCGCCGACGAGGCGGACGGCTCGCCCGTGACCGGACCGCTCGCGACGCTGAACCGCCTGAGCATCGACCGGCTGCTGGACGAGCCGGCCGCGGCCGCCGCTGCGTTGCCGGACGACGCGTCGCTGGCGCGCGAACTGGCCTATGTCGTCTACACCTCCGGCTCGACCGGCATGCCCCGCGGCGTGGAGGTCGAGCACCTGGGGATGCAGCACCGCGTCGAGGGCTGGATCCGCCGCTTCGGCTTCGACGAGCAGCCGCCGCGCGTGCTGCAGATGGCGCGCATGTCGGTCGACATCTGCCTGGGCGACCTGCTCAAGGCGCTGAGCACCGGCGGCACCGTGGTGCTGTGCCCGGAGGAGCACCTGCTCGACGCGGCCCTGCTGTTCGAGCTGCTGGACCGCTCGCAGGCGAGCTTCGGCGACTTCGTGCCCGCGGTCCTGCGCGAGCTCACCCGCCATGCGCGAAGCACCGGCCAGACGCTGCGGCACCTGCGCCAGGTGATGGTCGGCTCGGAAGCCTGGTACGGCGCGGACCTGGACGCCCTGCGCGCGGTGCTGCCGCCGTCGGCGCGTTGCTACAACGTCTACGGCCAGACCGAATCGGTGGTCGACGTGAGCATCTGCGACGTGACCGCCCTGGCGGTGGAACGCGCGGAGGTGGTACCGATCGGGGACCCGCTGGCCAACACGCAGCTGCTGGTGCTGGACCGGCGCGGCGCGGTGCTGCCCTGGGGCGTGACCGGCGAACTGCACATCGGCGGACCTGGCCTGGCGCGCGGCTACTGCAACCTGCCCGAGCAGACCGCGGCCCGTTTCCTGGAAGCCGCGCCGGGCGCGCGACCCGGGCGGCTGTACCGCACCGGCGACCTGGCCCGGCTGATGCCCGACGGCGGCATGGACTTCCTGGGCCGGGCGGACAGCCAGGTGAAGATCCGCGGCTTCCGCGTCGAGCTGCAGGAGGTCGAGGCCGCCCTGCTGGCGCTGCCGCAGGTGCGATGCGCGGCGGTGGTCGCGCATGAGCGGGCGCCGGGCGACCGGCAACTGGTCGCGCACGTGGAGCTGCTGCCGGCCGCCGCGGCGCGCGACGACGCCACGCCGCGCGCGATCCGGCAGGCCCTGCGCGACCGGCTGCCCGAGCACATGGTGCCGACCGTGGTGATGCTGTCGCCGCAGCTGCCCCAGCTGGCGAGCGGCAAGGTCGACCGCAGGTCGCTGCCCCCGCCCGAGCAGGACACCCGCGACGACGGCGGCCCGCCGGCCACCCCGACCGAGGCGCAGGTCTCCGCGCTCTGGCGCGAGCTGCTGCGGCTGGACTTCGAGCCGCAGCGCAACGCCGACTTCTTCGACATCGGCGGCCATTCGCTGGTCGCGGCGCGCTTCGTCACCCAGTGCCGGGAGCGCCTCGGACTGGCGCCGGCGATCCGGGACGTCTTCACGCAACGGACCGTCGCCCAGATCGCGGCGGTGATCGACCTGGCGCGGACGCTGGCGCCGGCCGCGGGCGAGCCCGCCGCCGGATCCGGCCCGCGCGTCGGCCCCGACGGCCGGGACGACGACGGCCCCGCGCACGACGAGGCCCTGACGGTGACCGAGTGGTGAGCCGGTCCTCCCCAGAACACATCTTCGACAGCAACATGAATGACGCGATCCAGGTATTGAGCGAACTGCGTGGCCGTGGGGTCCAGGTGTCGGTGGAGAACGGGCGGTTGAAGACCGCGGCGCGTCCGGGCGTCATCGACGACCAGCTGGGCGCGGCGATCCGCGCCCATCGCGACCAGATCGTCGGACTGATCGAGGCCGCGACGGCGGCGTCCGCCTCGACCGAGGGCATCGCCCGGCGCGCCGCCGATCCGCGGCCGCCGCTGTCGTTCGGGCAGCAGCGGCTGTGGCTGATCGACCGGCTCGGCGGCGGTGCGAGCCCCGAGTACCACATGTCCACCGTCCTCGCGCTCGATGGACCGCTCGACGCCGGACATCTGCGCGGCGCGCTCGCGGCGGTCATCGATCGCCACGAGGTGCTGCGCACGATCTATCGGAGCGACGGCACGCAGGCGTGGCAGGAGATCCTCGAGCGGGTCGACCTGCCGCTGCCGGTGCTGGATTTGCCAGCACCCGAGGCCGTCGGTGGCAACAGCAACGCCGACGCCGACGCCGACGCCGACGCCGACGGTGAGACCCGTGGCGACGACGGCCGCGCGCCGGACGAAGCGCTCGCCGCGCTGATCGCGGCGGAAGAGTCCCGGCCGTTCGCGCTGGACGCGCAACCGCCGGTGCGCGCGCTGCTCGTGCGCCGCGGTCCCGAGCGCCACGTGCTCATCCTCATCCTTCATCACATCGCCTCGGACGGCTGGTCCAACGCAGTGATCGTCGAGGAGTGCTGCGAGGCCTACGCGGCGCTGGCGGGCGGAGCTTCGCCGGACTGGACGCCGCTGCCGATCCAGTACGCCGATGTCGCCGCCTGGCAGCGTTCCGAGGCGCAGCAGCGCGTCCATGAGCGCCAGATCGCCTATTGGCGCGAGCAGTTGCGCGACCTGCCCGAGCTGCATGGCCTGCCGCTGGACCGTCCGCGCCCGGCGCGACAGCGTTTCGTCGGCGCCTTGGTCAGCCGCAGGATCGACGCCGGCCGCGCCGCGGCGCTGCGCTCCGCCTGCAGCAGTCGCGGAGCGACCCTGTTCATGGGCCTGCACGCGCTGTTCGCCGCGCTGCTGTCGCGCTTCAGCGGGGAGACGGACATCGTCGTCGGGACCCCGGTGGCCAACCGCGACCGGACGGAACTCGCCGGGCTGGTGGGCTTCTTCGTCAACACGCTGGTGCTGCGGCTGGACCTGTCGGACGCGCCGGACTTCGACGAGCTCATGAGCCGGGCGCGCGCCGTTGGCACGGACGCCTTGTCGAACCAGGACCTGCCCTTCGACCGCCTGGTCGAGGCGCTCAGGCCGCGCCGCTCGGCGGCGCACACACCGCTGTTCCAGGTGATGCTGTCGGTACACCAGGCCGAGGACGCGCCCGTCGCGCTGCCCGGGTTGACGGTGCGGCCGCTGCCTTCGGGCCAGACGGTGGCGCAATGCGACCTGCTGCTGGACATCGCCGAGGATGAGGACGGCCTGGCGCTGACCTGGCAGTACGACGTGGCCTTGTTCGACGCCACGTCGGTGGCGCGGATGGCCGATGCGTTCCTCGCGCAGCTCGACGGCGCCCTCCAGTCGCCGGACCGTCCGTGCGACGCCTGGCCGCTGCTCGATGCCCAGGAGCGCGAGCGCCTGCTGGACCTGGGCCGCGGCCCGGTGGTGGACGTGCCGCCGCTGTGCACGCATGAGCTGGCCGAGGCCGCCGCCGCGGCGCATCCGGAACGGATCGCCACACGCTTCGGCGGGCAGTCGCTGAGCCACGCGGAGCTCCATGCCCGCGCCAACCGCCTGGCGCGGCATCTGCGTGCCCGCGGCATCGGGCCTGGCACCCGCGCGGCGGTGTGCGCCGAGCGCGGCCCCCAGGCGCTGATCGCCATGCTGGCCGTCATTAAAGCCGGCGGCGCCTACGTGCCGGTCGATCCGGCCTATCCGCCGGCGCGGGTCGCTTGGCAACTGGGTGACGCGAAGCCGGCAGTCGTCCTCGTTGATCCGGCCGGAGCCGCCGTCGTGGCGGGTATCGCGGGCATCGCGGGCGTCGCGCTCGAGGCGCAGATCCTCGCCCTCGACGACACGCGGGCGTGGGATGGCGAATCGTCCGACCCGTTGGCCGTCGAAACGACCGGCGTGACGCCGGAGCACCCGGCCTATGTGCTGTACACGTCGGGATCCACCGGCACGCCCAAGGGCGTGGTGGTGCCCCATGCGGCGCTGGTGAACCACATCGGCTGGCAGACCCGTCGCTTCGACCTGAGCGCGGACGACGTCTTCCTGCAGCGGACCTCGCTGGCCTTCGACGCATCGGTCTGGGAACTGTGGACGCCGCTGGCGCTGGGCGCCCGGATGGTGATCCTGCCGGCGGCCTCGCACCGCGATCCCGCGGCGATCTGCCGGCTGATCCGCGAGGAAAGCGTCAGCATCGCCCAGTTCGTTCCGAGCCTGCTCGACGTGCTGCTGCAAGGCACCGGCGCGGACACCGCGCCATTCCAATGCCGCCTGCTGTTCTGCGGCGGCGAGCCGCTGTCCGGTGACCTGGTCCGCCGTGCGCGCGCCGTCGCGACGGAGGCCGTCGTCAACCTCTATGGCCCCACGGAAGCCACCATCGACGCCACGAGCTGGCGTTGCCGCGGCGCGGCCGAGGACGCCGGCGATGCAGGTGCCGATTCCGATGCCGAGCTCGGGCTGCTGGCCACGCCGATCGGCCAGGCCATCGACAACGCGGCGGTGCATCTGCTGGACCGCCACGGCGAGCCGGTGCCCGCCGGCGTCACCGGCGAGATCTGCATCGGTGGCCGGCCGCTGGCGATCGGTTACCTGGACCAGCCGGCGCTGACGGCGGAGCGCTTCGTGCGCTTCGAGCGGCACGACACGCCGCTCTACCGCACGGGCGACCTGGCCCATCGGCGCGCGGATGGCGCGCTGGTTTTCGTCGGCCGACGCGACGAGCAGCTCAAGGTCAATGGGCACCGCATCGAGCCGGCCGAGATCGAGCACGCGCTGCGCGAGCTGCCGGGCGTGCGCGACGCGCTGGTCCTTCGCGACGACCACGCCGCGGGTCAGCGCCTCGTCGGCTACGTGGTGGCGGCGGCGCTCGATGCCGCCGCGGCGCGCGAACAACTGGCGGCCCGCCTGCCCGGCCACCTCGTGCCCGCCGCGATCGTGCGGCTGGACGACTGGCCTCGCACCGGCAGCGGCAAGATCGACCGCCGCGCGTTGCCGCGGGCGGATGACGCTGTCCAGGCGATCGACGCGTTCGAGGCACCGCGGGGCGAGGTCGAGACGGTCCTGGCCGCGCTGTGGACGGCCTTGCTGGCGCCGGGACGCGCCGTGTCGCGGCAGGACAACTTCTTCGCGCTCGGCGGCCAGTCGCTGCAAGCCATGCGGCTGGCCACGGCGATCCAGCAGCAGATGCGGGTGGCGCTGCCGATGTGGCGCATCTTCGACAGCCAGACGCTGGCGGCGCTGGCGCGCGCGGTCGAGGAGACCCGCCTGGGCGACGGCGGCGAGGATGGCCTGGAGGTCATCCCGCCGAGGGGCACGACGGATCCCGCGCCGCTGTCCTTCGGCCAGCGACAGCTGTGGCTGATCGATGGACTGGGCGGCGGACGGAGCCTGGAGTACCACATGCCGGTGGCGCTGACGCTCACCGGCGAGCTCGACGACGCGCGGCTGGAGGCCGCGCTGCGGGAGGTGGTGCGGCGTCACGAGGTGCTGCGCACGGTGTACGCGGAGGTGGACGGTGAGCCGGTTCAGCGCGTGCGCGGGGATGAGTCCTTTGCGCTGGAGCGTGAGGACGTGCCGGTGGACGCCGGCGATGTCGACAACGGGGAGCGTGCCACCCCGGTGGGCAAGACCGCGCAGCGGGACGCCCCGCACGGCGCTTCGACGCCCGAAGCCGCGGTACGCGAGGCAGCGATACGCGCAGCGGTGGCCCGCGTCGTTGACGAGCCCTTCGCGCTGTCGTCCGCGCTGCCGATCCGCGCGCGGCTGCTGCGGCTGTCCCCGCGCGAGCACGTCCTGGTGGTGGTGCTGCACCACATCGCCAGCGACGGCTGGTCCACCGGCGTGCTGGTGCGCGACTTCCTGGCCGCCTACGACGCGCTGGGGCGCGACGAGGCGCCCGCATGGCCGGCGCTGCCCATCCAGTACGCCGACTACGCGGCTTGGCAGCACGGACCGACGCAGCAGGCGCGGCTGCAAGACCAGTTGACCTACTGGACACGGCAGCTCGCGCAGCTGCCCGAGATCCACGGCCTGGCGTTGGACCGGCCCCGCCCGGCCCGCCGGCGCCACCGCGGTGCCGCACTGCGCACCACGCTGGACGCATCCCTTACAGCTTCGCTCGAGGCGCTGTGCCGCGCCCGCGGCGCGACGCTGTTCATGGGACTGCACGCGGTGTTCTCCGCGCTGTTGGCGCGCTTCAGCGGCGAGTCCGACATCGTCGTGGGCACGCCCAGCGCGAACCGCGAGCGGCCCGAGCTGTCCGACCTCATCGGTTTCTTCGTCAACACGCTGGTGCTGCGAGTGCGCGTCGACGGGGAGCAGGACTTCGAAGCGCTGCTGGCGCAAAGCCGGCGCACCGTGCTGGAGGCGCAAGCGCACCAGGCGCTTCCCTTCGAGCGGCTCGTTCAAGCGCTGAGTCCGGCCCGCTCGCTGAGCCACTCGCCGTTGTTCCAGATCCTGCTGGCGATGCAGGAGGACGATCAAGCGCCCGCCCAGCTGGACGGGGTCCAGCTGGACGCGCTGGAGGTGCCGGTCGAGTCGGCGCAGTTCGACCTGGCGCTGGAGGCGGATCGCGGCGCGGATGGCGCGCTGGAGCTGCTGTGGCGCTACGACACCGACCTCTTCGACGAGGCCAGCATCCAGGGCTTCGCCCAGGGACTGCGTTGGCTCGCGGCCGCGGCGGTGCAGGCGCCGGACCGGCCGGTGCAGGCGCTCGCGCTGGTGTCGCCGCAGGAACGCCAGGCGCTGCTGGCGCTGGGCCAGGCGCGCGTGGCGCCCACGCCGGTTCAGGGATCACTGGCGCAGCGCTTCCTGGCGCAGGCCGCGCGCACGCCCGAGGCAGTCGCGCTGGTCGATGGCCAGCGGCAATGGCGATACGACGAGCTGGCAAAGGCCAGCGCCGCGCTGGCAGCCCGGCTCCGCGAGCGCGGCGTGGGGCGTGGCGATCGCGTGGGCGTGTTCATGTCTCGCTCGGCGCACGTGGTGGTGGCACTGCTGGCGGTGCTGCGCCGCGGCGCGGCCTACGTGCCGCTGGATGCGATGTATCCGGACGAGCGCGTTGCCGGCATCCTCGAGGACGCGCAAGTGCGCACGGTGGTCGCGGATGCGGTCACCGCTCCGCGGCTTGGCGCACGTGAGCACGTCCGGGCCGATGTGGTTCTCGACATCGACATCAACCTCGATGCCGGCAATGACGCCAATGCCAATGCCAATGCCAAGAGCGGAGTCGGAGCCAGTGATGCTGGCACTGGCACTGGCGACTCCAGCGAGATTGAGGCGGTCGACGAAGTCGACGCAGGCCCAGAAGACCTGGCCTATCTGATCTACACCTCGGGTTCGACGGGCCAGCCCAAGGGCGTGATGGTCTCGCACGCGAATGTGCTGCGCCTGTTCGAGCGCACCGACGGGGAGTTCCGTTTCGGAGCCGGCGACGTGTGGGCGCTGTTCCACTCCTTCGCCTTCGACTTCTCCGTGTGGGAGATGTGGGGCGCGTTGCTGCATGGCGCACGCCTCGTGGTAGTCGACCACGACGCGGCGCGCTCCACGCCGCTGTTCCACGCGCTGGTGGCCGAGCACGGCGTAACCGTGCTCAACCAGACGCCCTCGGCCTTCCAGGCCTTCATGGAGGAGGACCGCCGCTCGCCGCGCGCGCTGGCGCTGCGCCTGGTGATCTTCGGCGGGGAGGCGCTGGACCTCCGCCGCCTGGTCCCGTGGTTCGAGCGCCACGGCGAGCGCGCGCGGCTGGTCAACATGTACGGCATCACCGAAACCACGGTGCATGTCACGCATCGCGACGTGACGCCGGGCGACGCGCTAGGCGAGAGCGGCAGCGTCATCGGCCGCGCCATCGAGGACCTGAGCCTGTGGGTGCTGGACGCGGCCGGTGAGCCCGTGCCGCGCGGCGTCGTGGGCGAGTTGTGCGTGGGCGGACCCGGCGTGGCGCGCGGTTACTGGCGCCGCCCCGAGCTCAGCGCGCAGCGGTTCGTGGCGCACCCGGCGCTGCCGGAGTCACAGCGGCTGTACCGCTCCGGCGACTTGGCGCGACTGCGCCACGACGGCGAGCTGGAGTACCTGGGGCGTGGCGATCATCAGCTGAAGATCCGCGGCTTCCGCATCGAGGCCGGAGAGATCGAAGCGCTCCTGCGCGGGATGGACGGCATCGAGGACGCCTGCGTGCTGGGCGTTCCGAGGGTGCGCCCCACCCGGCTTGCTGCGTACGTGGTGGTAGGCGAAGGACAAGAGTCGTCCGAGGTGCTCGACATCGCCGCGATTCGCGACGCGCTGTCGCGGCAATTGCCCGAGTACATGGTGCCAGCCACCGTAACCCGCGTGGCGGCCTGGCCGCTGACCACCAACGGCAAGCTGGACGTCGCGGCGCTGCCGGCTCCCGAGCTTGAAGAGCACGCGCATGAGCCGCCCGTGGGCGAGCGCGAGGAGATGCTCGCGGAGGTCTGGCGCGAGGAGCTGGAGCTGCCCCGCGTCGGCCGCGGTGACAACTTCTTCCAGCGCGGCGGTCACTCGCTGCTGCTGGTGCGCATGGCCGCGCGGCTGCGCGAGCACGGTTGGCTGCTGGACCTGAGCAGCGTCTACGCCGCTCGCACGCTCGCGGAGATGGCGGCCTCGCTGCGGCCCGCGACGGCCGCGACGCCAGCGGATGGCTCGACCTCTGCGACCGGCGAGGTGGCCGGCGGCATCGATGGCCGTACCCACGGCCGCGATGGCCTCGATCGCGCGATTGAAGGTGCCGGCGTCACGGCGATCCCGCCGGGCTGCGAGCGCATCACGCCCGAGATGGTGCTCCTGGCGGCGCTGGATCAGGACGAACTGGATCGCCTCGTGGCTCGCGTTCCGGGTGGCGCCGCCGTCATCGAGGACATCTACCCGCTGACGCCGCTTCAGACCGGCATGCTCGTGCAGCACACGCTGCAGGACGCCGGTGACGTGTACCTGAACCGCGCCGTGTTCGCCTTCGACGACCACGCCCTGATGCAGCGGTTCCTCGCCGCGCTGCAGCACGTCGTGGATCGCCATCCGATCCTGCGCACCGCCTTCCACTGGGAAGCGCTGGACCGTCCGCAGCAAGTCGTGATGCGCCGCGCGGTCGTGCCGATCGTTGAGCTCTCAAACGACTCGAACACCGATGCTCACAACAACCCGATCGTCGGATCGACCGTCGGATCGGGCGTCGGATCGGGCGTCGGATCGGGCGTCGGATCGGGCGACAAGTCCTTCGGGACCGTCGATCCGCTTGAAGCGCTGGAGGCCGCCAGCGACCCGCACCAGTTGCGCCTGGATCTCAGCGCCGCGCCGCTGCTGCGTGCCTGGACCATTCACGACGCCCCCCGCAACCGCTGGCTGCTCGCGCTGGTCGATCACCACCTGATCTCCGACAACTACACCCTGCAACTCATCTCCGACGAGATCCGGCGCCAGCTCGACGGCCAGCCGCTGTCCCCACGCGTATGGCCCTACTCGCGCCAGGTCGCCCGTGCGCTGGCGGTGGATGCCGCGGCGCAGGAACGTTACTTCCGCGACGCCATCGGTCCGATGGAGGCCCCGACCGCGCCCTACGGGCTGCTCGACGTGCAGTGCCGCGCCGAGGACATCGGCCAAGCCGAACTCACGCTCGATGCAGCCCGCTCCGCCCGACTGCGCCACGCGGCGCGCCGGCTCTCGGTCTCGCCCGCCGCGCTCTTCCACGTCGCTTTCGCGGCTCTGGTCGCGCGCACCAGCGCCACGCCCGATGCCGTGATCGGCACCGTCGTCTCGGGTCGCCAGGGCAACGAGCCCGGCCTGTCCGAGGCCATGGGCCTGTTCATCAACACGCTGCCGCTTCGCGTCGCCCTGCACGGGCAGACGTTGGACCAGGCGGTCACGCAGACCGCCGCCGGCCTGGCCGCGCTGATGCGCCACGAGCAAGCCACGTTGGAGACGGTGCGCCGGGCCACCGGGCTGGAAGCGTCGCTGCCGCTCTTCACCGCGCTGCTGAACTACCGCCACGCCAATCTGCTGGGTCCGCGCGGCGCGGACACCCAGACCGATCTGTGGCCAGGCGTGCAGGCCTTGAAGAGCGAGGAGCGGACCAACTACCCGCTCAGCGTCGACGTGGATGACGACGGCCAGGAGTTCCTGGTGACCGTGCAGGCGTTGCATGAGATCGACCCCGCGCGCGTGATGGCGCATCTGGACTGCGCGCTCGCGGAGTTGCTGCACGGACTGGAAGCGGACGACGCAGGCGCCGGCACGCCGGCGCTGCTGCCGGTCCTGACGGAGGAGGAACGCCAAGCCCTCATCGCCGCCGAGCCGGCATCGTTCGAGCTGCCGGCCGATGGCCTGGTGCACCGTGCGATCGCCCGCGTGGCGGCAGCTCGCCCGGACGCGCCGGCGGTCATCGACGGCGAACTGCGGTGGAGCTACGCCGACCTGGAGGCCCGCGCCCGCCACGTGGCGCTGGCATTGCGCCGTGCCGGCGTGCGCGCCGAGGACCGCGTGGCCGTCTGTGCGCGGCGCTCGCCCGAGCTCATTGCCGCGCTGCTGGGCGTGTGGAAGGCCGGCGGCGCGTACCTGCCGCTGGACCCCGGCTATCCCGCCGAGCGCCTGGCGCAGATGCTGGAGGACGCCGAACCGCGCGCGGTGCTGCGCCTGGGCGAGGTGCCCGCCGCGGTGCGCGACTGGCCCGTGGCGAGCTTCGACCTGGCGGAACTGCTGGCTGACGGAGCGCTTGCAGATGACGCGCAGACCGACGTCCGGGCCGGTGCGCTGAACAACGCGCTGAACAACGCGCAGGCCAACAAGTCGTCGAGTACTCCGGCCGATGCGCTAGTCCGTGCCCCGTCCAACGCGTCGAACGACGCGGTCCTCGCAGCACTCGAGTCTTGGTCGCTCGAACCTGATCTGGCCGCTCCCGCGCCGTCCCGGCTCGCTTACGTCATGTACACCTCCGGCTCCACCGGCCGGCCCAAGGGCGTGATGGTCGAGCATCGCGGCCTGCTGAACTACGCGCTGGACGCCGCGCGCTGGTTCGACCTGAACGCCGATTCAGTGGTCCTGCAGCAGAACTCGCTGAACTTCGACCTCTCTATCGAGGAGATCGTCCCTGCCCTGCTGGCGGGCGCCGCGCTCACGCCGGGACGCGAGCCGCTGGGCACCCGCGAGCAACCCGGCATCGCGTCGATGGTGCACCTCACGGCCGCGCACTGGCACACGCTGGTGGGTGAATGGAGCCAGGCGCCGTCGCGCGCGGCCGTGCAGCTGCGCGGCGTGCGCACCGTCAACGTCACCGGCGACGCGATCTCGCTGCACAAGCTCGCGCAGTGGGAGGCGCTGCTGGCGACGCTGTGGGACGAGCCTTCGCTGCGTCCTCGCCTGGTCAACACCTACGGTCCGACCGAGATCACGGTCTCGTGCAGCGCCGCCTACGTGCGCCATGCCGAGCAAGGCGCGCGCGTGAGCATCGGCCGGCCCTTCGCCAACACGCGTCTGTATGTGCTGGACGCGGCGATGTCGCCAGTGCCGGCAGGCGTGCCGGGCGAGCTGTGGGTCGGCGGCGTCGGCGTGGCGCGCGGTTACCTGAACCGCCCTGACCTCACCGCCGAGCGCTTCGTCACCGATCCCTTCGTCACCGATCCCTTGGCCGGCAACTCCTCGGCCGACGAGCCATCGGCCGATGCGCCCTTGACCGATGCGCCCTTGACCGGCGAGCCGCAGGCCCGCATGTACCGCACCGGCGACCTCGTGCGCTGGCGCCTTGACGGTGAACTCGAGTTCATCGGACGGGCCGACTTCCAGGCCAAGGTGCGCGGCTTCCGGGTCGAGCCCGGTGAGGTCGAAACCGTGTTGGCGCGGTGCGAGGGCGTACGCGATGTCGTCGTCGTCGTGCGCGGCAGCGACGCCCACGAGAAGGCGCTGGTGGCCTACCACGTCGGCGAGGCCGACGAGGCCGCGGTCGCCGCGCACGCCCGGCGCCACCTGCCCGAGCACCTCGTGCCTGCGGCCTTCATGCGCCTGCCGCAACTGCCCACCTCCCCCAACGGCAAGCTCGACCGCGGCGCGCTGCCCGCGCCAACCCTCGCACCCGCCTCGGTGCAGGTTCTGCCCTCCACGCCGACTGAACGACTGCTGGCGGCGCAGTGGATGGACCTGCTGTCGCCGGCTCGCGCGATCTCGGCCACCGACAGCTTCTTCGCCCTGGGCGGCCACTCGCTGCTGGCGATGCGGCTCGTGGCGCGCCTGCGCGAGCGGGGCATCGATTGCCCGATGAGCGCGCTGTTCGAAACCCCGACCCTGCAGGCGCTCGCCGCCTGGATCGACGGCTCCACAGGCGCCGTCGCCCGGCCGCCCATCGAGGCACGACCCGCCGGCGCCTCGCGCGCCCCGCTGTCGCATGGTCAGCAGCGTCTGTGGCTCATCGACCAGATGGGCGACGGCGGCAGTGTCCAGTACCACATGCCGACGGTCCTGGCGCTCGACGGCCCGATCGACGCCCAGGTCCTGGAAGCCGCGCTGAACCTCGTCGTCCAGCGGCACGAGGTCCTGCGCACCACCTACGGCAGCGACGCGTCCTCCGCCTGGCAGGAGGTCCACGCGTCGGTCCGCGTGGCCCTGCCGGTCACCGAGGTCGGCGACGACGAAACCGCCCTGTCCGCGATCGTCGACGCCGACATCGCCCGCCCCTTCGACCTGCGTCGCGACCTGCCCTTGCGCGCCCGGCTGCTGCGGCGCTCGGCGGACCGGCACGTGCTGGTGCTGGTGCTGCACCACATCGCCTCGGACGGCTGGTCCGGATCGATCGCGGTGGAGGACCTCTGCCAGGCCTACGGCGCCTTGAGCCGCGGCCTCGCGCCGGACCGGGCGTCGCTGCCGATCCAGTACGCGGACTACGCGACCTGGCAGCACCTGCCAGCGCAGCGCGCCATCCAGGACGCGCAGCTCGACTACTGGCGCCGCAAGCTCGCCGGCATCCCCGACGTCCATGGCCTGCCGCTCGACCGCCCGCGTCCGCCGGCGCAAAGCTTCGCCGGCGCCACCCACCAGCGGCGGCTCGGCGCCACGGCGACGCGCGGCCTGCGCGCCCTGTGCCTGCAGGAAGGCGCCACGCTCTTCATGGGCCTGCACGCGGCCTTCAGCGCGCTGCTCTCCCGCTACAGCGGCGAACTCGACATCGTGATCGGCACCCCGAGCGCCAATCGCGAGCAGGCGGAGATCGCCGGCCTGATCGGCTTCTTCGTCAACACGCTGGTGCTGCGCACCGACCTGTCGGGCCGGCCCGGCCTGCGCGCGCTGCTGGCCCGCTGCCGCCAGACGGCCATCGACGCCCAGGCCCATCAGGAACTGCCTTTCGACCGGCTGGTCGAGGTGCTGCAGCCGCGGCGCTCGATGAGCCACACGCCGCTGTTCCAGGTCATGCTCGTCCTGCAGAACACCGGGGACGGGACGCTGGCGCTGCCCGGCATCGAGGTGACGGCGCTGGACGGCACCGGCGGCACGGCCAAGTTCGACCTGCTGCTCGATGTCGAGGAGGACGGCGATGCCCTCGACCTGAACTGGGAGTACAGCACCGACCTGTTCGACGCCGCGACGATCGCGCGCCTGGCTGAAAGCTTCGAGCAACTGCTGGAGGCGGCGATCGCCGCGCCGGACCGACCCCTCGACGAGCTGCCGCTGCTGTCGCCCGAGGCCCGCGAGCGCCTGCTCGAGGACGGGCGCGGCCAGTCCTTCCCCGCCCCGGAAGCCTGCCTGCACGAGGTCTTCAGCCGCCAGGCCGCCGCCACGCCGCTGGCGATCGCGCTGGTCGACGGCGCGCGCCAGTGGACCTACGCCGAGCTCGAGGACCGATCCAACCAGCTCGCCCACCGGCTGCGAGCCGAAGGCGTCGTGCCGGGCGCGCGGGTCGGCCTGTGCCTGGAGCGCTCGGCCGAGGTAGTGATGACCATCGTGGCGATCCTGAAGGCCGGCGCGAGCTACGTGCCGCTGGATCCCGTCCATCCGACCGAGCGGTTGCGCGGCACGGTCGACGACGCGGGTGTCCACCTGGTGGTCGTGCAGGCCGGCACGGCGCCGGGGATGGCGGGACACCGCCTCCTGGCGATCGACGCGGCGGGCGCCCTCGATGGAATGCCGTCGACGGCCCCTGGGTTGCCGGTCTCGCCGGCCGCGCTGGCCTACGTGATCTACACGTCCGGCTCGACCGGCCGGCCCAAGGGCGTGATGGTGTCGCATGCCAGCGTGATGCGGCTGTTCGAGCGCACCCAGCCCTGGTTCCAGTTCGGCCCGGGGGACTGCTGGTGCCTCTTCCACTCGTTCGCCTTCGACTTCTCGGTCTGGGAGATGTGGGGCGCGCTGCTGCACGGCGGCCGGCTGGTGATCGTGCCGCGCGAGGTCGCGCAGTCGACGCCGGACTTCCATGCGCTGGTGCGCCGGGAGCGGGTCACCGTGCTGAACCAGACGCCCTCGGCCTTCCAGGCCTTCATCGAGCAGGATCGCCAGTCGCCGGGCGAGCTGGCGCTGCGCAGCGTCATCTTCGGCGGCGAGGCGCTGGCGCTGGACCGGCTGCGGCCCTGGTTCGAGCGCCACGACGACCAGGCGATCCAGCTGGTCAACATGTATGGCATCACCGAGACCACGGTGCACGTCACCTACCGACCCATCCGGCGGCAGGACGCGGAGGCCGCGACCGGCAGCCTGATCGGGCGCCCGATCCCCGACCTGACGCTCTGGCTGCTGGACGCGCACGGCGAACCGGTGCCGGTCGGCGTGGTGGGCGAGCTGTGCGTGGGCGGTCCCGGTGTCGCGGCGGGGTACCTCGGCCAGGACGCGCTGACCGCGGCCCGCTTCGTCGAGCACCCGGCTCATGCCGGCCGCCTGTACCGGTCGGGCGACCTCGCGCGCCGGCGCAACGACGGCGAGCTCGAGTACGTGGGGCGCCGCGACCATCAGGTGAAGATCCGCGGCTTCCGCATCGAACTCGGCGAGATCGAGGCCGCGCTGCGCGGCCAGCCCGGTGTCCGCGAGGCCGTCGTGCGGGTCCACGAGCCGAGGCCGGACGATCGGCGGCTGGCCGCCTACGTCGTCGCCGACGCCGCGCACTGGCACCCCGAGCGGATCCGCGACGCGCTGCGCCAGGTCCTGCCCGACTACATGGGGGTCCAGTCGCTGGTCCGCCTGGACGCGCTGCCGCTGACGCCCAACGGGAAGCTCGATGCCGGCGCGCTGCCGCCAGTGGACGACGCGCCCACCGCGGCCTTCGATCCTCCGGCCAAGGGCGTCGAACAGTCGCTGGCCGAGCTCTGGACCACCTTGCTGAAGCCCGCGCGGCCGGTCTCGGCGCAGGACAACTTCTTCGCGCTGGGCGGCCATTCGCTACTGGCCATGCGGTTGCTGACGCTCTGCCGCGAGGCGGGCCTGGCGCTCTCGCCACGGGACGTCTTCGTCCAGCCGACGCTGCGCGCCCTGGCCTCGGTCACGTCGCGGACGGCGCCACCGGCGATCGCCACCACGTCCGCAGCGTCCGCGTCCGCAGCGACGGCGACGGCGACCGCGACTGAAGTAACTGCGTTGGCCGCCGCGGCAGAGCCGCGGCACCGCCTGTTCTGCTTCGCGCCCGCGGGCACGAGCAGCGATGTCTACCTCGGCTGGCCAGCCGGCCTGCCCGATGTCGACGTCGTGCCGGTGGAATTGCCCGGTCGCGGCGCCCGCGCCGACGAACCGGCGCTGCACGCGATGGACGTCCTGGCCGACCAGTTGGCCGCCGAGTTGCTGCCCCAGGCGAGCGGCGCCTTCAGCCTGTTCGGCCACAGCAACGGCGCGCTCGTCGCCTTCGAGGTGGCCCGCCGCCTGCAGGCGCGCGGCGCCGTGCCGAGCCTGCTCATCGCGGCCGCGCGCCACGCGCCCTCGCTCGTCCACCAGGACGTGGACGCGCTGGCGCACCAACACGGCATCGACGACGACGCGTTCATCGCGCTGATCCGCGCGGAAGGCCTCGCCAGCGAGGCGTCGTTGCGCAGTCCCGATTTCGCGCGGCGCGTGCTGCCGGCCTTCCGCGCCGACCTGGCGCTGGTCGACGGCTACCGGCCGCGCGGCGGCGATCCGCTGCGCTGCGACCTGCTGCTGCTCGACGGACGCGACGAGGCCTGCCTCGACGCGGCGCAGCGCGACGCCTGGGCACGCGAGGTCACCGGCGCCACCCGTTTCGCCGCGCTGCCCGGCGGCCATTTCTTCGTCCAGACCCATGAACCCGAAGTCCTCGCCCATCTCGGCGAGGCCCTCGCGGCGCGGACCGCCCACCCGGCGGCCGTGGCCGCCCCCACCGACCGACAGGGAGATCACCCATGAACACCTCAGCGCATGACACCCCGCACGCCACGGTCTTCGACCGCCATGAATCCGTCGCCCGGAGCTACTGCCGGCGCATCCCCGCCGTCTTCTCGCAGGCCGGCGGCAGCTGGCTGCACGACAGCGACGGACGCCGCTTCCTGGACTTCCTCGCCGGCTGCGGCGCGCTGAACTACGGGCACAACGACCCCGACATGAGCGAGGCCCTGGTCGCGCACATCCGTCGCGGCGGCGTCGCCACCAGCATGGACCTGCACACCGACGCCAAGCGCACCTTCCTGGAGGTCTTCGCCCGCCACGTGCTGCAGGGCCGCGGCCTGCCCTACCGCGTGCAGTTCACCGGCCCCACCGGCACCAACGCGATCGAGGCGGCGCTCAAGCTCGCGCGCAAGGTGACCGGCCGCCACAACGTGATCGCCTTCACCAACGGCTTCCACGGCGTGTCGCTGGGCGCGCTGGCCGCCACCGGCAACCAGTACCACCGCATGGGCGCGCCGCTGCCCGGCATCACCCGGCTGCCCTATGACGGCTACCTGGGCGCGTCGGTCGACACGGCCGACCTGCTGGAGCGCATGCTCGGCGATCCGTCCAGCGGCCTCGACGCGCCGGCGGCGATCCTGCTCGAGGTCGTGCAGGGCGAAGGCGGCCTGAACGTCGCCAGCGCGCCCTGGCTGCGCCGCGTCGCGGCGCTCGCCCGCCGCCATGGCGCGCTGCTGATCGTCGACGACATCCAGGCCGGATGCGGCCGCACCGGCGACTTCTTCAGCTTCGAAGCGGCCGACGTGCTGCCCGACCTGGTGACGCTGTCCAAGTCGATCTCCGGCTTCGGGTTGCCGATGTCGCTGCTGCTGATCCGGCCGGACCACGACCAGTGGCGACCGGCCGAGCACAACGGCACCTTCCGCGGCAACAACCACGCCTTCGTCACCGCCACCGTCGCGGTGGAGAAGTTCTGGGCCGACCGGCGCCTGGGCGAGCGCGTCCAGGCCGTGAGCCGGGAGCTCGCCGCGGGCCTGCGCGCGATCGCGGCCGGCATCCCCGGCGCCACGGTCAAGGGCCGCGGCCTGATGGTGGGCATCGACGCCCGCGACCCGGCGCGCGCCGACGCCATCGCCCGCGAGGCCTATCGCCTGGGCCTCATCATCGAGACCGCCGGCCCGAACGACGAGGTGGTGAAGCTGCTGCCGCCGCTCACCGTCAGCGACGAGGAACTGGCCCTGGCCCTGCGGCTGATCCGCCAGGCCGTCGAGGCCAGCGCCGACACCGGTGCCGACGCCGGCGTGCCGGAGGCCGGCCTCGCCAGCGCGATGTCCGCGGCGGCATGAGCATGGTCCCCGACCTGCTGCGCCGCCATCGCGGCCCGCTCATGGCGGCGGGCGCGCTGGGCGCGCTCGCCTCGGCCGCGAACGTGGCGCTGCTGGCCTACCTCAACGACCGCGTCACCAGCGCCGCGCCCGGCGCCGGCGTGGGCTGGCTGCCGGTGTTCCTGGCGGGCGTGGGCGTGATGCTGGCGCTGCTGATGGCCGGCAACCGGGTGCTGGCAGGCGTCTCGGCGCGGGTCGTCGCGGGCTTGCGCGCCGACCTGACCGCCGCGCTGCTGGCCATGCGCCACGACGACTTCCAGCGCGCCGGCCGCGGCGCGATGACGGCGGTGCTGACCGACGACGTCGACAACCTGTCCGAGGGGCTGAGCATCGCGCCGCAGTTCCTGCTGCATGCCGTGACGGTGCTGGGCTGCTGCGTCTACCTGGCCTGGCTGTCACCGTCCGCCTTCCTGTGCTTCGCGGCGACCGTCGCCGCCGGCGTGACGCTGGCCGTCGTGTTCTCGCGCCGCGGCAGCCAGGCCTACGAGGGCTACCGCCGCCTCAAGTCGGCCTACTACCAGCACCTGCAGACGCTGTTCGACGGCTCGCGCGACCTGGCCACGCACCGGC
Organism: Mitsuaria sp. GD03876; assembly: GCF_029840635.1. Classification (GTDB taxonomy): domain Bacteria; phylum Pseudomonadota; class Gammaproteobacteria; order Burkholderiales; family Burkholderiaceae_C; genus Roseateles. The sequence continues at coordinate 31,300 of NZ_JAOCCU010000019.1, read as the reverse complement.
AGCGCCGCCGCCACTTCCGCGAGCGGGAGATGGCGCCGGCGCTGGCGCGGCTGCGGGTCTCGCAGCTCGGCTACGACATGTCCTGGCACCTGAGCGAGACCTGGATGCGGGCCCTGCTGATGATCGCGCTGGGCGTCACGCTCGGCGCCATCCAGGCGCTGCATGCCGGCAGCCAGGCGCTGACGGTGAGCTACGTCGTCGGCATCACCTTCCTGGCCGGGTCGGTCGAGTTCGTGGTCAACACGCAGGCCGCGCTCTGGAAGGCCGCCACGTCGGCCCGCACGATCGGCGCGCTGTCGCTGCGCCTGACGACCTCCGGCGTCACGGCCGACGACACGCGGGCGACGGGCTCGACCGCCGCGACGGCCGCGACCGGAGTGACCGCCGCGACCGGAGTGACCGGAGTGACGGAGGCGCCCGGCGCAGCACGCGGTCTCTCATTCGTGGACGAGATGCGCGCGAAGGAGCCGCCCCCGCCCCCGGCCTTCCCGGACTGGCGGCAGATCCACTTCCACGAGATCCGATACCACGCCGACGCGGCGGACCCCGAGGCCTTCGTGCTCGGCCCGGTGACGCTGACCCTGCGGCGCGGCGAGGTGCTCTTCCTGGTCGGCGGCAACGGCAGCGGCAAGTCGACCTTCGCCAGGGTGATGAACGGCCTGGTCGAACGCAGCGGCGGCGGGATTCTCGTCGATGGCATCCCCATCCCGGCCCAGGCGCCGATGGCCTATCGCGACCTGTTCTCCACCCTCTACGCGGACCAGCACGTGTTCGAGGCCCCCATCGACGCCGACGGCGAGCCGCCGGACCCGTCGCGGGTGGCCGAGGCGCTGGAGCGGCTGGGGCTGTCGCGCCGGGTGTCGCTGCGCGAGGACGGGCGCTGGTCCGACATCGCGCTGTCGCAGGGTCAGCGCAAGCGCCTGGCGCTGATCCAGGCCTGGCTGGACGAACGGCCCGTCGTCATCCTGGACGAATGGGCGGCGGAGCAGGACCCCGAGTTCCGCGCCCACTTCTACGAGCACCTGCTGCCCGAGATGCGCCGGCAGGGCCGCACGCTGGTCGTCGTCAGCCACGACGACCGCTACTTCCACCTGGCCGATCGCGTCTGCCGGTTCGAGTCCGGCGTGCTGCAGCCGTCGCCCGTCGCCGCCAACGTCGCCGCCAACGCCAACGCCGCTCCCGCCATCCCTCCGGCCACCCCGCCGGCCCCGGTCCGGCCGGCTCCCGCCGCCGCAGTCGCACCGGCCCCTGCAACAACCCCGGGCACCGAGAAGGCCCCTTCCGCGCCGTGATGACGATGACCCCGACCGCCTCCTTGCCGCCGCGCGCCATCGCATCGGCCGCCGCCTTCTCGCCCCGGCCCCGTCCCGACGCGCCGATGCGGCTGTTCTGCCTGCCCTATGCCGGCGGCGCCGCGTCCCTGTTCCGCGACTGGCCCGGCCGGCTGCGCACGCCGGTGGAGGTGGTGGCCGTCGAGCCGCCCGGCCGCGGCGCCCGCTTCGGCGAGCCGGCGCTGGGCGACGCACATCGCCTGGCCGACGCGCTGGCCGAGGCCCTGCTGCCCTGGCTGGACCGGCCCTTCGCGCTGTTCGGGCACAGCAACGGCGCGCTGATGGCCTTCGAGATCGCTCACCGGCTCCGCGACCGCGGGCACCTGCCGGCGCTGTTCTTCGCCTCGGCCAAGAACGCGCCGGGGCTCGTCGACGAGCGGTCGCCCCTGCACGCCCTGCCGCGCGCCGCCTTCCTGGACGCGCTGCGCGAGCGGGGCGGCACGCCGCCCGAGTTCTTCGAGCATCCGGACCTGGTCGAGCTGTACCTGCCGGTCCTGCGCGCCGACTTCTCGTTGAGCGAGACCTACCGCTACCGCCGTCGCGAGCCGCTGGCCACGACGCTGGTGACCGTGGCCGGCCGCGACGACCCCTGCATGGGCGAGGACGCCCTGCTCGGTTGGCGCCGCGAGTTCCACGGGCCCGTGTCGCACCACCGGATCGACGGGGGCCACTTCTTCATCGACACGCATCTCGACGCGCTGGCCGCGCTGATCGACGCGCATCTCGCCACGGCCCTGGCCGCGGCGACCGCGCGCGGCTAGCGCGCCCGCCCTTTCCTCCTCCAGAACCCTGAACCGATCGCGGAGCACCGCATGCAACAACTCGCCCTCACCGCCGCCGAGGTGGCCCACATCCAGACCCTGCTGGATCGCGTCATGGCCGTCTGCGACACCGCCGACGACCCCGGTTTCCTGCAGGAGGCCGGTTTCCTCTCGCGCCAGCTGCCGCCCCGGCTGGTAGCCTTCTATCACCAGCTCCGGGTGTCGCATGAACACACGGGCATGACGCTGGTGACGGGCTTCCCGTTCGAGGCGCCCGGCGACACCCCGTCCTCCTGGAACTACCCCGAGTCCTACCGCCCGCGCCTGGCGATGGACTTCCTGGCGGTGCTGGCGTCGGCCTGCCTGGGCCATGTCTTCGGCTGGTCGACCCAGCAGAAGGGCAAGATCGTCCACGACCTGATTCCGCAGCCCCACCGCGGCGGCGCGCAGACCAGCTACGGCAGCACGTCGGAGCTGCTGATGCACACCGAGGATTCCTTCCACGACTTCCGGGCCGACTTCGTCTGCATGTACGGCATCCGCAACCATGCCGCCGTGCCGACGACGCTGGCCTCGATGCGGGAACTCGAGCTCCCGCCGGCGACGCAGGCGCTGCTGTTCGACGCGGTCTTCCCGCTCAAGCCCGACGAGACCCACCTCGACACCGCGCAGCAGTCCGACGCGGCGCTGCGCGCGACGGCGGACGAAGCCACCGGCATCCGGACCTTGTATGGCAACCGGGCCCATCCCTTCCTGCGCTACGACCCCGCCTACACCGACTTCGCCGGCATGGACCCGGCCGCGCTCGAGGCCTACGACCTGCTGCGCGCGGAGATCGAGCGCAAGACCCGCGACACCGTGATCGGGGCCGGCGACCTCTGCCTGATCGACAACCGCAAGGTCGTGCACGGCCGGCGGCGCTTCGACCCCGCCTTCGACGGGCAGGACCGCTGGCTCAAGCGGATCAACATCACCACCAACCTGCGCAAGTCCGCCGCCACGCGCGCGGGCCTCGAGTCCCGCGTGATCGGCTGACGCGCCAGATCGGAAGACCTCATGAACAAGTACCAATTGACCGCCTCCGAGCTCCAGCACGTGCGCGCGCTGCTCGACGAATGCCGGCGCGCCCATCCGTCGGCCGAGGACGAGGACTTCGTCCGCGACGCCCCGCTGGTCGCCGCGCGCCTGCCCGAAGGACTGCTGCGCGAGCTGTACCGGCTGCGGGACCTGCAGGACCATGCCGGCGTGCTGGTCGTCAGCGGCTTCTCGCCGGGCGCGCCGATGCCCGCCACGCCGCGGACCTGGTTCAAGGAAGACAGCTACCACCCGGACTTCGACTGCGACTACCTCGCGATCCTGATGGCCTCGGTGTTCGGGGAACCGTTCGGCTTCGAGACGCAGCAGGCCGGCAAGCTGATCCACGACATCCTGCCGATGAAGGGCCGCGAGTACGCCCAGGAAGGCGCCAACAGCCTGCAGATGCTGAACTTCCACACCGAGGACACCTTCCATCCGATGCGCGCGGACTTCATCTGCCTGCATTGCGTGCGCAATCCCGACCACACCGCGACGCTGATCGCCGCCGTGCGCGACCTGCGCCTGTCCGACCGCGACCTGGCGGTGCTGGCGCAACCCCGCTTCCATCACCTGGCCGACGACTCGCACACCGAGGACGTGGCGCGCCCGCCGGCGGAGTCGATCCTGGTCGGCCACGCGACGACCCCCTACATCCGCTTCGACCTCGACTTCACGATCGCCGCCGCCGGCGACGACGAGGCCGCGCAGGTGATGTCGCGCCTGGTCCAGGAACTGCAGGCGCGCAGCCGGGAGGTGCCGCTGGCCGACGGCGACCTGTGCTTCATCGACAACTACAAGTGGCTGCACGGCCGCAAGTCCTTCCAGCCGCGCTTCGACGGCGCCGATCGCTGGCTGCGCCGCTTCAACGTGAAGGTGGACCTGGCCGAGGCCATGGCCTACCGCGCCAGTCCCACCTCGCGCATGCTGCGCTTCGAGGCCGTGACGGGAGAAGGCCGATGAGATTCGCCTACCTGGGAGACGACAGCTTCGGCGACGTCCTGACGGCCGCGCTGCGCGACGGCCATGAGCTCGTCGAGCTCTTCACCGAGGAGGACGACGGCGAGCAGGTCGCGGCACTGGCCGGGTCGCTCGGCGTGCCGGTCCAGTTCGATCCGATCGGACCCGAGGACATGGCGCGCCTCCAGGCCAAGGGCGTGGACCTGGTGCTGTCGGCGTCCTACTCGCACAAGGTGCCCGACTGGCGCGGCCACTGCGCCTACGGCATCAACATCCATCCCTCCCCGCTGCCGGAGGGCCGCGGCCCGGCGCCGCTGCCCCACCTGATCCTGAAGGGCTTCACGCAATCGGCGATCACCGTGCATGAACTCTCCGCGCAGTGGGACGGCGGCGCGGTGGTCGCGCGGCAAGGGTTCGACCTCGCGCCGGACGAGAATCTGACGACGCTGCTGGTCAAGTCCCGGCACCACGCCGCGGCGTTCATCGGCGCGGTGCTGGCGGACCTGCCGGCCCGATGGGAGCGGCGCGCGGCCCAGTCCGCGGGCACCTACTGGCGCATGCCGGTCGACGCGGACCGGACGCTGGACCTGGCGGGCTCGGTGGCGCAGGCGACGCGGATGTCGCGCGCCTTCCACGGCCACGGGGTGGTGCTGCGGGACGGCGACCGGCTGCTGCTGGTCGACGAGCTGCACGGCTGGACCCACCCGCACGGCCTGGCCCCCGGCCAGGAAGTCCCCTCGATGCAGCAGGAACGCGTCTTCGCCGTGCGCGACGGCTTCATCACGTTGATCAAGTACAAGGACATGCCATGAGCGCCCCCATCACCCTCTCCCGCGTGACGCGCGACGACGCCACGCTCCTCGACCGGCTCTGGCAGTTCTACGAGCTCGAATCCTCGTTCTGGTCCGGCGAGGACATCGATGAGTCGGCCCGGTTCAACTCGCTGTCCGACTTCCTGGAGCGGCTGGGCGATCCCGACAGCTTCGACTGGGCCTACCTGATCCGGCACGAGGGCCGGCTGGCCGGCCTGCTGCTGGTGGGCCACCAGAACCTGCGCGGCCGCTCGATCATGGAGTTCGCCGACCTGTACATCCTGCCCCGGTATCGCGGGCGCGGCATCGCCAGCGAGGTGGTCCAACAGGTCGTGCTGGACTCCAACGAGCCGTGGCTGATTTGCGTGTTCCGCGAGGACCGCCAGGCGCTCGACTTCTGGCGCCGGGCGTTCGAGCGCCTGCCGTTCTCGTCGGTGCGCGAAGAGGTGCCGTCGGAGGACCCGGACCTGCACGAGTTCATCGTCAACGACGGACCGGCGGACGTGGCGGTGACCGGAGCGGCGGACGCGGTCGGCACGGTCGGCACGGTCGGCGCGAGGTCCGCATGAGGCGCTGGTCGAGCTGGCGGCGGTTCGGCGTCGCGGGGCTGCTCGGCGCGGGTGGCCTGACGCTCGCGCTGTCCTTGACCGGTGTCGCGCTGATGCGCGCGAGCCTGCCGCAATTGGACGGCGAGCTGCGATCGCCCGGGGTAACCCAGCCCGTCGTGGCCTCGCGCGACGATCACGGCGTGCCCGCCATCGTCGCGCGCAGCCGCGAGGACGCGGCCTACGCCACCGGCTTCCTGCATGCGCAGGACCGCTTCTTCCAGATGGACCTGCTGCGGCGTTCGGCGGCGGGGGAACTCGCGGCGCTGTTCGGCGAGAACCTGCTGGACCAGGACCGCGCGTCGCGGGTGTACCGCTTCCGCGACCGGGCCGAGGCGGCGGTCGCCGCCCTGGCGCCGGCCGAGCGCGAGCTGCTGGCGCGGTACGTGGGCGGCGTCAACGCCGGGCTCGCGTCGCTGCGCGCGCGGCCCTTCGAGTACCTGGTGCTGGGCGAGGCGCCCAAGCCCTGGACGGCCGCCGACAGCCTGCTGGTGATCTGGGCGATGTACCTGGACCTGCAGGGCGAGCAGGAGCCGCGGGAAGTCGCGCTGCGCTGGCTGCGGGACCATGCCACGGCGGAACAGCTCGCGGTGCTGATGCCGCCGTCGTCGCCGTTCGACGCGCCGATGGATGCCGACGAGGTCGCGGCGGTGCCGGCGGCCATGCCCGCCAGCGGTCCCGCGTGGTTCGGTCCGGCGGGCGGCGACGCGCCGCGCCCGATGGCCCGCGCGGCCCTGCCGCCGACGGTGCCGCCGGTGGCGCCGTGGCTGGTCCGCAAGGACCGTCCGCTGGCCGTGGGCAGCAATGGCTGGGTGGTGGCGGGATCGCGCGCCAGCACCGGCGCGGCCGTCATGGCCAACGACATGCACCTGACACTGCGCCTGCCCAACACCTGGTACCGGCTGTCGCTGAGCTATCCCGCGTCGGGACACGACCGCCGACTCGTCGGCGTGACGCTGCCGGGCGTGCCGATGCTGGTGGCCGGCAGCAACGGCGACGTCGCCTGGGGATTCACCAACAGCTACGGCCGCTACGTGGACCTCGTGGACGCCACCCCGGTCGATGCCGGGGCCGGACGATTCCGGGTGGCCGGCCGCGAGGTCGTGGCCACGCCGCGCGAGCAACGCATCGAGGTCCGCGGCGGCGACGCCGTGACGGTGACGACCCGCGAGATCGACGGCCTGCCCCTGCGGGAGATCGAGGGCCGGCAGGTCGTCGTCCGCTGGACCGCGCTGCTGCCCGGCGCCGTGGACCTGGGGCTGTCGCGGCTGGAATCCGCCACCGGGCTGGACGACGCCCTGAGCCGCGCGGCGACTGCCGGCATTCCCGCGCAGAACATCCTGATCGCCGCGCGGGACGGCCGCGTCGGATGGACGCTGGCGGGTGCGCTGCCGGACCGCTGGGCCGAGGCCGGCGCCGCCGCGAACGCGGTGCCGTTCGCGCGCCTGCCCGCCGACGCGCATCCACGGCGCGTCGACCCGGGCGATGGCGTGCTCTCGTCGGGGAACCAGCGCCAGCTCGCGGGACCGGCGCAGGCCCTGATCGGCGACGGCGGCGCCGACCTCGGACCACGTGGTCGCCAGATCCGGACGGCGCTCCGCGCCACGTCGAAGCCCGACGAAGCCGCGCTGCATGCCCTCCAGCTCGACGACCGCGCCGAGTTCATGGCCCTCTGGCGCGCCCAGGCCCTGGCCGTGCTGGACGAGCGCCAGGCGCCGGCCGGCTCGCCGCGCGCCGAGTTCCGGTCCCTGCTGCAGACCGGTTGGACCGGGCGGGCCGACGCGTCGTCGGTCGGCTACCGCCTCGCGCGGGCCTACATGGACGCGCTGGGGGTGGAGCTGTTCGGGCGAGGCAGCGAAGCCTTGGCCCGCTTGCCTGGCAGCCTCGACTACCAGATGGCCGTCCCCCGCTGGCCGGCCGTGGCCCAGCGCCTGATCGCGGAGCGGCCGGCGGGCTGGCTGCGGCCGGGCGTCGATTGGGACAGCGTCCAGCTGGCGGCGGTGGATCGCGCGATCGCCACGCTGCGGCAGGAGGGACCGATGGCCGAGCGACGCTGGGGCGACTACAACCGCAGCCGCATCGAGCACCCGCTCGCGATGGCGCTGCCCGGCCTGGACGCGTGGCTGCGGGCGCCGCAGACCGAGATGCCGGGCGACGAGTACCTGCCGCGCGTCAGCGGCGCCGCCTTCGGGCAGTCGGAGCGGCTGGTCGTCGCGCCGGGTCGCGAGGAGCGCGGGCTGTTCAACATGCCCGGCGGGCAGAGCGGGCATCCGCTGAGCGACTACTTCCTGGCCGGACATGCCGACTGGGTGGCGGGCAAGCCGCTGCCCTTGCTGCCGGGGCCGGCGCGCCACGTCCTGACCTTCACGCCGGGATGAGCGCGGGCCAGGGAGGCCTGCTCGCGGCGCTGAGCCGGGCCGCGCCGGAGCGCCACGCGCGCGTCCTGCGGCTGATCGGCGAGGCCCCGCATCCGCTGCCTGGCGGCGCGATCGGCCACGGGCTCGAGTTCGCGGCGCTGGAAGCGGTGCTCGACGGCCTGACGCCGCCGGCGCTGCCGGCGCGGCTGCGCGACGCGGTGCGCCCACGGCAGCTCAGCCATGCCGCGGGTCGGTACTGCGCCGAGCTGGGACTGCTGGCCCTGACCGGCACCGACGGCGAGGTGCCGACGGGCCCGGCCGGCGAGCCGCTCTGGCCGAGCGGCGTCTCCGGGTCGATCACGCACGCGGGTGGCGGGGCCTGGGCGGCCGTCGGGCGATCGGCGGAGGTCGGCACCCTCGGTCTCGACACGGAGGTCGTGGTGGATGCCGCCGGCCTCGCCGACATCCTCGCCGTCTGCGTCACGCCTGGGGAACGCGAGCGATGGTTTCGATCGTGTCCAACCGAGACGGCGGCGGAACTGGCGACCGCGCTGTTCTCCGCCAAGGAGAGCCTGTACAAGGCGCTCCATCCCCGGGTCCGGCGCTTCGTCGACTTCACCGAGGTCGAGATGGTCGATCGATGCGAGCAGTTGCGATGGCTGCGGCTGCGGCCGGCGTCCACGAGCGCTCTCGCGGACGTGTTCGACGACCTCACCGTCAACGTGCGCCGCGAGGGCGTCCGGGTGCATACGGCCACCGCGCTGGCGCGCTGACGACGCCGCGGGCCGATCGACCCCCACACGCTTTGTCACCACGACCAGGGTTTTCCCGCTGCGTCCGATCGGCTGGATTTCGGAAAGTGGTATCCAAGCGGTGGTCATAAAACGGACTCTTTCGAATACCAGTTGAGATCCACCGACGACGCGACCCGCCGGCCGGCCCGAATTCCGGGCCTCCGGCGGCGTGGGTGCGGGCTCGGGATGCCGCATCGGCCCTCGACCTTGGAACCCTCGCCATGACCTCTTCCGTCCGACGCCCCGCCGCCTCCCGCGCCCCGCTGCGCCTGATCGTCGCCCTCGGCGCCGCCGCGCTCACGCTGCAGGCGGTCGCGCAGACCGCCGCGGCCTGGAAACCCGACACCTACTACGCCGCCGGCACCGTCGTCAGCTACAACGGCCAGCTCTACCGGGCCACCGTCAACCAGACCGACTACGCCAGCACGGGCTGGAACCCGACCAACGCGTCGCTGTGGACGCTGGTCGGTCCCGCCAACGGCCCGGCGCCTTCGCCCGCGCCGTCCCCCGCCCCCACGCCGAGCCCGGCCCCCAGTCCCGCGCCAGCGCCCACGCCGGCTCCGTCCCCAGCCCCCGCTCCGCAGGGCGCGTGGAACGCGGCGACCGCCTACTCGGGCGGCGCCATCGTCAGCTATCAAGGCGTGATCTACCGCGCCAACTGGTGGACGCAAGGCGACAACCCCGCGACGCGCAACGGCCCGGTCGGCACAGGCCAGCCATGGACGATCTACGGCGGCACGACGCCGCCCGCCCCGTCGCCGGCACCGACTCCCGCGCCTTCGCCCGCTCCGACGCCAGCGCCCGGTCCCGCGCCCACCCCGGCACCGTCGCCGGGCCCGGCCCCCGCGCCCGGCAAGCACCAGCTGATCGGCTACTGGCACAACTTCACCAACCCGGCCGGCGCGACCTTCCCGATCGGCGAGATCTCCGCCGACTACGACGTGATCGTCGTCGCCTTCGCGGACGACGCCGGCAACGGCAGCATCGCGTTCAACCTCGACGCGGGCGCCGGCGGCGAGGCCCGCTTCATCGCCGACGTCGCGGCCGCGCGCGCCAAGGGCAAGAAGGTCGTGCTGTCCTTCGGCGGCCAGAACGGCACCGTGACGCTGAACAACGCGGCGCAGGTGACCAACTTCGTTGACAGCGTCGAGGCCATCATGCGGCGCTACGGCTTCGACGGCATCGACATCGACCTGGAGAGCGGCGCCGGCGTCACCTCCGGCGCGCCGGTGCAGGCCAACCTGGTCAGCGCGGTGAAGCAGCTCAAGGCGCGCATCGGCAGCGGCTTCTACCTGTCGATGGCGCCGGAGCACCCATACGTCCAGGGCGGCTACGTCGCCTACAGCGGCATCTGGGGCGCCTACCTGCCCATCATCGACGGCCTGCGCGACGAGCTGAACGTGCTGCACGTCCAGTACTACAACAACGGCGCCGTCTACACGCCGTACGCGACACAGGGCCTGGCCGAGGGCAGCGCCGACATGCTCGTCGCGACGAGCCGCATGCTGATCGAGGGCTTCACGACCAACAACGGCACCGGGCCCTTCGTGTTCCGCGGGCTGCGGCCGGACCAGGTCGCCTTCGGGTTGCCGTCGGGCCCGTCCTCGGCCAACAGCGGCCAGGCGAGCCTGGCCACCATCACCGCGGCGCTCAACTGCCTGACCCGGCTGACGCAGTGCGGCGCGATCAAGCCGCCGCAGGCCTATCCGACGCTGCGCGGTGTGATGACCTGGTCGATCAACTGGGACCGCCACGACGGGCTGGGCTTCTCGCGCGGCGTCCGGTCGTCGCTCGACGCCCTGCCCTGAGCGCGGGGCCCGCGAAGCCGGCGGGTCGGGATTCCCGGGTTGGAAATCCCGGGGCCGGGGCCAGGGTGTTCCCGGGCCCGGCCGTTTCGGCGGAGGCGCTCCGGGCGAAGATCAGCGCCCTCGCCACACCGCCCGCATTGGATCGACATGCACAGAGACCCCCACACGCCGTCCGGCACGGTGCACCGCCTGACCCTCGACAGCGAGGTGCTCGCCGGCAACCTCGTCGGCGCCCCGACCCGCCGCCTCGTCGACGTCTACGTCCCGCACGGCCATGACGGCCGCGGCCTGCCCCTCCTGGTGGACATCGTCGGCTTCACCGCCGGCGGCCCGATCCACACCAACTGGAAGAACTTCTCGGAGAACGTGCCCGAGCGGCTCGACCGGCTGATCGCCGCCGGCGAGATGCCGCCCGCCGTGGTCGCCTTCCCGGACTGCTTCACCCGGCTGGGCGGCAACCAGTACGTGAACTCGGCCGCCATGGGCCGCTGGGACGACTTCCTGCGCGCCGAGGTCGTGCCCTTCGTCGAGGAGCGCTTCGCCTGCGGCGGCGCCGGCCGGCGCGGCCTGTTCGGCAAGTCCAGCGGCGGCTACGGCGCGATGGTCCATGCGCTGCTGCATCCGGACTTCTGGGCCGGCGCGGCGGTGCACTCCGGGGACGTGGGCTTCGAGCTGATCTATCGCCACGAGTTCGTGCCGGTGCTGCGCGCCCTGGCCAAGGAACCGGACATCGGCCGCTGGGTGGACGCGTTCTGGAACGCGAAGAAACCCAAGGACAGCGACGTCCACATCCTCATGATGCTGGCCCAGGCGGCCAGCTTCGATCCCGATCCGACTGCGCCCTACGGCGTGCGGCTGCCGGTGACCCTCGACACCTGCGAGCTGATCCCGGAGCGCTGGGCCAACTGGCTGGCCTGGGACCCGTTGACGCTGGTCGAGTCGCACGGCCCGGGCCTCGCGGCGCTCAAGGCGCTCTACATCGACTGCGGCGATGTCGACCAGTACAGCCTGGTCTACGGCGCCCGGCGCTTGCACCAGCGGCTGAGCGCGATGGGCGTGGCCCACGTCTACGAGGAGTTCCCCGACGACCACACGGCCGTCGACTACCGGATGGACATCAGCCTGCCGCTGCTGGCGAAGGCGCTGTCCTGATCCCTGGCGCGGCGGCGGGCCTCACGAGGCCAGCGCCGCCGCCTTCAGCCGCGCGATGTCGGCGAAGCGGGACTCGATGCCCGGCCGGTCCGCCGCCAGGCGCTTGTCCCGCAGCACTTCCAGGGCGCCGACGAGCACCTGCAGCGGCGGCCCGCTCGCGGTGATCTGCGCCAGATGCCGGCCGGACATCGCGGTGGACGGCTCCTCGATGAAGCGGCGCACGAAGAGGTCGTGATGCTGCGCGGCGATGCGCCCGTGGGCCGCGCACACGTCCAGGAACGCGGCCATGTTCCGGCGCAGGCCGTCGTGCAGCGGCCCGGCGGCCGTCGCCTCGATGAAGCCGTCCAGCAGGCTGCCCTGGCGGCAGGCGTCCTGGAGCAGTCCCTGGTCCTGCCTCGGCATGAACGGCAGCTTCTCCAGCAGCATGCTGGTGTAGGCCGCGTCCTTCACGCCGCACAGGCCCAGCATCAGGTCGACCTCGTTGATCGCCGCGAAGTCGCCGGCATTCGCGCCGCGGTACTCGGTCCGCCCGACCCGATAGGGTTTGAAGTACGGCCGGACGTTGTAGAAGAAGCGATCGACATCGAGCCGGCGATCGAGCTCGGCGTTCGCCGCGACCACGCGCTCCAACGCCGCCTGCGCATCCCGCAGCAACGCGAGCGTGACCGGATGCCCGACGCCCAGCGGCCCGATCCGGCGCAGCGTGTCCGCGGCCCGGATGTAGCCGAGGATGCTCAGGCAGTTGTATTCGATGAAGAGCAGCTCGTCGTCGAGCCGGGTGAAGCTCTTGTGCTCGACGCCGTGTGCGAGGTTGCTCAGGTTGATGTGCGCCGTGGCGAAACGCGGCGCCACGCCCAGCCCCACCGCCAGCCGCTGCGCGAGCGCACTGGCAACCGGGAACGGCGAGCGTTTCTCGCGGGCCGGATTCGTCAGCTCGTGCCGGCGCATCGCCGCCATGTAGAGCCCGACATTGCCGAGCAGGTCGTAGTTCCGCGCGTCGTCGGCATGCAGCCGTGGCTCCGCGGCCACCCGCGCGATGAGCGCGGCGCCCTCGTCGCGCAACTGCGCCTTGATGTCGTCGCCGACGCTTGCCACGTCCGCCCGGTCCGCCTGCTCGAAGTACAGCGTCTCGAGCCGGGTGTTGTGCGCCTTGAAGCGGTCGCGGATCCAGCGGTCGAAGTCGTCCACGCTCGGGATGCTCATCGGTGACGTCCTTCTTGCTCGCCGTGGAATCCGGCGGTTGTCCAGGCGACATTCTTCCGACACAGCAGCGCACTTGTTTTGCGTTTCGAGCCCCGGGCGACCCCGCGTTTGGCAAAACCATTGCGGTTTCGTTTGGCTATGCTGCCCCACCCAGTGGAAGGACCTGACCGATGAGCCGAGACACGGCGCTGACCGAGATCGAAGTGGTGATCCTGGAGCACCTGCAGCGCGATGCCCGCCTGTCCAGCGCGGACCTGGCCGAGCAGCTCCACCTGTCCAACACGCCGGTGTGGCGGCGCATCAAGAAGATGCAGGAGTCGGGCCTGATCCAGGGGTATCACGCGCACGTGGATGCCCGGCGGCTGGGCCTGGGCATCGAGGCCTTCCTGACGATCGGCGTCCACCAGCACGACGACACCAACATCCGCGAGTTCACCGAGGCGGTGGCGACGATCGACGAGATCGTCGCCTGCGACATGGTGTCGGGCCGGGGCGATTTCCTGCTGCGCGTGGTGGCCAAGGACATGGACGCCTACGCGGACTTCGTCAACCGCGTCGCGGCCAAGCTGCCCGGCGTGCGGGAGATCCAGTCCTCCTTCGTGCTGCGGACGATCAAGCCCTATTCGGGGCTGCCGATCCGCAAGGCGGCGCTCGAGTGATCACTCGCTGGGTTCGAGCGCGGACCGCATGTCGACCGCGCCCGACATCATCGCCATCGCACGCCGCGCGGCGGCGGCCGAGCGGGTGAACATCGCCTCCTCGTGAGCGCGCACGGCGGCGTGCCGGTCGGCGCCGCCGGCCAGCGCGCGCGCCAGCTCCACCGCATCGAGCAGCGCGAGGTTCGCGCCCTCCCCGGCCGGCGGCATCAGGTGCGCGGCATCGCCGATCAGCGTCAGGCCCGGGCGCGGGTCCCAGCGGTGGTCCACCGGCAACGCGTAGATCGGCCACGGGCGCACCGCGGCGCCCGCCGCCGCGAAGAGCTTGGGCACGATCGGGCCCCAGCCGGCGAAGCGCGCGGCGATCGCCTCGCGGCTGGTCGTCGATCCCTTGGCCCCGCGCTGGTCGACGTCCTCGCGCTGATGCACGCCCGCGTACACGCGCACGTTCCCGTTCGAATTGCGCTGGACGATGATCGCCTGGTCCTCGCCTTCGATCAGCGCGGTCCCCTGCCCGACGAATCGCGCGATCTCGGGATGCCGTTGGTCGACGTCGTCGATCGAGAGCTCGTACAGGGTCGAGCCGACATAGACCGGCACGGCGTCCGACAGCATCGGCCGCAGCCTCGACCAGGCGCCGTCCGCGCCGACGACGACATCGAAGGCCATCGGCTCACGGCCCGCGAACTGGAGTTCGAAGCCGCCGGATGCCCGGGGTTCGACACCCTGCAGTTGATGTCCCCAACGGATCGCTCGCTCCGGGATCGATCCGAGCAGGATCTCCCGCAGATGGCGTCGGTCGATCTCCGGCCGGTCCTCCGCGTCGTCCACCGGCTTCTCGTGGATCAGCGCGCCCTGGCGGTCGTACATCAGCGTGTGCTGCCCCTCGTAGCGCGCGAACCGGAGGAACTCGTCGAAGAGCCCCGCCTCCCGCAGCGCGTGCTGCCCGGTCCCGGCATGCAGGTCCAAGGTGCCGCCCTGGTCGCGCTGCGCCGCGGAGGTCTCGCGCTCGAAGACCGTGAAGTCCACGCCGTACTGGCGCAGCATCCGCCCCAGGAGCAGCCCGCCCGGCCCGGCTCCCACGATGGCGACTTGGATCCGTGACGACATGAAGGGCTCCGCCTGGGTTGAGATGGGCGCAATCTACTCGCCAATAGGCGCCTATGCAATAGGCGCCTATAAGATGAGGGCATTCATCGACCTGGGAGCGACCTGATGACCGAGCATGACCCGCGGCGGATGCCGTCGTTCGTGATCAAGCAGCTGGCCAACGAGCTCATCCGCCGGGGCGAAGCCCGGTTGCGGCCGCTGGGCTTCGGCTTCTCCACCCTGCCGATCCTGGTGGCCGTGAAGAACGGGGAAGCGATGACGCAGGCCGATCTCGCCCGCGCGCTCAAGGTCGAGCAACCGTCGATGGCGCAGGCGCTCGCGAGGATGGAGCGCGACGGCCTCATCCAGCGGCGGCAAAACCCCAACCACCGGACGAACCAATTCGTCGAGCTCACGGCGCACGCGACCCGGCTGCTGCCCAAGGCGCGCGCGCTGCTGGCGCAGGACAACGCCCTGGCGATGGAGGGCTTCACGCCGGAGGAGGCCGAAGCCCTGATGCGGTTCCTGGAGCGCATGACCGAGAACCTGCGCAAGCCCGCGTCGGATCAGAGCGTGTAGCGCCGACCGCCTCACCCGCCGATGGTCAGCGTCAGCGACGTCGGCGGTTGGTCCGCGCCGGGCAGGTTCAGGTTGCTGCTCTGCTCGTTCACGTCGTCGTAGCCGAAGGCATAGGCCAGGTGATCCAGGCTCACCCGATGGAGGAAGGCGGCGTACTCGTTGCAGAGCGTCCCCGGCGGGTAATAGGCCGTCGAATCCAGCCACTTCGAGGTGTCCAGCGCCACGCCGCGGTTGAAGGCCGCGACCCACTGCGCCTCCAGCATCAGCTCCGTCGTGTCGCCCGAGGCCATCGTGTAGGCGCCGGCCAGCACGTCGTAGGTGGTGGGCTTGTCGATGGCGAACGCCCCCTGCCCGTTCTTCGTGAACCTGAACTGCCCATCGACGACCGTCCCGTCGAACTGCACGCCGTGCAGGTCGTAGTGGAACGGCGTCGACGCGTACTGGGCCCAGGCCGCGTCGATCGCCGGTTGCAGGTAGTCGCCGCCCGGGCTGCCGGGCGTGAACAGCTTGAACGGCGCCAGGATCTGCGTGCCCGTCACGAGCGAGGTGAAGGGCGCGCCGACGCTGGCCTGGTACTGGCTGACCGCGTCCTCCCGCGACAAGGTGATGCCGATGGTCTGGTCGAACGGGTCGACGTCGCGCGTGAGGGTCGCCGTGAAGGGCAGCCCGAACCCGTCGACGTAGGAGATGTCGCAATCGAACGGGGTCTCGCCGTAGGCCCAGGTGAACTCGAACAAGCCGTAGACGGTATCGATGTTCGGATCGGCCGGGTTCATCGGATCCGGCCCCGCGTACTGGCGGTCCTGGAAGACCGTGAGGTAGATCGGCGACCCGACGGAGATCAGGAACCGCCCGCCGATGATGGTGGCGGGCATCCGGAACCCGCCTGCCGCGCTGATCGGGAACGAGTACGCCGGGTAGTTGATGCCGTTCCTGGTCAGGTGCCCGGGCGCGTCGGCATCGGCGGGATCCATGGGCTGCAGCGCCCCCGCCGGCGTCAGGTAGCAATAGCCGCCGGCCGGATCGGCCGCGATGCCAAGGATGTAGATCTGGTCATCGGTCCATTGGCCTTGCGTGCCATTGACGAACGTGACCGGGAAAGTGCCGTCCATGTGGTGCTCCAGGTGGCGAGGTCGTTCCTCGGGCCTCCATTGGGGCATCGCGGCCTTGCCGGCGCTTGGTGGAATCGCTGGCGGATGCGGGCGAATCGCTCACGACGCGTCGTCGACGCCCGCCTCCGCCAACCAGCTCCGCGGCGGCAGGCCTGTCCGCGCGGCGAAGGTCCGCGAGAACGCCGAGGCGTTCGCGTAACCCAGCTCCTGCGCGATCGTCTTGATCGGCTGGCCCTCCTTCAAGCGGCCCTGCGCGACCAGCATCCGCCACCCCGTCAGGTAGTCCGCCGGCGTCTGGCCCACGATGTCCCGGAACGCGTTGGCGAACGCCGTGCGCGACATGCCGGCCCGCTCCGCCATCGATTGCAGCGACCACGGCTCGCCCGGCGACTCGTGGATCGCCACCAGCGCCCGCGCCAGCCGCGGATCCGACAGGCCGGTGATCAAACCCGGCTCGACGCCCGCCTCCGTCGGGTGATCCAGCAACCACCGCAGCAGCTTCAGCAGCACCACCTCGAACAGCCGGTCCGCCACCAGCCGCTGACCGCAACGCACGCGCTCGGTCTCGCCGAACAGCAGCTCCAGCGCCGCGTCGAGCCCCTGTATCCGCGCCAGCGGCAACGCGATCAACGGCGGCAGCGCGCGCGCCAGCGGATGCGCGCGGCCGCCCTCGAAGGCCAGGCGCGCGCAGGTGAAGTCCGAACCCTCCACCGGGTGGTTGCGGAAGTGGTGCGTCAGCGGGCACGGGTACAGCAGCAGCGCCGGCTCGTCGAAGCGCAAGGTCTTCGGCACGCCCTTGGCGACCGGATGGAAGACCTCCAACTCGCCGCGCCGCAGCACATGCAGGTAGCCATGGCCCTCGCCCGCGTCGAAGTGGCTGACCCCGCACAGCGCGCTGAAGATCGTCGAGCAGCGCGCCCAGCTGGAGGCCGGCGATGTCGACGCGATGCGCCAGGCCGGCTTCGGCGACGAGCAGATCGTCGAGGTGATGGCGCACGTCGCGCTGAACCTGTTCACGAACTACGTGAACGTCGCCTTCGACGTGCCGGTCGATTTCCCGAAGGTCGCGCTGACGTGAGCGCGGCGCCAGGCCGGCGCGGCATCCTCAGGCGCCGGCCGCCCGCTCGGCGGCCGCCAGCCGCTTGGCCTTGAACAGGTCGCGCAGCACCCGGCTGTGGGCATTGGCCGCGCCGTCGCCGGTGGTCTCGATGCTGCAGAAGATCGCCTGCGGGTACTTCTCCGTCACCAGCGCCTGCACGCCGTCGGACACGCCGGACGACGGCATGCAGCCGAAGGGCTTGACGCTCACCACCATGTGGGCCTTGCGCTCGGTGACGCTCTGGATCAGCTTGCCGACCTCCATGTGCCCCTCGCCGCCGCGCAGGTGGTTGTCGTAGAACGGGTGCGACAGGGTCGCGATCTCGTCGAGGTTGCACAGCCGGCGCGCCGGCAGGCCCAGCACCGCGGCGTACAGCGCGTAGCAGCCGCGCAGGCCGGCCTCCGCCGCGCGCGCCGCCGCCAGCCGCCGCCAGGGCGACCGGCCGGCCAGCCCGTGGCGACCGCCGTCGTCCCGCGCGAGCGTCATCCGCCGCCGCGTGTCCCAGCGCATCTGCCAGAGGTTGTAGAGCAGCCAGGCGGTGACCGGCTGCACCAGCACCTCGGCGCCCTCGGACTCGAGGAAGGCCTGCAGCCGGTAGTTGCCGTCGCCTTCGGTGGTCATCGCCCAGAACTCGCCGATCACCGACACCTTGGGCTTGACCCGCGCGCGGTCCAGCTCGACCGCGCCCAGCATCCGGCGGCATCGCCACAGCGCCGCCAGGACGCTGCCGCGCGCCGCCAGCGCGTCGTGCAGCACCGCCTTGCAGCGGGCCAGCGCCGCCTCCGTCGCGCCCGGCTCGCGCTCATAGGGCCGCAGCCGGTAGCCCATCGCGTTGAGCACGTCGCCGGCCACCACCGCGCGCAGCAGCGCGAAGAAGAAGCGCCGGTCCAGCACCAGCCCGTCGCCATCGCCGCACGCTTGCCGCAGCCCGCCCTGCTGCTGGAACAGCAGCACGCGGAAGCCCTCGAAGCCGGCATCGCGCAGCGCCTTGCGGTACTCGGTCGCGTAGGTCCCGAAGCGGCACGGCCCGCAGGCTCCGGCGGTGACGAAGACATGGCGCTCGACGATCTCGCGCGGGGTCAGGCCTTGCTCGTCGCGCAGCCGCTGCAGGTAATGGACCAGGTTGCCGACGGTGAAGTAGGTGGGATTGCACTGGCCGCGATTGCCGAACTCGCGTCCGACGCGCAAGGCCTCGTTGTCTGGCGTGCCGAGCACCTCGACCCGATAACCGATGCCTCGCAGCGCGCCCTGGATCAGCAGGTCCTGCGCCTGCGTCAGCCCGCCGCACAGCAGCGTCGTGCCGGCGCGCTCGTCGCGCGTGAAGGGCCGCGGCGCCGGATCCCGCCACTGCGCCACCGGCCCGTCGGTCAGTCCGAGCCGCGCCCGTTCCTCGCGCTCGAAGGCCTCCAGCTCGCGTTCGATCTCGGCGGCCCGCGCCAGTTCGTCGCGCAGCCAGATCACCGGGCGGTCGCCCTCGTCCATCGATCTCATGAGGCCCTCCGGTAGATGGTGATCGGATGCGACTTCACGGCGGTGTCGCAGGCCCGCCCGGTGGTCGGCTCCAGCGGCGCGAATCGAGGCACCGTCTCCTCGCCCAACCAGGCCGCGTAATCCCGCTCCGAAGCTGGATCCTGCGCCGCGAGGCCATCGAGGCCGCCCGTCCCCACGTGGTCGACCTCGCCGTCGCGTGCCCGGGCCCGCGCGCGCAGCTCGCGCCGCTTCGCCTCGATGCGCCGCGCCAATTCGTCCTTCGCCGCATGCAGGTCCTGCAACCGCTCGGCGTGGCGCTGCAGCGTGTGCCCGTAGGTGCGCACGCGGATCTTCAGCGAGCCCGACGGCTTGTTGGCATCCAGGTCGTGCAGCGCCGAATACGGCG
Organism: Mitsuaria sp. GD03876; assembly: GCF_029840635.1. Classification (GTDB taxonomy): domain Bacteria; phylum Pseudomonadota; class Gammaproteobacteria; order Burkholderiales; family Burkholderiaceae_C; genus Roseateles. The sequence goes on along the minus strand of NZ_JAOCCU010000019.1, from coordinate 12,032 downwards.
TCGCGCTCGCCGCGACGATGTTGTCGATCATTCCGTAGGTCGGCGCGTCATGGCCGCACTTGAAGCTCGACAGGTCCAGCACCACCAGGTTGGGATGCCGGGCGGCGAACTTGGCGGCCCAGACCTTCTCGGCGCTGTTGGTCGAATAGGCCTCGGGCCAGACATCGGCCACGCCCAGCGGTTCGCCGCCCTCGCCGGCGAAGAAGCGCGCCAGCCACTGGGGGTCCTTCGGGATCGAGCGGATCGACAGCACCGGATAACCCAGCGCCTGGAACTCATCGAGCACGCCATGGTGCAGTCCCGGGTCCGCGTGATACGGCCGCGCCAGCAACAGGATGCCGACCCGCCCCTCGTCCTCGAGCTGCGCCAGCAGCTGCATGCCGCGGCGCTGCATCTCGCTGTCGAAGGCGCGCAGCGCCGCCCAGCCCTCGTCGACGGCGAAGTCGCTCTCGTCCCGCGTCACGCCCAGGCGCTCGCCCCAGGCCTCGAACATCTGCTGCTTCATGAAGTGGGGCTCGCACAGCGAGATCGCCGGGTCGACATAGACCACGCCCTCGCGCGCGAAGTGGTCGACCTCCTGCGTGAAGGCCGCGCGCATCACCTTGGGCACGCCGGCCACGATCGGGCAGGCCGTCGTGTCGGGCAGACCGCGCACGAAGCTCGGCACATGCGTCAGGCAGGGGAAGAACAGGAAGTCCAGCGGCCGCTCCCGGTGCTTCACCTTCAGCAGGTCGTGGATGTGCGCCTGCACCACCTTCGACGGGAAGCACGGATCGATCGACCCGTAGCGGCTGCCGGCCTCCCACAGCTCCTCGCTGGTGACGTCGGAGAACACGATCTGGCGCGCGGGCACGCCCAGCGTCTCGAAGTAGGTGCGCCACAGCGGCGCGGTCGAGTACATGTTCAGCACCCGCGGCATGCCGATGCGCAGGCCGGCCCGCCGCGCCGCGCCGTCCGAACGCTCGAAGCCCCGCGCCGCGCGGGCGCGCCAGGGCAGCAGCGCCGCCGTGCCCCATCCGCGCGAGCGCCGCCCCGGATCGACCGGCGAGCCCGCCTCGGGCAGCGGCCGCGGCGCGGCCCCCGCCTTGAAGGCCAGGCCGGCCTCGTAGTCGACCAGGTTGGGGAACTGCGCCTTCAGCGACTTGCGGTGCGACACCAGCGCCTTGAGCGCGTCCTTGGACTCGACGGTCCCGTGCTCGCACGAGAAACCGGCGATGTAGCGGCTGGAGCGGCCCTGCGGGGTCTGCGCGTCGATGAAGGTGCGCCGGCAGGCGTTGGCGCAGAAGTGGCAGACGGTGCCCTCGTCGTTGCGGGACGTCCAGGCCAGGCCGATCGCCGCGTCCACGCCGACGAAGCGGCTGTGGCCGCGCCGCGCGACGACGCGTCGCGCCTCCAGCGCCGCGCCGATGGCGCCGGCCTCGCCGCAGTGCGGATGCACGCGCACGACCGCGCCGGGCACGCGCTCGACGAGGTAGTCGTGCTGCGCCTTCACCGCGGCCAGGTTGTGCTGCGTCCCGCCCTGCAGCACGAACACGCGGCCCAGCTCCGCCAGCCGCGGCAGCTGCACCACGTACTGCCAGATGTTCTTCGGGAGCACCAGCGCGAGGCCGGCCATCAATTCCTCCTTGCCGTAGCCCTCCTTCTGGAAGGTGACGCGGTCGGTGTCGAGGAACACGGCGCAGCCGTAGTTGAAGCGCGGGCTCATCCGCGCGCGGAAGGCCAGCGCCGCGTAGTCGGGGAGCGCGATGCCGAACTGGCTCGCCATTGCCTGCAGCAGCATGCCGTTGCCGGCCGAGCACTGGTTGGACAGGCGGAAGTTGCGGATCTCGCCGCCGGCCATGAACAGCACCTTGATGTCCTGGCCGCCGACGTCGCAGACCACGTCGACATCGTCGAAGGCCTGCCGCGCCGACATCATGTGCGCCACCGTCTCGACGATGTTGGCGTCGACCTCGAGCGTCTCCTCCAGCAGGTCCGCCGCGTAGCCGGTCGCGCCGGCGCCCAGCACCTCCAGCACCGCGCCCTGCCCGTCCACGAAGCCGCGCACGCGGCGCAGGATCTCCTGCACGTCGGCCAGCGGATTGCCGCGCGAGAGCTGGTAGTCCTTGAACAGGACCTCGCCGCCCTCGTCGACCAGCACCGCCTTGGACGAGGTCGACCCGCCGTCGATGCCGAGGAACGCGCGCACCCGCTGGCCCGGCGAGAAGACCGCCGGCACGAACGGCGCCTGGCGGAAACGCTCGATGAAGGCGTCGCGCTCCTCGTCGCTGGCCACGAGCCCTGGCCCTTGCGCCGGCAGCACGCGCGCGCCGCGGCCGCGCGCGATCGAGGCGCGCAGCGCCCCGGCGCCGGCGTAGCGGCCGATGTCCGCCGCCTCCTGCATCCCGTACACCGCGGCGCCGTAGGCCGCGTACAGCGCGGCGTTCCCGGGCACGACGACGAGGTCCTCGATCGTGGCGCCCATCGGCAACGCGATCCCGCGAGAGGCCCACAGCTCGGCGATGCGCTGGCGCCAGCAGGCCTGCAGGAACGGCAGGTAGGTGTTGGGACCGCCCAGCAGCAGCACGCGCGGCTGCAGCGTGTGGCCGCGGGTCAGCACCGTGAGGTTCTGCGCCACGATCGCGTCGGCCAGCGAGCACATGACCTCGGCCGACGGGATACCCGCCTTGAGCAGGCCGACGATGTCGGTCTCGGCGAAGACGCCGCACTTGGCCGCGACCGGGTGCAGCTTGTCCGGCTCCCAGGCCAGCGCGCTCAGCGCCTCGGGCGCGAGCGCGGCCTTGAGCACGCACTTGTCGATCGTCGCGCCGGTGCCGGAGGCGCACTTGTCGTTCATCGACGCGATCACGCGCCGGTCCGCGTTCGAGGCGCCGGGCGGCGCCGGCTTGTAGATGATGATCTTGGCGTCCTGGCCGCCGAGCTCGATCACGCTGCCGACGTCGGGATGCAACGCCTCGACGGCGAGCGTGACCGCGTTGACCTCCTGCACGAACTTCGCGCCGAGCAGCGGCGCCAGCGGCGGGCCGCCGGAACCGGTGACGAAGGCGCGCGTCGTGTCGGCGTCCAGCTCGCCGAAGCGGGCCTCGATCGCGGCCAGCTGCGCGTCCAGCGCGTCGGCCTGCCGCGTCTCGTGGCGGCGGTAGTCGGACCAGAGGATCTCGCGGCTGGCCGCGTCGACGACCACCGTCTTGACGGTGGTGGAGCCGATGTCGATGCCCAGGACGCGCGCCCCCGGCCGTGCCTCGGATCGCACGTCGGGTCGCATCTCAGGTCGCACCTCGGGTCGCGTCATCGCCGTTCCTCGATCAGCACGACGGCCTCGTCCGGCGGCGGCAGGCCGCGCAGCCGCCGCCACGCGAGCTGCAGGCAACGCCGCCAGGGCCCGGCCGCCGGCGCCGGCACCAGGGCCAATGGTGCTTCCTGCGCCGCTGCGTCGGGCGCCGGCACCACCGGCAGGCTCTGCGACAGCCCCAGCATCCTCACCACCTCGCGATTGCCCACGCTGCGCTGCAGCCGCAGCACCGAACGGGCCCAGACGGCCTGGCCGCCGCGCGACGACACGGGCGGTGCCGCGAGACGGAGCGGTACGGGATTGAGGTCCGGCATGGCGTCTCCTCGAAAGCCGCAAAAGGGATCAGCGCGGGGTGTCCCGCACGATCAGGTGGTAGATGCCACGCGCGCCGCGCAGCGGGGCCCGCGCGCCGCGCGCGCCGACCAGGTTCGCGATCAATCCGGACAGGACGCGGGCCTCCCGGTCGTCCAGGGCCCGTCCCGCGTGCGAGAGCGCGTACAGCGTCGATGGGCGGCCGTCCACCGGCCCCAGTGCCTGGCATGAGACACCGAAGGCCTGCGAGGTGCGCCGCACCGCGATCGGTCCGTGCGGCGCCTGTGGCAGCGACCGCAGCAGCCGCGCGACCTCGTCCGCGTGACGCGGCGCCAGGATGCGATGCCGCGCGCGGCCGGTCAGCGCCAGCACGGCCAGGCCGATCGCCGTCGCCAGCCCCACGCCGAAGTGCCAGTCGGCGCGCGGCAGCCGGCCCAGCCATTCGCTGGCGAGCACCGCCGCCATCAACACGGCCGAGGTCCATTGCGCCTCCGAGAAGCGCCCCCAGTACGGCCGGGCGGCGTCGCCGCGCAGTTCCTCGAGCCAGATCCGCACCGCGCAGTAGCAGACGACGTGCAAGGCGAGCACGCTGCCCGCCGGGGCGCCGCGCCAGGCCAACGCGCTGCCCGCGACGACGATGGCGGCGACGAGCACCGACTCCAGCACCTGGACCGGGAACAGCCGCACGCCGACGTAGCAGGCGGGGAAGCCCTCGGCCGCGTGCGACTCGCTGTAGCGCACGCCCCAGTGGTGCGGCCGGCCGTGGCAGCAGCCGACCATCAGGCAGCCCTGCCGCCCGAAGACCAGGAAGGCGCCGAGCCACAGCGCGTTGAGGTCCAGCACGCGCAGCACCGGCGCGCCCAGCGCCTGCAGCAGCAACGCGCTGGTGGCCAGGATCGCGATCTCGTGGTGATAGAAGACCAGCGTCTCCTGGCCGGTGAGGACCTTGGTCGCCATCGCCAGCACGAAGGCGGTGGCCAGGCCGCTGGCCAGCAGGCACGGGACGATCCAGGGCGGCAGCCGCAAATGCCAGGTCAGCACCGACACCAGCGTCGTGGCCACCACCAGCCCGACGGCGCCGCAGACCTGGAAGCTCGACACGCGGCGGCCGAGGATCGTCAACCGTGGCGGGGGCCAGGATCCAGGGCGTGGGGTGGGCATGGCGCGACTCCTTCCTGCGTGGCGACGGACGTCAACTGCCGCCGAGGGTGAGCACCCGAGCCATCGACTGCACGCCTGACGACCGCACCGGCAACGCCTGGACGCCCTCGGTGTCCTGGCTCGCCACGATGCCGCCGTCCTCGAAGACGGCGTCGGCGTCCGACGCGGTCGTCAGGTCGATGCCGAGCCAATGCTCGATGAGCCGGTCCTCCAGGCGCAGCTCCCGCGCGGTCAGCAGCGGGATCGTCAGCGTGTCGCGTGGCCGCGCGCCGGTCAGCGTGACCGGCAGCCCGGCCACCCGCACCCGGACGCCGGGTGCCAGGCGCAGCAGCTGGAAGCTGCCCGGACCGAGGAAACGCGCGATCCGCACGCGGCCCGGGCCCGGCAGTTCCATCACCTCGACCGCCGAGGCGAACAGCGGTCCAAGCGCGCCCGGCGTCTCCAGGATCAGCGGCAGCACGAACCAGAGCGGCTGCGCGCCGGTGTTGGCCAGCGCCACGTCCAGCAGCGCATCGACGAACGGCGGGGGCCGCTGCTCGAAACCGCGAAAGACCAGGGTCGCGTCGCTCATGGCATGTCCTTCAGTTCCTGCACCTTCTCGGGGTCGAGGTTCTTGCGGGCGCCGGGGCTGTAGCCGCCCTTGCGCTCCGTGCCCCGGATCTTGTACGGCGGGGCGTCGAGGATCTCCTGGTAGGACTTCAAGGTCTCCGGGAAGACGCCGCTCTTGAGGTCGTACGCCGCCGGGAGCTTGCCGCCGTTGGCCTTGCGGATGCCGTCGAGCCGCGCTTCGTCCCACTGCGTCCGCGGCTGGTTGTAGTCGGCCATCATGTTCAGGTACATCTGCCGCTCGGTCACCTTCTTCTGGCCGAGACCCTCCCACAGCTGGTCGCCATTGGGCGCGCGGTCGCTGCGCAGCATCGCGTTCTCGCCCTGGTAGACGCCGGCCGGATGCTTCAGCAGGTACTGCGGATGGTTGTAGAAGTAGTGCCATTCGCCGACGACCGCCGGCCGGTTGCCCATCGTGCCGATGTCGGGATCGTTCTTGTGCCGCAGGACACCGTCGGACAGCGCGTTCGAGCCCTTCTGGCCGAGCTCCAGCAACAGCCCGCCGGGCGTGTCCTCCGATCCGAAGAGCTCGTCGAACTTGGCGTCCCCGATGCCGGCGCGCACCGCGTCGACCTCCGAGACGATCGCGGTGGCGTAGCACTCGGCGATCGTCAGGCCCTTCAGCCAGGCCTTCACGCCGGCCGAGGCGCTGCGTCCCTTCTTCAGCCGCCATTGGTAGGTGTCGATCCGCTCCCAGTAGTCGGGGTTGGCGTAGCCCTTGGCGTAGCCCTTCTCCCACTCGTCGGGGAAGGCGGACTCGTAGCCCTGCGCGTACCAGACGCCGGAGTCCTTCGTATGCGGCCCCTTGTTGGCGGCGATCATGCAGGACACCGCGTGCGCGCCGAGGGACTCCTCCGTGATCGGAATCTCCGGCCTGGCCTTGGGCACTGGGTCGTGGCGGCCGCAGCGCTGCAGCCGAAGTCCGGACTTGAGCCGCGGCATGGCGCCTTGCGCGACCTTCGCAAGGCCTTTGCGGGCGCCCGTCGCGATCGAGACCACCGCGCCCACGGCGGCGGTGTCGGCGTCCTGCTCCAGCGCCTGGGCGCCTTCGCCGGGGGCGCGCGAGTGACGCTGCAGCGCCTCGCCCCGCCCTTGCTGCACCACGTGCGCCAGTTCATGCGCCAGCAGCGCCTGGCCGACGAGGCTGTCGGGCTGGTACTCGCCGGTGTTGAAGGCCACGTGCGGGCCGACGGTGAAGGCGCGGGCATTGAGCTGCTCCGCGGTCCGGCCCGCCCGGGCATCGGTGTGCAGCCGCACCTGGCCAAAGTCGACGCCGAAGGCCGACTCCATCCGCGAGCGCACCGCGCCCGGCATCGCGCGTCCGCCGCCCAGCTGCGTGCGGACCGACACCGGATCCGCCTCGCGGGCCCCGCCCGGCCGCGCCTTGAAGAACATGCCGCCGAAGGCGCCCAGCAGGCCACCGCCCATCGCGCCCCCCATGGCGCCACCGTCGGGCACGTCCTCGGGCACGCCGGTGACCTGGCCGGTCTTGGCGTAGGTCTGCGCGCTGCGCCTGGCCCGCGCCGCCACGGCCCGTATGTAGTCGCGCGCGTCCATCGCGCCGGCGGTCTCCGGCGCGTACCGCGTCAGGGAGCGCTCGATCTGGGCGGCGCCGCGGTCGGCGTAGTACCCCAGCCAATGGTCGATCCACGGGCACCCCTGCGAGTCGCGCCCGGTGCCCGCCAGCCCCTCGTCAACGGCGGCGCACAGGTCCACGCGCAGCGCGTCGAGGAACTCGCCCTTGCGCATCTGCCCCGGCTGGACGTCGACGCCGTCCTCCGCCAGCAAGGCGCCACGTCCGGACGACGCGGTCGGCGAGGACGGCTCCGCCCGCGACGGTGCTTCCGCCTGTCGGGGCGCCTCGGCCGGCGCGGGCACCTTGGCCGCCTCGACCGCGCCCACGGCGCCCTCCTGAGGCGCCCGCCGGATCGTCGTGCCCTCCCGAAGCGCCGCGTGCGCGGCCAGGGACCACGTCGTCCCCGCGCCGGCGGCGGCACCGCCGCCCGGCCCCTTCACCACCGCGCGCGCGACGCGGTCCGCCTCGGCCTCGAACGCGTCGGCGCGCGGGCCCATGGGCTCGGTGAACCGGCCTCGTCCACCCGCGCCGCGCGACGCGCGGCCGACGGTCGACGAGGTCCTGGAAGCGGTCGGTGTCCGTTTCATGCTGCCGCCTATCTGCGCCGCCCGCCGCTGCCGCGGTTGCGGATCGCGTCGCCGCGCTCGCCCAGCGCCTTCTCCAAGTTGGCGTTGGCGCCCGGCACCGTCGATCCCGTCGCCTCGCGCAGCGTCTTGTCCTTCGGGTCCCAGCCGACGGTGCGCTCGGCATCGGCCTTGGACGCCTCGACGGTGGCGTTGGTGACCCACAGGTCCTGGCCCTTGCGCGTCAGGTGCGCCAGCGCATGGCCGGCGTCGATGCGGTTCTCGACGATCGCCTCGTCGCTGGCGCGCACCGCCACGTGGAAGGCCTTCAGCGACGCGCCGGCCTGTTGCAGTAGATGCGCGCCCAGCATCGCGAAGCCGGTGCAGACCAGCGGCCGCAGGCCGAAGATCGACAGCGGCCGCGTGTACAGCTCAGCCACGCCGCTGACCTTCATGTCGTCGAACTTGTCGATGACGCGGTGATAGAAGTAGGCCCCGGCGTAGCTGTCGTAGGCGTCGATGACCTCGGCGTTGCCCTTGGTCTTGAGCGCCTTGAAGAAGTCCTCGGCATTGCCCAGCGTCGGCACCGGCGAGGCCGGCTTGACCTGCGCCGCCGCCATCTTGGCCCGCACCGCGAGCTGCTGCTCCAGCACCGACGCGTAGATGACGAAGACATCGAAGCCCATCGTCTCGCGGCCGTCGCCGAAGACCAGGTTGAAGTCCTGGCCCAGGTTGCCCTGCGTGCCGGCGAGGTAGGCCTTGATCTCGTCGTCGGTCGGCGCGGCGGCGCGGCCCGGCGCGTTCAGCGCCAGGAAGCTGCGCAGCACGAAGAGGATGCGGCCCACCGCCGCCGGCAGTTGAGACGACCGGGTCTTCAGGTCGCGGATCAGCTCCTTGACCGAGCGCACATGCTTGCGGATCGCGTCGTAGGCGTCGTCGATGGCGCTCGCGTCGTTCTGCAGCCCGTCGAGCGCCGCGGCGATGGCATCGGTGTGTTCCTTGATCGCGGCGACGTCCAGCGTCTGGCTCAAGGCCGTCACCCGCGTGTTGACCTCGTTGGACGCGTCGATCGCGCGGTTCAGCGACAGCCGCGTCTGGTTGGCGGCCAGGCGCTGGTCCTGGCTGTCGCCGCCGGTGGCGCCGCTGGTCGAGCGCGCCGCCTTCGTCTTGGCGACGACCTCGTCGAGCTGCGGCCCGATCTCGTCCAGCGCCTGGATGCCGAAGGTCGCGTTCGCCTTGGTCAGCAGGTCGATCGCCTCGGCCACCTTGGCGGCCTCGGCCGGCGCCAGGTCCTTCACGCCCTTGATGTCGGGCACGCCCTGCTGCTTCTGCTGCCCCGTGGCCCAGGCGCTGACGTCGCGCAGGCGCTCGCCGGCGCCGGACAGCGATTGCTGGCGCTCCTGCAGCGGGGTGAGCTTGACCTTCGCCGGGGCGCCCTGCGCGCCAGGCACCGCCGTCTTGGGCTTGCTCGCGCAGCGCTGCAGGCTCAGCCCCGAACGCAGGCGCGGCCGGGCCTCGCGATGCAGGCCGGACACCGAGCCGGCGTCCCACAGCGTCGCCGCCACGCCGGCGGCGGACGCATCGGCGTCGTGCTCGAGCGCCGTCGATGTCGCGCCGGAGGCCACGGGCCCGCGAGCGCCGCTGGGGGCGACACCTGCGGCACCTTCGCCGCCCTGCCCTTGCTGCACCACGTGCGCGAGCTCGTGCGCGATCAGCGCGTCGCCCGCCGGCGTGCCGGGCTGGAACTCGCCACCGCCGAAGGCGATGTGCGGGCCGATCGCGAAGGCGCGCGCGTTGAGCTGGTTGGACAAGCGCGCCGCCGTGCCGTCGGTGTGCAGCCGCACGGCGGAGAAGCTGGTGCCGAAAGCGCCTTCCATGCGCGCGCGGAGGCCGCCGCCGAGCGATTCGCCGCGGCCCAGTTGCTCGCGCACCGAGACCGGGTCGGCCGCGTGCGCGCCGCCGGAGCGCGGCTTGAAGAACATCGCGCCGAGGCCGGCGAGCAACCCGCCGCCGCCGGCTGCGCCGGGCATCTCGTCGGGCAGGCCGGTGACCTCGCCGGTGCGGGCCCAGTGCTGCGCGCTCTGGCTGACGCGCGCGGTGACCACGCGGATGTACTGCGCGGCGGTCGGGACACCGGCGGCCTCGGGGGCGTAGCGCAGGAGCGCGCGTTCGATGTCGACGGCGCTGCGGGTCTCGTAGTAACCGAGCCAGTGCTCGATCCACGGGCAGCCTTCCGAATCGCGCCCCGTGCCCGCCAGCGAGGCGTCGACCGCGGCGCAGATGCCGGCGCGCAAGGCGGCCATGAACTCGCCCTTGCGCATCTGTCCGGGGGCAGCGTTGGCGTCGTCGGCCACCAGCAGCGGCGAGGCGCTCGTCACGGCCGGCTCGCCGCCGGGCTTGGCGGCGCGCTGGATGAGGCTCACCCCTGCCCTCTCCCGCCCCGCGGGAGAGGGAGCAAGAGAGGCAGGATCGGTGGCGGCGGACCAGCCGGACTGGCCGGGCAGCGGCCATCGCCGGCCTTGCAGCACCGCGTCGGCGATGCGGTCGGCCTCGTGCTCGGCGGGGTCGTTGGCCGGTGCGACCGTCTCCTTGAGGGACGGCACGCGCGCGGTGGCCGACGCCGGTTGCGCGGCTGCCCGGGTCGCGTCCATGTCAGGGCGGGCCGAACACGGCCTTGACCTGTTCCGCGAAGAACTTCTTGTCGCGTTCCAGGAGCGAGGGCGACGCGTCGACGCGCGCCTTCAGGTGCGCCACCACGGCCTTGGCGACCTCCGGATGCAGCGCCTTCTTCAGCACGTTGAGCTGGCGCGGCACGTCCACGTCCGGATCGTCGGTGGGATTGGGCGGCGCGGTGCCGGTCTCGGGATGGGCGTAACGCCGCTCGCGCAGCTCCGCGAAGATCTCGGTCTCCGCGTACTCGTAGGTGTCGAAGAACTTCTGCCGCAGCACCGGATCGGTCTTCCACTTCTTGCGCTCGGCCTCGGGCATGCGCTCCAGCGCCGAGCTCATGATCTCGGTCGCGTAGGCCTTGCCGTACTCGAAGTGCCCGCCGAGCTCGTGCGCCACGTTGGGCCACACGTTCTTCGCGTCCTTCTCGGCCAGTTCCACCCATTGCATGCCGACCTCGAGCTCGTCGCCCAACTGCGCGCCGAAGTAGCCCTGCTCCAGCGCGTCCTTGGGGTCGAACTTCAGGCTCTTGCCCTTCATCACCGTCTCCAGCTCGGTGCCGGCGACGCTGGCCACGACCTTCTTCCAGGCGGCATCGGCGCGCTTCTTCCAGTCGTCCTGCACCTTGGGATCCAGCTTGGTCCAGGCATCGGCCGGCTTGGGCGGATCGGCGGCCTTGGTCTCGCTCTTGATGATGTCGTCGACGGTCACCGTCGGCGGCGTGACCGGCGGCGGCAGGCCCGACTTCTTCGCCGCCTCCTCGGCCTCCTTGCGCTTGCGGTCCTCGGTTTCCTTGCGCTGCTTCTCGAGGAAGTCGTACTGCAGGCCGCCCAGGCGGTTGATCTCCGCCTCGCGCGCCTTCTCGGACTCGGACTTGCAGCGCTGCAGCCGCAGCCCGCCGCGCGTGGCCGGGCCGCCATGGCGCACCGGCGGGCCGGCGCTGCCCTTGCCGTAGAGCGTCGACAGCGCGCCCAGCGCCGAGCGGTCGGCCTCTTCCTCCAGGCCGGGCGTTTCCCCCCTGTCGCGGCCCGCGTCCGGCGCCCGCGCGCCGTCCTGCTGCGCCACATGGGCCAGTTCATGAGCGATCAGCGCGTCGCCGCGCGGCGTGCCCGGCTGGAACTCGCCCGAGCCGAAGGCGACATCGCGGCCGATGGTGAAGGCCTTCGCGTTGAGGCGGTCCGCCGCCTGCGCGGCCGTCGCGTCCGTGTGCAGGCGCACATGGCCCAGGCCCATGCCGAGCGCGGATTCCATCCGTCCCCGCACCGGGCCCGGCATCGGCTCGCCGCTGCCCAGCCCCGCGCGCACCGACGCCGGATCCGCCCATCGCGCGCCGCCGGGGCGCGCCTTGAAGAACATGCCGCCGAAGACCGCCAGCGCGCCGCCGCCGGCCATCGGGCTGTCCGGCAGGTCGTCCGGGAGCCCGGTGACCTGGCCGGTCTCGCGGAAGGTCGTGGCGCTCGCCCGCACGCGCGTCACCACCGCGGCGATGTAGACCTGCACCGATGTCGCGCCCGCGGTCTCCGGCGCGTAACGGCGCAGCGCCGTCTCGACCTGCGCCGCGCTGCGGCCCTCGTAGTGGCCGAACCAGTGATCGATCCAGGGACAGCCCTGCGAATCCCGGCCGCTGCCCGCCAGCGCCGCGTCGACCGCCGAGCACACCTCCGCGCGCAGGCGGGCGAGGAACGCGTCCTTGGGCATCTGCTCCGGCGTCGCCGTCGCGGGATCGTCGGTCAGCAGCGCCGCCGACCGGTCGCCGCCGCGCGCCGTGTCCGAGGCCGGCGCCGGCGCCGGCGCCGGCGCCTGGACCGACGTCGCTCCCGGCGCCGCGGCCGCTTCCTCCTTCGGCGCGCGCCGG
>NZ_JAOCCU010000018.1 GCF_029840635.1 Mitsuaria sp. GD03876 | reverse complement strand
GTTCTGGACCGTGGGGGGGTGGGCGTGTCCAAAGGAAACCCTGGGTTAGGGTGCCAAGTCGATCACGATCATCGAAGAAACCCGCTCGTTTGCCGAACCCTCCCGGCGTAGTCTCCGGCGCTGATTCCGTCCAGTTTCAGCACCACAACAAGGAGACCCCCCGATGTCCACGACCCGCCTCCCGGCCGACTCCCTCGCGTTGCAGCGCCTGTACGCCTGGGAGGTCGACGCGCCGAACCGGGTCACGCTCCACCAACCCATGGGCAGCGGCATCGTCAAGGACTTCACCTGGAAAGACGTCGCCGACCAGGCCCGGCGCATGGCCGCCCACCTGAAAACCATCGGCCTCGAACAAGGCTGGGAACCCGGCGCCCGCGTCGCCATCCTCTCCAAGAACTGCGCCTGGTGGCTGATGAGCGACCTCGCCATCTGGATGGCCGGCTACGTCAGCGTCCCGCTCTACCCCACCCTCGCCCCCGACACCATCCACCAGATCCTCACCCACAGCGAGTCGCGCCTGCTCTTCGTCGGCAAGCTCGACGGCTGGGAAGGCATGCGCCCCGGCGTCCCCCTCGGCCTGCCCTGCATCTCCTACCCCGTCTCCCCCGAGGAAGCCCAGGACGCCTACGACCACTGGGACGCGATCTGCGCCGAGACCCCACCCCTCAAGGGCCGCCCCACCCGCGCGGCCGACGAGCTGGCCACCCTCATCTACACCTCGGGCACCACCGGCACCCCCAAGGGCGTGATGCACTCGTTCGGCAACTTCGCCTGGGCCATCGGCTCGGGCCTGAAGCGCATCCCGCTGACGGAGGAGGACCGCATGCTGTCCTACCTGCCGCTGGCCCACGTGGTGGAGCGCGCGCTGGTCGAGCACGGCTGGCTGCACACCGGCATGACCATCTACTTCGCCGAGAGCCTGGACACCTTCGCCGCCGACCTGCAACGCGCGCGGCCGACCGTGTTCTTCTCGGTCCCGCGGCTGTGGACGAAGTTCCAGCAGGGCGTGCAGGCCAAGGTGCCGCAGCCCAAGCTGGAGAAGCTGCTGCGCCTGCCGATCATCGGCAAGCTGGTGCGCAAGAAGATCCTCAAGGCGCTGGGCCTGAACGAGTGCAAGTTCGCCGCCGGCGGCGCCGCGCCGATGCCGGTCGCGCTGCTGAAGTGGTACCGCGCGCTGGGCCTGCCGATCAACGAGGGCTACGGCATGACCGAGAACCTGGCCCTGTCGCACATCACGATGCCGGGCCAGGACCAGATCGGCAGCGTGGGCCCCGCCTACGACGGCGTGCAGGTGCGCCTGGATCCGATCACCGGCGAGCTGCAGATGAAGAGCCAGGCGCTGATGCAGGGCTACTACAAGCAGCCCGAGCTGACCGCCGAGACCTTCACCGCCGACGGCTGGCTCAAGACCGGCGACAAGGCGGAGATCTCCGACAAGGGCGCCCTCGCCGGCTGCGCGCGCATCACCGGCCGGGTCAAGGACCTGTTCAAGACGAGCAAGGGCAAGTACGTGTCGCCCGCGCCGATCGAGGACCGCCTCGGCGCGCATCCGGCGATCGAGGCCTGCGTGGTCACCGGCGCCAACTTCCCGCAACCCGTGGGCATCGCGATGCTGTCGCCCGAGGTCGCCGGCCGCGACCGCGCCGCGCTGACGCAGGACCTGGCCGCGCACCTGGAGAAGGTCAACGCGCGGCTGGATCCGCATGAGCAACTGGACTGCCTGATCGTGACCGCCACGCCCTGGACCGTGGACAACGGCCTGATCACGCCGACCTTCAAGGTGCGCCGCAACCGCGTCGACGAGGTCTACGGCCCGCGCCTGGAAAACTGGATCGCCCAGGGCCGGAAAGTCGTCTGGGCCGACTGAACCCCGGTCACCGCCCGGGCGCATGATGCGCGGATGAAACGCGGATCCCTCAAACGCTGGGCGGCCCTGCTCAAGGGCGAGTTGCTGACGGTCTACTTCGCGGCCCGCGACCCGGAAGCGCCCTGGCTGGCGCGCTTCGTCGCGATCGCCGTCGCCGCCTACGCGCTCAGCCCGATCGACCTGATCCCGGACTTCATCCCGGTGCTGGGCCTGCTCGACGACATCCTCCTCGTGCCGCTGGGCTTCTGGCTGGTGCTGCGGCTGATGCCGCCGCCGGTGATCGCGCGCGCCCGCCAGCGCGCCGCCGCGCAGCGCGACCGGCTGCCCCGCAACCTGAAGGTCGCCGCGGCCATCGTCGTGGCCTGGGTGCTGGTGCTCGCGCTGATCGTCGTGTGGCTGGTCGGACGCGGCGGTGGCGGCGCGGCCGGCGGCTCGGTCTGAACGGCGTCGCTCAGTCCGGCCCGAGGCCCTTCTTCGCCAGCGTCTCCACCACCCACTCGATGAAGACCCGCATGCGCGCCGACACGTAGCGGTTGGGCGAATACACCAGGTACACCGGCACGGGGTTGTGGTGCCAGTCGGGGAAGAGCTGCACCAGCTCGCCGCGGTCGAGCTGTTCCTGCACCGCGTACTTCGCCAGCTGCACCACGCCCAGGCCCGCCAGCCCCGAGGCCACGTAGGCGTTGCTGTCGTTGACGTCCAGGCGCCGGCGGCCTTCGATCTCGAGGCGCTCACCCTCGCGGTGGAAGACGAACGGAAAGACGCGGCCGGTCCGCGACGAGAAGTACCCGACCGCCTGGTGCGGCTCCCGATCCAGGTCCTGCGGTACCTGCGGCGTGCCGTGCCTGGCCAGGTAGGCCGGGGAGGCGCAGGTGCAGAACAGGATCTGCCCGACGCGCCGCGCCACCAGGCCGGCGTCCTGCACCGGCCCGACGCGCAGCACGAAGTCGACGTTGTCGACCAGCAGGTCGATCGCCCGGTCGCTGACGCCCAGCGCGATCTGGATGTCGGGATACCGCTCCTGGAAGTCGCCCAGCGCCGGGATCAGCACCCGCGAGCCGGTCAACGTGGTGACGTCGACCCTCAAGCGCCCGCGCGGCTTGCTCTGGTCGTGGAGCATCCCCTGGTCGATGGCCTCGAGCTCGTTGAGCAGCGCCATCGTCCGTTCGTAATAGGCGGCGCCGTCCTGCGTGACCGTCACCTTGCGGGTGGTGCGCGTCAGCAACTGCACCCGCAACCGCGCTTCAAGCGCCTGCACCAGCCGCGTCAGGCTGGCCTTGGGCAAATCCATCGAGTCGGCCGCCTTGGTGAAGCTGCCGGTTTCCACCACCCGGGCGAACGCCCGCATCTGCACGATCCGATCCATCCGATGCCCTCGCTGTGCCGGCCGCGGAAAGGAGGACTGCGGGCGGGCCGACGGGCGATTCTCGGGGAATCCGCGCGGCATTGCGCGCTGTGCGCCGTCGCGCCCCCTTTTCGGGCGTGTCGGGCGAATATCGGCGGAATATCTCCGACTTTGGTATGAATATCGCCCGGGCGGCTGGAGGGTTTCATCGACACCACCGGAAGGGTTTCCGCGGCCCAAAAGAAAAACCCCTCGGCGAGGGGGCTCGTCCGAGGGGATATAGGCGGTCGGCGGCAGACAGGAGGAGGAGTGCGGAGGAACCGCCGCCGACCAGGGCCGAAGCCCTTGACCTAAAAAGTGCTCTCTCAGGGCAAATGTTGTTCGAGTTCTCTCTCAGGAAGCGGGGGAATCGGACGGTCGATCAGCGGCCGGCGACGGCGGTCGACGGGGCGCTGCCGCCGAAACGCTTGACCAGCGTCGCGTAGTACGGCGAGTTGCGCAGCTCGGCGTACTTGGCCTTGGCGGCGTCGCGGCGAGCGTTGTCGTAGCCGTAGGTTTCCGACTGCTCGACAGCGGCCAAGCCGGATTCGCGATAGATCTCCAGGTCGGCCAGCACTTCGGCGCGGCTCACGGCGCTCGGGGTGTTCACCGGTTGCAGATGCGGGTTGTCGTTGGCCATCGCGTTGCCGGCCAGCACGGCGGCGGAAGCGAACAGGACGGAAGCGATGATGTTCTTGCTCATGATCATTCCTTTCGGTATCGGTCCCAGGGCATTTCGCGAAGGGGCGCGGGTTGAGGTTTCGACCCGTCGATCCGTGTTTCCTGGGAACTTTCCGGGAGGCGGTATCGGTGTGTCGATGGGATGAACTATGAGGCATAAGGGTTGACCCTTAAATCCATGCCGATGCAACACTCCGTTGAAAAGATCGGAACAATCCCGGGGCCGCCCCGCGAATCCGGCGAGGAGCGATCCGACCGGGCGATTGGCGCAGCCACCCGAGCGGAGGAACCGAGTCGAGGTGCGCGTGGCGTTCGGATCGTCCGAAGGTCGGATGCGGGTTTTCCATCACGGGAGTAGGCTGCCCGCATGACTGCCACCCCCACCTCCTCGCCCGGCGGCGCGCATCCGACGCCGGCGTCCGGCACGCCCGGGCACTACACCGCGCACGAGAAGCGCGACCGCATCCTGGCCATCGTCGGCGCGTCGTCCGGCAACCTGGTCGAGTGGTTCGACTTCTACGTCTACGCGTTCACCGCGATCTACTTCGCCCACGCCTTCTTCCCGAAGGGCGATCCGACGGTCCAGCTACTGAACACGGCCGGCGTGTTCGCCGCGGGCTTCCTGATGCGACCGATCGGCGGCTGGCTGTTCGGACGCATCGCCGACCGCAAGGGCCGCAAGACGGCCATGATGATCTCGGTGCTGATGATGTGCGGCGGCTCGCTGGCGATCGCCTTCATGCCGACCTACGAGACCATCGGCGTGATGGCGCCGACGCTGCTGCTGCTGGCGCGGCTGTTCCAGGGCCTGTCGGTCGGCGGCGAGTACGGCACCAGCGCCACCTACATGAGCGAGGTGGCGCTGCGCGGCCAGCGCGGCTTCTACGCGTCGTTCCAGTACGTGACGCTGATCGGCGGGCAGCTGCTGGCGGTGCTGGTGGTGGCGATCCTGGAGCAGACGCTGACCGACGCGCAGATGCACGACTGGGGCTGGCGCATCCCGTTCATGGCCGGCGCGGCGACCGCGGTGATCGCCTTCTACCTGCGCCGCTCGCTGGCGGAGACGGCCAAGGCGGACCAGCTCGACCGCAAGGAATCGGGCTCGATGCGGGAGCTCTTCGCCAAGCACACGAAGGCGTTCCTGATCGTGCTGGGCTTCACCGCCGGCGGATCGCTGGCCTTCTACACGTACACGACCTACATGCAGAAGTACCTGGTGCTGAGCGTGGGCATGGACAAGAAGGTGGCCAGCACGGTGATGACGGCGGCGCTGTTCGTCTACATGTGCATGCAGCCGCTGTTCGGCGCCTTGTCGGACCGGATCGGGCGGCGCACGTCGATGCTGTGGTTCGGCGTGCTCGGGGCGCTGGGCACCTGGCCGATCCTGACGGCGCTCAAGGGCGTGCAGAGCCCGTACGCGGCGTTCGGGCTGATCATCGTGGCGATGGCGATCGTGTCGCTGTACACCTCGATCGGCGGGCTGATCAAGGCGGAGATGTTCCCGCCGGAGATCCGCGCGCTGGGCGTCGGGCTGTCCTATGCGATCGGGAACGCGATCTTCGGCGGCTCGGCGGAGTACGTCGCGCTGAGCCTGAAGGCGGCGAACGTCGAAAGCGCCTTCTACGTCTACGTGTCGGTGATGTGCTTCTTCGCGTTCCTGGTCTGCTTCCTGATGCCGGACCTGCGCCGGCACGGCCACCTGAACGACGTGCATTGACCCCCGTCAGTCCCGGTCCTGCATCCCCAGGTGGTGGGAGAGGTACACCCGCCCGCGGAACCACGTCTCCCACCCGCTGTCCTTGAGCCGGTCCAGCACCGGCCCCTTGACCTCGCTGAGGTCCAGCCGCCGGCCCTGGCGCTCCAGCGTCTCATGCAGCTCCCTGAGCGCGCTCAAGCCGCTGAAGTCGATGCTGTTGACCGGCGACATCTGCAGCAGCACGCGCCGCGTCGCGGGATGCGTGTCCAGATGGGCCTGCACCACGTCCGCCAGGCTGCGCCCGTTGAGGAACAGCAGGCTCTCGTCGATGCGCAGCCCGAGCACCAGCGGGTCGAGCTCGACCTGGTGGCGCTCGACGTTGCGGTAATGCTCGGTCCCCGCGATGCGGCCGATCAGCGCGACATGCGGCCGCGCGCTGCGCTGCAGCAGCAGCGCGATGGCGCCGGCCACGCCCAGCCCCAGCGCGGCGGTGATGCCGACGAACATCACCAGCAGCGTGACCGCCGCCATCAGCAGCGCCTCGCCGCGGTCGTAGCGCCAGGCATCGGCATACGGCCCGAACTTCAGCCCCGACAGCACCGCGACCATGATGCTGGCGGCCAGCACCGGCTTGGGCACCCAGGCCAACAGCGGCGACAGCGTCAGCAACGTCAGGCCCATCAGCCCGGCGACGAAGACGCCGGTCATCCGGGTGCGGCTGCCGGCGTCGCTCATCAGGACGCTGCGGGAGAAGCTGGCGGCCGACGGCATCCCGCCCGACAGCGCCGCGGCCAGGTTGGCGCCCGCCAGACCCATCAACTCGCGCCGGGCGTCGACGCGCTGGCCGACGCGGCGCGCGAGCGACTCCGCGACCGCCAGGCTGGAGACGTACCCGAGCAGCCCGATCAGCGCCGCGCCGGGGAGCATCGCGGTCCAGAGCTCGGCGTCGAGCCGCGGCAGCGTGAAGACCAGCGCCAGCGGCGGCAGCTCGCCGACGCGCGGCAGGTCTTGCGGATCCCAGCCCCAGGCGACGGCGATGCCCGCCAGCAGCACCGCCAGCGGTGCCACGCGCGAGACGAAGCCCTTCGGCAGCCGCCGCACCGCGACCAGCGCGAGCAGCGAGGCGATGCCGAACAGCGCGGCGATGCCGTGCCAGTCGAAGCCCCGCGCCACCATCGAGCGGCCCAGGTCGGTCCAGGTGCCGCCGCTGGCCGAGGAGCCGATCAGCACCGGCAACTGGCTCGCGGCGATCGCGAGCGTCGCGCCCGATTCGAAGCCATGCAGCACCGGCACCGACAGCAGCGCCGCCAGCGCATGCAGCCGCAGCAGCGCGGCGGCGCCGAGGAACAGGCCGACCTCGGCCGCCAGCACCAAGGCCGCCTCGCTCGGACTGACGCCGGCGGGCGCGAGCTGCAGCGTCTGCATGATCATCAGCGCCAGCACCGCGACCGGGCCGATATTCAGGTAGGGACTGGAGCCCAGCGCCGCGTAGAACAGCGGCGGCAGCAGGCTGGCGTAGAGCCCGACCTGCGGCGGCAGGCCGGCGAGCATCGCGTAGGCCAGGCTTTGCGGAATCAACAGGACGCTGACCACCACGGCGGCGACGAGGTCGTCGCGCAGGGCGTCGCGCAGGTAGGGCCGCAGGGCGGCGAGGGACGGCAACGTCGGCATGGGTGGGGGGCGCCGCGGCGGCAGGGCGCGCGGCAGTATAGGGGCCGCCCCGGACGCGCCGTGCGCCCTGGCGACGCCCCGGTTCACAGGATCGGCGGGTCCGCCGGCTTGTCCTGGCGCACCGTGGGCGGCGGGATGCGGGAGGCCAGCAGGTCGATCGTCAGGCGCAGCGTCAGCTCCTCGCCGCGCGCCAGCGGCGTCAGCCGCGTGGTGTCGGGCGTCATCAGCCGCAACTGCAGCCAGGCGCGCGACGGGTGGCGCTCCACGTGCAGCGTGTCCAGCGGCGCATCGCCGCGCAGCAGCACCAGCCGACCCGCCTCGCCGTTCAGCGATGCCAAACCGCACCACGGATCCCGGACCACCGACTGCCCGCGCGGCAGCTGACGCACCGCTTCCAGCGTGTCGTCCAGCCACAGGGCCTCGGCGAAGTCCTCCGGGAACTGCAGCAACCAGCCCAGGCGAGCCGGCATCGGCATCCGGCTCAGGTTGCGCACCGACAACTCCCAGTCGAGGCGGTGCTCGTCCAGATGCAGCGTCTGGCTGGCTTGAAACCCCCAGCGCCCCGGCGACGCGGCGCCCGGATGCAGCATCAGCGTCACCCGGTCCGGCGCCTGCTGCGTCACCTGCCAGATCGCGTCGAACACCCGCGGATCGGGCACCTGCCGCGCCATCTCCTCCGTCACATGGCCCGGCGCCGCCAGTCTCACCCCGCCTCCACCCACCAGGAGGCCCCGCTCGTTCGTCAACGGCCGCAACCACGGCTGCCGGCCGTCCGGGCCCACCTCCCCCAGCCAACGCAATCGACCCCCCCGATCCGGCACGACCATCGCGCGCCAACATCCCGACTTCAATTCAACCTCGCGCACCACTCGCATCCCCCGTGATCGAAAGCGGCGGAGTCTGCGCGGGGAGGGGGTGTCAGAGGTTTACTGGAAGAAAGGCTCTGTGGAGCGGGAGTGATGGATTTGTGGGCCCGGGATGCAAGGCTTTGTGGAGGGCGGGCGGCGGCGCGGATCGGGCGGGGTCAGGCGCCTGCGATCAGGGTCGCGATGCGTTCGTCCGAAAGGCGGATCGGGGAGGCGTGCGCGGGGAGCAGCGCCACCACGGCATGGTCGTCGCGACTGCTGTCGCGCAGCACCGGCATCTGCCGCGGCTCGCCGTTGGCATTGGTCAAGGCCGACACCATCGGTCGATGCGCCTTCTCGCCGTTGCGCACCACCAGCCCCACCTCGCCACTGGCCAGCCGCACCAGGCTGCCCGGCGGGAAGATGCCGAAGGCCTTTATCAACGCGGCCGCCAGCGGACTCTGCGCGGCCATCTGGTGCAGCTCGCGCCCCGCCTGCGCCGCGCTCATCGCCGGCCGGTTCGCGCGGCTGCTCAGCCGCGCCGTGTAGACGTCCGCGTAACGCAGCATCTCGGCCAGCTCGCCGATGTCGCTGATGCCGTGCGGATAACCGCGCCCATCCGGCGTCTCATGGTGCTGCAGCACCGCCTCGAGCCAGTCCCGCTCGGTGATGCCCGCCGCATCCAGCATCTCGACGCTGCGGATCGGGTGGTCGTTGATCGCCTCGCGCTGCATCGAGGTCAGCGGCGAGACCTGGCTGGACAACCGCGCCTGCAGGTCCAGCATGCCCAGGTTCATCGTCAGCGCCGCCTGGAAGGCCAGCCGCTGGTCCTCCGGACCCCAGCCCAGGTAGCGCGCCGCCGCGTGGCAGGCCGTCGCCGCATGCAAGGAATGGGTGACGCCGTAGTGGCCGCCACTCGATTCAGGCTGTCGGACCACCTGCGCGAGGGCCATCTCCGGCGAGCTGTCGATCAGCGACATCAGCAGCGTCGTCGCGCCGTCGAGCGCGTCGGCCAGGCGGTCCGGCGTCGCGGACAGCGCGTTGCGCACGTCCTGCAGCCCACGGTTCCATTCCTCGGGCAGGCGGTCGCGCAGGTAGGCGGCGGAGGCCGGTCGTCCCGGCTGGCGCACCGCCTCGGTCAGCTCGTGGACCTCCACCAGCGCCCCGCGGCGCATCAGCGCGTTGAGCTGTTCCTCGTCCGCGATGACCTGTCCGCGCGCGAGCAGCAGCGTCCGGTCGGTGTCGCGCACGCTGAAGGCGAGCGGCTGACCGAGGACGATCCGGTTCTTGACCGATGACAGTGAACAGACACGCATGACAGGCGCGATGAGCGGAGGAAGAGCCAGCCGCGCCGGGAATGTCTGAAATTTGTAACGCGGGCGGCTCGCACTCTACATCGTCCGATCGGGCCCGGTCTGAACCGCGGAGCGCTCCCTCGCGCCTCGGCGCGAGGGAAAGCGCCCACTCCGTCACGGACGGCGCGCCCGCTCAGGCCGCCGCGGCCAGGGGCGGGTAGTCGCTGTAGCCCCGGTCGGTGCCGCCGAAGAGGGTCGCGCCATCGAAGGCCGCCAGCGGCAGGCCACCGGCCAGCCGGGCCGGCAGGTCCGGGTTGGCGATGAAGGGCCGCCCGAACGCGACCAGGTCGACCAGCCCCGCGTCCAGCAGCGGCCGGGCCCGCGCGGCGTCGTAGCGGCCCGCCACGACGATGCGGCCGCCGAAGCGCTCGCGCAGCGCGACACGGAAGGCCTCGGGAATCTGCGGCGCGTCGTCCCAGTCCGCCTCGGACAGGTGCAGGTAACCGACGCCGCGCGCCGACAGTTCCTCCGCCGCCTGGAGGATGGTCGGGATGATGTCCGGGCAGTCCATGTTGCGGGCGGTGATGAAGGGCGCCAGACGCACGCCGACACGCTCGGCACCGATCTCGGCCGCGACCGCGTCGACGACCTCGCGCAGGAAGCGCAGCCGGTTGTCGCGCGAGCCGCCGTAGTCGTCGTCGCGCTGGTTGGAGGTGGTGCGCAGGAACTGGTCGATCAGGTAACCGTTGGCGCCATGGATCTCGACGCCGTCGAAGCCGGCCCGCATGGCATTGGCCGCGCCGCGCCGGAAGTCGGCGACGACGCCGGCGATGTCCTCGCGCGTCAGCGCGCGCGGCGTGGGGCAATCCACCATGCGGCCGACGCCCTGCTCGTCGGCCACCCAGACCTGCGCCTCGGGCGACAGCGCCGACGGCGCCACCGGCAGGCCGCCGTCGTGGAAGACCGGATGCGACATTCGGCCGACGTGCCACAGCTGCAGCACGATGCGGCCGCCGGCGCGGTGCACCGCCTCGGTGACGAGGCGCCAGCCCGCGACCTGCTCGTCGCCGTGGATGCCCGGCGTGAAGCTGTAGCCCTGGCCCTGCGGCGAGACCTGCGTGGCCTCGCTGACGATCAGGCCGGCGCTGGCGCGCTGGGCGTAGTAGGCGGCCATCAGCGCGTTGGGCACGTTGCCGGGCTGGCTGCTGCGGGCGCGCGTCATCGGCGCCATCACGATGCGGTTGGGCAGCGTCAGCGGGCCCAGGGTCAGGGGAGAGAAAAGGTCGGTCATGGGGTCCTCGCGGGCAATCACTGGATGAGCGCGCCGCCGTCGATGTCGATGACGGCGCCGGTGACGAAGGGGTTGTCGATCACGAACAGGTAGCCCGCGGCCAGGTCCTGCGGCCGGCCCGCGCGGCCGGCGGGCAGCGTCGCGGCCGCCTTGGCCAGCATCGCGTCGCGCGCCTCGGGCGCCATCGCGGCGTAGGCCTCGGTGTCGGTCAGGCCGGGGCTGACGACGTTGACCCGCAGCGGCGCGAGCTCCCGCGCCAGCAGCTTGGCCGAGGCCTCCAGCGCCGCGTTCATCGCCGTCTTCACGAAGGCGCCGGGCGTCGCGCGGCGCGACAGGAAACCGGAGGTCAGCGTCAGCGTGCCGCCCGGGCGCAGGTGCCGCGCCGCGGCCCGGGCCACCGCGATCGCGCCCCAGAACTTGACGTCGAAAGCGGCCTTGGCGGCGTCCAGGTCGACCGCGGCGACCGGACCGCCCGGCGCCTGGGACCCGGCGGTGACGACGACATGGTCGACCGGGCCGAGGCCGTCGAAGTACGCGGCCACGGCCGCCGCGTCGGTGATGTCCAGGCCGGTGTTCAGGCTGGCGGCGATGACCTCGCCCGGCCGAGCGCGCAGCGCGTTGGCCACGGCGCGGCCGATGCCGGAGGTGCCGCCGACGACGACGCTGACGGTCTCGGCGCTGAAGGCGGGGTTGCGGAGGTCGGTGGGGGTGCTCGGAGGTTTCATGGGGGTGTTCCAGGCTGTTTGATGAACGAAGTCTGAAACCCCATCGCGGCCCATTGAACCGGCTGCCGGCGGAAGCTTTTTCAAAGAAAATCGAACAATGACCCGGATCGCCGACCTCGAACTGCTGGTGCGCATCGCCGACCTCGGCAACCTCACCGCCGCTGCCAAGGCGCTGGACTGGTCGCCCGCCGCGGCCAGCGCCGCGCTCAAGCGGATGGAGGAACAGCTGGGTTTCTCGCTGTTCGTGCGCAGCACCCGCAGCCTGCGGCTCTCGGGGGAAGGCCAGCGCTACCTGCCGCATGCGCGCGCGGCGCTGCGCGCCCTGACCGAGGGCCGCGACGAGGCGATCGCCGGGCGAGAGGCGCTGGCCGGCGAGCTGCACCTGACCCTGCCGTCGGACCTGGGCCGGCACGTGCTGCTGCCGTGGCTGGAGCAGTTCCAGGAACGCCATCCGGCGCTGACCCTGCGGCTGCAGATCGGCGATCCGCTGACCGACCTGCTGCGGCGTCCGGTCGACGCGGCGATCCGCTACGGCCAGCCGGCGGGCGGCTCGCAGGTCGCGCTGCCACTGTTACCGGACTGCCGCCGGGTGCTGGTCGCCGCGCCGCATTACCTGGCGCTGCACGGGATGCCGGCGTCGCCCGAGGACATGGCCCGCCACGAGGCGCTGCGCTACCTGATGGACGGCGAGGTGCCGTCGCACTGGCCGGTGGAGATCGCCGGCCGCCCCGAGGCGCTGCCGCTGAACGGCCGCCGGGTCGCGGATGACGGCGAGGTCGTCAAGCGCTGGGCGCTGGCGGGGCTGGGGATCGCCTACAAGTCCTGGCCGGACGTGGCCCAGGAGCTCGCCAGCGGCCAGTTGGTCCATGTGAACCCGCATTGGCGCGGCGATCCCGCGCCGCTGCACCTGATCGTGCCGGGCCGCGCGCAACTGACGCCGGCGCTGCGGCAGCTGCGGGACGAACTCCGCCGGCGGCTCGAGGAATTCGCCCGGCCGATGCCGCGCTGAGCCGGCCGTCCGCGCCGCCGGCCCGGCCGATCAACCGATCAGCCGATCACCCGAAGAAGGCGCGGATCTCCGCCGCCACCTGCGGCGCGAACTCGTCGAGCACGAAGTGGCCGCCGTCCAGCCAGACGAGCTTGGCGTCGGGCAGGTCGTTCAGGTAGGCGCGGGCGCCGGGCGGAATGAAGATCGGGTCGTTCTTGCCCCAGACGATCAGCGTCTTGGGCCGGTGCTGGCGGAAGGCCTCGTGCCAGGTCGGATACAGCGCGAGGTTGGTCTGGTAGTTGGCCAGCAGGTCGACGTTGGCGTCCTGGATGCCGGGCCGGTCCAGCAGCGCCTGGTCGACGATCCAGTGGTCCGGGTCGATCAGCTCGGGATCCTTCACGCCGACCAGCCAGTGCCACTTCGTGCCGGCCATGCTGATCAACTCGCGGGCCGGGGCCTCGGTGGCCGGGGTGCGCGACTGCCACAGCGGGCCGAACACCGTCTTGGCCTCGTCGCCGACGCCTTCGACGTAGGCATTGGCGTTCTGGATGATGAAGCCGGTCACCTGGTGCGGACGCTGCGTGAAGAGCCGGTAGCCGATCGGGCCGCCGTAGTCCTGCATGTAGAGCGTGTACGCGGTCAGGCCGAGCGCGTCGACCAGCCCGGCGACGTGCTCGGCCAGGTGGTCGAAGGTGTAGGTGAACTCGCTCGGCGACGGCGCGTCCGAGTGGCCGAAGCCGATGTAGTCCGGCGCGATCACATGGAAGCGGTCCGCCAACAGCGGGATCAGCGGCAGGAACATCCGGCTGCTGGTCGGCAGGCCGTGCAGCAGCAGCAGCGTCGGCAGGGACGGATCGCCGGCCTCGCGGTAGAAGACCTGGCGGCCGAGCACCGTCGCCGTGCGATGGCGGATGGCGGCGGGGGCCGACGAGGCGACGGGCGCGACCGCCGAAGGGACGGTCGAGACGGTGGAACCGGAAGCGGAGGCGATCGCGGTCATGGCGGGGTCCTTGGCGCCCTTCCCCGGATCGGCGATCCGCGCTGGAGGGCATGGGACGCAGTCTCCGGATTCCCGGAATTCTCCGGAAGCCGCTAGGATCGAGAACAACCCTCTCGAAAACTGGAAGGCCCCGCCGACGGCAGGCCTGGACGCGCATGGATCGACTCGACGCGATGGCGATGCTGATCGCCGCGGTGGACGCCGGCAGCCTGTCGAAGGCGAGCAAGCGGCTCGGGCTGCCGCTGGCGACGGTCAGCCGCAAGGTGGCCGACCTGGAACGACACCTGCGCGCGACGCTGCTGATCCGCTCGGCCAAGGGGCTGGAGCTGACCGACGCGGGCCGTTCCTACGTCGAGGCGGCCAAGGCGATCCTGGACCAGCTGAACGAGGCCGAACGCGCCGCCGCCGGCGAGTACACCGAGCCCCGCGGCGACCTGATCGTGACGGCGCCGACGATGTTCGGGCGGCTGCACGTGCTGCCGACGGTGAGCGGGTTCCTGGCCGCGTTTCCGGACGTGGCGGTCGACCTGAAGCTGACCGACCGGGTCGCGCATTTCCTGGACGACCAGATCGACGTCGCGCTGCGGATCGGCGAGCTCGCCGACAGCAGCCTGGTCGCGACGCGGCTGGGGGAAGTGCGGCATGTGATCTGCGCGGCGCCAGGCTACCTGGCCGCGCAGGGCGTGCCGGCGTCGCCGGACGACCTGATGCGGCACCGGGTGGTGTCGTTCGAGAGCGTCGCCACCGGCGGTGCCTGGCCCTTCCGCCAGGACGGGCAGCCACGGACCGGGGCGTTCCGCTCGCGCCTGGGCGTCAACACGATCGATGCCGCGCTGGACGCCGGCCGCGCCGGCGCCGGGCTGGTGCGAGCGCTGTCCTACCAGGTGAACGAGGACGTCCGCGCCGGCCGGCTGCAGCTGGTGCTGGAGGACTTCGAGGCCGCGCCGCGGCCGGTGCACCTGGTCTACGCGCCGCAGGGCCGGCTGCCGCTGAAGCTGCGCGCGTTCATCGATTTCGCCGTGCCGCGGCTGCGCGAACGGCTGCTGCAGGCGGCGCTGCCGGAGCGCTGAGCGTCAGCCGGCGCCGCGGGCCTGTCGACGATCAGCGAGCCCTGCCTGCCGGACCGCCGGCGTGGCTGCCGTGGCCGCCGGCCTTGCCCGGTGCACCCGCGGCCTGGCCCGGTTCTGGATGGCAGGCGCAGGCCTCGCCGTGCGCGGCGGAGACGAGTTCCTCCAGGATCCCGCAGGCGTGGTGGTCGTGGTCGGCGTCGCAGCGCTTCTGCAGCGCGACGAGTTGCGCCTCGAGCGCCTGCATGCTCTTGAGCCGGGCGCGGACCTTGCCGAGTTGCGAGGCCACCAGCACGTCCACCTTCACCAGCGCCTCCGGATCCTGGGTCGCCAGGCTGTCCAGCAGCAGCGCGACATCCGCCAGCGACATGTCCAGCGCGCGGCAATGCCGGATGAAGGCCAGGCGCTCCAGGTGCGCGTGCGCGTAGTCGCGATAGCCGTTCTCGCTCCGGGCGGGCGGCGGCAGCAGGCCGCTCTTCTCGTAGAAGCGGATGGTCTCGATGTCCACGCCGGTGGACTTGCTCAATTCGCCGATTCGCATGGGCGTCAGGATAGCCGCTTGACCTTGGAGCGGCTACAGACATTCCAATCCACCTCATGGCACATCAGGAACACGATCACCGCCCCGCCGCGCCCGCGAACCCGGACGCGGAGGCCTCGTCCTGCGGGGGCTGCTGCGGCCCCGCCGCTGTCGCGGCGCCCGCTCCGGCGAAGACGGCGCCGGCCCCGGCGCACGGCCAGGAACACGCCCACGCCCACGCCCACGCCCAGGGCGGCGCGGCCGGGGACCATGCCCACGACCACGACCACGACCACGACCACGACCACGACCACGACCACGACCACGGGCATGGCCATGGCTCCGCCGCGAGCGCGACCCAGGACGCCGCCGCCTGCTGCGGCAGCCACAGTGCGGCCCCGTCCGCGTCGGCGCCGAAGGTGTCGGCCGAGGACCTGGCCGGCACCACCCGCCAGCGCTACTTCATCGCCGGCATGGATTGCCCGACCGAGGAAGGCCTGTTGCGCCGCCAGCTGGCCAGCCAGCGCGGCGTGGTGGCGCTGGAGTTCGACCTGATCAACCGCCTGCTGGACGTCCACCACCGCCTGCCCGACGACGCGCCACTGCGCGCGGCGATCCAGTCGGTCGGCATGACCGCCGAGCCCGTCGCGGCCGAGGCCCCGCCCCCGGCGCCGCCGCCGGCGATCTCGACCGGCCTGCGCTGGCGCATGGCCGTGGCGGGCGTCGCCGCGATCGCGGCGGAGACGCTGGCGTTCTCCGGCTTCGACGAATCCGGCCCGCTGGTGATCGCGCTGGCGGTCGCGACGATGCTGCTCGGCGGCCTGCCGACGCTGCGCAAGGGCTGGATCGCGCTCAAGAGCGTGACGCTGAACATCCACCTGCTGATGAGCCTGGCGGTGATCGGCGCGATCGTGCTCGGCCAGTGGCCGGAGGCGGCGATGGTGGTGTGGCTGTTCGGCCTGTCCGAGATGATGGAAAGCCTGAGCCTGGCGCGCGCCCGCGATGCGATCCGCGCGCTGACGCAGCTGGCGCCGGAGACCGCGTCGGTGCAAGGCGCCGACGGCCGCTGGACGACGATGCCCGCGGCGCAGGTGGCGCTCGGCGCGCGCGTGCGCATCCCGCCGGGCGAGCGCGTGCCGCTGGACGGCCGGCTGGTCACCGGGCGCTCGAGCCTGAACGAGGCCGCCCTGACCGGCGAGGCGATGCCGGTGGACAAGGCGCCCGGCGACGCGCTGCTGGCCGGCAGCATCAACGGCGACGGCCTGCTCGAAATGGAAGTCACCGCCGCCAAGGGCCACACGCTGCTCGACCGCATGGCCGCGGCGGTGCAGCAGGCGCAGTCGCAGCGCGCGCCGACGCAGGCCTTCATCGACCGCTTCGCCCGCGTGTACACGCCGGCGGTGGTGCTGGTCGCGGTGGCGCTGGCGGTGCTGCCGCCGCTGCTGGGCTTCGGCACCTGGAGCGACTGGATCTACAAGGGCCTGGTGCTGCTGGTGATCGCCTGCCCCTGCGCGCTGGTGATCTCGACGCCGGTGACGGTGGTCAGCGGCCTGGCCGCGGCGGCGCGCCGCGGCATCCTGATCAAGGGCGGCCTGTACCTGGAACGCGCCCGCCAGCTCAAGACGCTGGCCTTCGACAAGACCGGCACGCTGACCGAGGGGCGTCCGGAGCTCGTCGTCGTGCAGCCGCTGTACCCGTCGGTGAACGCCGACCAGGCGCTGCACCTGGCCGCGCGGCTGGACGCCGGCAGCGCGCATCCGCTGGCGCAGGCGATCGTCGCGGCGCACGCCCAGCGACTCGGCACCGCGCTGGAGCCGGTCGACCACCTGCAGAACCTGCCCGGCCTGGGCCTGACCGCGACGCTGGACGGCCAGGAATTCGCGCTCGGCAACGAACGCCTGGCCGAGCAGCGCGGCGCCGTCGACGAGCCGGCGCGCGACGCCGCCCGGGCGCTGCAGGCGCAGGGCCACACGCTGGTGTGGCTGATGCGCGGCGGCCAGACGCTGGCGCTGATCGCGCTGTCGGACACGCCGCGGCCGGAGGCGGCCGAGGTGCTGGCCGCGTTGCGCGCGCGCGGGCTGGCGTTGACGATGCTCAGCGGCGACCAGCGCGCCAGCGCCGTCGCGATGGCGGCGCGGCTGGGCATGGCGGAGGACGCGGTGCGCGCGCCGCTGCTGCCGCAGGACAAGCTGGACGCGATCGCGCGGCTGGCCGACGAGCAGGGGCCGGTCGCGATGATCGGCGACGGCGTCAACGACGCGCCGGCGCTGGCGCGGGCCGACATCGCGATCGCGATGGGCGCCGCCGGCAGCGCGACCGCGCTGGAGACCGCCGACATCGCGCTGATGCAGGACGACCTGCGCAAGCTGCCGGAGCTGATCGGGCTGTCGGAGCGCGTGGCGACGGTGCTGACGCAGAACATCGTCGTGGCGCTGGGCCTGAAGGCGATCGTCGCGGCGCTGACGCTGGCGGGGATCGGCTCGCTGTGGCTGGCGGTGCTGGCCGACGCCGGCGCGAGCCTGCTGGTGGTGCTCAACGGCCTGCGCCTGCTGCGCGAGCCGCGCGCCTGACCGGCTGGCGGACCCGGCGCGAGGCGGCGGCGGGAGCCGCCGTCACCTAGGGTGTCCCCTAATGCCGAGGGCCGGGTCGACGCTGACGTTTGGCTGACAATGGCGCGCCTGCCGCTGGCGGGCCCCGAGGGATCGATCGATCCGGGGCCTGGACCAGCGGCAAGCGCGTTCTGATCCATGGAACGCGCGATGTCCAGCGACCCGGAAGGCCGGGTCTTCGATCCATCACGGAGCGTCGTTTGAACACAATTCAAACTCCCGGAGCGCGGCAGACCATCCTCGGCCAGCCCAACAGCCTGTTCGTCCTGTTCTTCACCGAGATGTGGGAACGGTTCTCCTACTACGGCATGCGGGCGCTGCTCGTGCTGTACCTGATCTCGGAGGTCTCCAAGGGCGGCTGGGGCTGGACGCGGGCGGAGGCGACCAGCCTGTACGGCTGGTACACGATGCTGGTCTACCTGACGCCGATCATCGGCGGCTACATCGCGGACCGGTTCCTGGGCACGCGGCGCGCGGTGGTGCTGGGCGGCTTCATCATCGCGGCGGGTCACATCTCGCTGTTCTTCGACACGCGGGTGAGCTTCTTCCTCGGCCTGGGTCTGGTGATCCTGGGCACGGGCCTGTTCAAGCCGAACATCTCGGCGATCGTGGGCCAGCTCTACGGCAAGGACAACGAGGGCCAGCGCGACGGCGGCTACACGCTGTTCTACATGGGCGTGAACGCGGGCGCGTTCTTCGGCATCTCGCTGTGCGGCTACATCGGCGAGAAGATCGGCTGGCACTACGGCTTCGGCCTGGCGGCGGTCTTCATGATCCTGGGCGCGCTGCAGTTCTGGCTGGCGCAGGGCATCTTCGGCGAGATCGGCGGCGCGCCGGCCGGCAAGGACGCTCCGTTGGTGGATGCGAGCGAGCCGCTGGACGACACGCCGGCGCACATCGTGCGCGACCGGCTGATCGCGATCGGCGTGTTCTCGTTCTTCACGATCTTCTTCTGGTTCGCGTTCGAGCAGGCGGGCGGATCGATGACGATCTTCGCGGCGGACTACACGGACCGCGCGCTGGTGGGCACCAGCGGGCTGGTGTTCAAGATCGTCAATTCGCTGATGACGCTGATCCCGGTGGCGATCCTGAGCTGGCTGCTGATCAAGCTCACGCGCAGCACGGAAGGCCGCTACGGCCTGTCCAACCTGCTGCTGGCCGGCGCGCTGGCGCTGATCTGGGGCCTGTCGCTGTGGATGCTGGGCCGCGAGTTCCAGATGGAGCAATCGGAGATTCCGGCGACCTGGTTCGGGGTGCTGAATTCCTTCTTCCTGGTGATCCTGGCGCCGATGTTCAGCAAGATGTGGGAGCGGCACTGGAACCCGAGCGGTCCGGTGAAGTTCGGTGTCGGGCTGGTGCTGCTGGGGCTGGGATTCGCGGCGCTGTCGTACGGCGCGTCGGGCATCCCGGCGGGCGCGAAGACGGCGCAGGTGAGCATGGTGTTCCTGACGCTGGCCTACCTGCTCCACACGATGGGCGAGCTGTGCCTGTCGCCGGTGGGGCTGTCCTACATCTCGAAGCTGGCGCCGGCGCGACTGCTGGGCCTGATGTTCGGGGTCTGGTTCGTGAACGCGGCGATCGCCAACAAGATCGCCGGCATGACGGGCTCGTACATCGACGCGATCTCGTCGACGTACTCGATGTCGACCTTCTTCCTGATCTTCACCATCGTCCCGGCCGGCGCCGGCGTGCTGCTGATGCTGCTCAGCCCGTGGATGAAGAAGCTGATGCACGGCGTGCATTGAGGGCGCGTCCCGCGCCAACAGGCGCTTCGCGCAGACATGAAGAACCCGGGCAGTGCCCGGGTTTTTTCATGCCCGCCCAGTTGGCTCGAATCAACGATTGCAGCGGCCATTGGCAGCCAACGCCGCTGCCAACTTCTCCTGGATCGAACGCGCGATTGCGAGATCCGAGGACTTCAGCCGTTCGCGGACGGACCCGGCGTGCCGGGAATAGGCGTCGGCAGACGTGGCTGCCGCAGCCACCTGGAAGTAGGCATAGGACCTCGGCAGATCGGCCTCGATGAGGTCACCATCCCTGAGCAACGTGGCTAGCGCGAGCGCGGCCTCCAGCGACCCACGCGACGCCGAAATCTCAAGGCCGATCGCAGCGTCCTTCGTCATCTCGCGGCGCATCTCAAGTGGCGCATTCGACTTTTCCGCAGCCGAGAGGGTGGCGAGGGCGGCTGTCGTGTAGCCGCCCCGCGCGGCAAGTCGCATCCAGGCGGCGCGTTCTTCAACGCTCCAGGCGTTCACGGGAGAGCAGTCCAGCGGCTGGATACCGGGAGGTATCGGTCGCTCGGCTTGCTCTGAACAGCAGAGCGCGAGATCGAACAGTTTGTATGCGGCGCCCGGGTCGTGCTCCTCATTCGCCTGCTTGAGCAGCCACGGCAGATTCTTCAAGGCCTCATAGGGGTCGGGCCAATCGAATCCTTGCCCGCGCGGCCTTTCAAACTCGAAATCCATCGCTTTGAACCAATCGAACGGAAATTCCGTAGGAATTGAGAATGCTGGTTCGTGATTTCCATCATGTGTCATGGAAAACGCCTTGAATTAGTGCTGCGGTAGCAAAGACTGATCATTGAAAATGAATGATTCGGGCAATTGTTGAATCATTCGCTCCCAGATAGAAATACACAGCTCGCCATTCTTTGCCATTAGAAAAGCCAGCCCAACTTCGAAACAATCTGGAGAGTTGATATGCCTGGTTTTCGGGCGATCTTGGGAGGGCGGTTCTTCGTGATCGCATTCCCGCTTTGCGTCATCGTACCGCACGGTCTTGCAGCGCCGCGTGGCGCGGGGGATGCGCAGTGTCATGAGGAGCAAGTGGCAATGGCGGAGGCGCTGTCAAGAATTGGTGATTATCTGCGCGATGAATTCGCTGACCCTCCCGGGAGGGACATCATGAATGGTCCGTTTCATGCTTGGCCATTCAATACCAGTGGTTCCTGGAGAAAATACGCAATCCGCAGCATTCACCACGCCTCAGTGAATAACGGAGCTCCAGGTCAGTTCTGGCGGCGGCGAATGGAAATTGAAATTCACTACATGGTAGAGATGAAGACAAAAGTTGTGCGCCAAATCAAGTTCAAGTCCACCGTCAAAGAAAACTGCGAAGGCGTGCTTGAGCGTGTCGGCGGAGGACGAGGCCAGCCGATCTCCGCTCCGGCAGAGACCTTCGGCGGGTTGATGCCACCCGCACGTCGCGGAGAAGTCATCGTGGGCCCGGTCACCCCGCATCAAGGAGCCCCTGCAGGGGTGTCATGCGCGGCGTGCCATAACGGTCAGATATCCGGATCCAAGCGGGCTCCGCGACTGAAGACACCGACGCATCACCTGGAGTCCGTTTCGAAAGGGCGCGGAGACGCTTCGACCGCGGCAGCGGATGGCGACACATCACCCGAAGCGGACCTGCATCGCTTGATCGCCAGCTTCGAGCCGCAGGTTCGCGGTCGCATCATCGACTCGCTGCTCTGACGACCAAGGCCCGCTCAGCGGGCCTTGTTCTTTTCAAGCGCCTTCGCGAGGCGCTCTTGAAGCGCGCGAGCGAATTCGATGTCGATCGGCCGCAGGGAAGCGCGGAGCTTCTCGGCGTGCTCCGTGTAGATCGGCTCACCGCTCGCCGCGGCGGCCACCTGCAGGTAGGCAAAGCTGCGTCTCAGGTCCTGTTGCACGAGCTGTCCGTCCTTGAACAGCCCGGCCAGGGCCACGATGCAAGCGAGGCAACCTCGTCTCGCGGCGTAGTCCAGCGCCAGTGCCGCATCGGAAGCGGTTTCGGCCAGCAGGGGATTGCCCGGCCGCATGGACTCGGCCTCCTGGAGCATGCTCATCGGCGGCGAAGGGTCGCCGGTGAACACCGCCTGTCGACGCCACCCGCGCCGCTGATCCGCGCTCCAGGACCTGGGGGTGGAGCAATCCAGTCGCAGGTAGTCCGGCGGCAGCTCCGGCGCTTCTCGATGGTCATCGCAGTACTCGGCCAGGTCATGCAGCCGGAGCGCCGCTTCCGAATCGCCTCGCGCCGCTCGTGACAGCAGCCCCTGCAGATCGTCCACCGCATCGAACGGATCGCTCCGACGATGCCGGGCACGGCGCTCGTCGTCCGTCTCGAAGTGCAGCCATGTCGACCATGGCGCCGGGTACTCCGCCGCTGACACCGACACCGTCGAAGCTCTTGGCATCGAGGCAGGGGCAGCCGGTGCCGAAGCAGGCTCCATCGACGTCCTGCTCACGGCGCGTGATGGGTCCTGCGTGATGCCCGGCGTCGCCGGCCCGATGTCGGACTCCGTCCAACCGCTCCAAACGATCAGCGCGATCACGACGCCGAGTCCCACGATCACCGCGCCGCCAGCCCCCTTCATTGCCTGTCGACTCATGAGTCGCTCTCCATTGACGTGAAGGCCAAGCAGTCGCTCATGCACCTTCCTGGTTCGAAGTCGGCCTGCATCCCGCACCCGCCTCGAACATCCTCACTTTCAATCCCTAGGAAAGTTTCCCCCGCGCATCGCTTCGCCTGACCTCTTCGGATCCCCGCATCCGCCTTCGCGCGGTCCGGCGTCCTTGCCCAATCCTCCTGACGTTTTCCGGCAGCGCTTTCATCGAGACTTGCTCACACCCTCGACCGGGTCGTCAATGAAGCCCTCGGTCAAAGGGACAGGTATTGCCCTCGGCACTTTGCGGTCATTCATGTACCGCGTACATTCCGCCGCACGCTGCGGTGCACCAGATGCCGTGGGCGTTTTCGGGAGTGATGCATGGCTGGATCGAATTTCTCGCGCACCGCCGTCGCCGGCGCCTTCGTGGCGCTGCTGCTGACCGCTTGCGGACAACAACAGGACCAACAACAACAGCATGGCGGCCCCCCGCCCGTGAGCGTCGCCCCCGCGATCTCCCGCGAAGTCCAGGACTTCGATGAATTCACCGCGCGCCTGGAAGCGCCCGACACCGTCGAGATCCGCGCCCGCGTCGCCGGCACCCTCGACAAGGTCCACTTCCGCGAAGGCCAGGTCGTCAAGAAGGGCGACCCGCTCTTCACCATCGACCCCCGCCCCTTCCGCGCCGAGGTCGCCCGCGCCGAAGCCCAGCTCGCCGCCGCCCGCACCGCCGCCGACCTCGCCAAGGCCGACCTCGGCCGCGCCGAGAAACTCGTCGCGATCCAGGGCGTCAGCCAGCAGGAAATCGACCAGCTCAAGTCCAGCGTCCGCAACAACGACGCCAACATCCGCGCCGCCGAGGCCGCCGTCACCCAGGCCAAGCTGAACCTGGAGTTCACCGAGGTCCGCGCCCCGGTCACCGGCCGCAGCTCGCGCGCCAACGTCACCGCCGGCAACCTGGTCAACGTCGGCGAGCCGGTGCTCACCACCGTCGTCTCCAGCGACAAGGTCTACGCCTACTTCGACGCCAGCGAGGCCACCTTCCTGAAGTACGCCGCCGCCGCCCGCGCCGGCGGCGCCAAGCGCGAGCAGGCCAACAAGGTCTACCTCGGCCTGGCCAACGAACAGGGCTACCCGCACGAGGGCCGCATGGACTTCGTCGACAACCGCCTGAACCCGGCCACCGCCACCATCCGCGGCCGCGCCGTCTTCGACAACAAGGACGGCACCTTCACCCCGGGCCTGTTCGCCCGCGTCAAGCTCGAAGGCACCGGCGCCTACACCGCCACGCTGATCCCCGAACGCGCCATCGGCACCGACCAGAGCAACAAGGTCGTGATGGTCGTCGGCCCCAACAACATCGTCGCGCCACGCCCGGTCGTGCCCGGCGCCCAGTTCGACGGCTACCGCGCCGTCCAGGGCGTCAAGCCCGGCGAGCTCGTCATCTTCGACGGCCTGCAGCACGCGATGCCCGGCGCGCCGGTCACGCCGCAGACGGTCAAGCTCGACGACAAGGGCCGCGCCGTCGCCCCGCCGCAAGGCGCCGCCCCCGCCGCGCCGGCCGCGTCGAAGTAACCCGGCGCGAGGTCCTCCATGGATATTTCCCGCTTCTTCATCGAGCGGCCGCGCTTCGCGTCGGTCCTCTCGATCTTCATCTTCCTCGTGGGCCTGCTGGCGATCTTCCGGCTGCCCATCTCCGAGTACCCCGAGGTCGCGCCGCCGCAGGTCGTCGTGCGCGCCCAGTTCCCGGGCGCGAACCCGCGCGTGATCTCCGAGACGGTGGCCACGCCGCTCGAGGAACAGATCAACGGCCTCGAGAACGTCCTGTACTTCGACAGCCAGGCCACCGCCGACGGCGGCATGACGCTGACGGTCACCTTCAAGATCGGCACCAACCCGGAAGCCGCGGAAACGGCGGTCCAGAACCGCATCAACCGCGCGCTGCCCCGCCTGCCCGACATCGTCCGGCAGATCGGCGTGACCACCGAGAAGTCCAGCCCCAACCTGACCATGGTCGTGCACATGGTCAGCCCGGACAACAGCCGCGACGCGCTGTACCTGCGCAACTACGCGCAGCTGCAGGTCCGCGACGAGCTGCTGCGCGTGCAGGGCATGGGCTCGGTGCAGGTGTTCGGTTCGGGCGACTACGCGATGCGCATCTGGCTCGACCCGGCCAAGCTGGCCGGCCGCGGCCTGACCGCCACCGACGTCACCAACGCGATCCGTGAGCAGAACACGCAGGTCGCCGCCGGCGTCGTCGGCGCGCCGCCCGCGCCCAAGGGCACCGACTTCCAGCTGCAGATCAACACGCAGGGCCGCCTCGTCTCCGAGGAGGAATTCGCCAACGTCATCATCCGCACCGACACCGCCACCGGCGGCCTGGTCCGGGTGCGCGACGTCGGCCGCGTCGAGATGGGCCCCGGCACCTACGCGCTGCGCAGCCTGCTCAACAACAAGGAAGCGGTCGGCATCGGCATCTTCCAGGCCCCGCAGTCCAACGCGCTGAACATCTCCAAGGATGTCCGCGCGACGATGGAGCGGCTGAAGGCCAACTTCCCGGCCGGCGTCGCCTACGACATCGTCTACGACCCGACGCGCTTCGTCGCCACGTCCATCGAGAAGGTCATCGAGACCCTGATCGAAGCCGTGCTGCTGGTCGTGCTGGTGGTGATCATCTTCCTGCAGACCTGGCGCGCGTCGATCATTCCGCTGCTGGCCGTGCCGGTGTCCATCGTGGGCACGTTCGCCATCCTGCTGCTGCTGGGCTACTCGATCAACACGCTGACGCTGTTCGGCCTGGTGCTGGCCATCGGCATCGTGGTCGACGACGCGATCGTGGTGGTGGAGAACGTCGAGCGCAACCTCGAGGACGGCCTGACGCCGCACGACGCGACGATCAAGGCGATGCGCGAGGTCTCCGGACCCATCGTCGCGATCGCGCTGGTGCTGTGCGCGGTGTTCATCCCGCTGACCTTCGTGCCGGGCCTGTCGGGCCAGTTCTATCGCCAGTTCGCGGTCACGATCGCGATCTCGACGGTGATCTCGGCGTTCAACTCGCTGACCCTGTCGCCCGCCATGGCGGCCTTGCTGCTGCGTCCGCACGACGCGCCCAAGGACCCCATCATGAAGGTGATGGACAAGCTGTTCGGCCGGTTCTTCCACTGGTTCAACTGCTTCTTCCAGCGCCGCAGCGAGGGCTACAGCCGCGGCGTCACCGGCATCCTGCGCCGCAAGTCGGCCGCGCTGGTCGTCTACGCGGTGCTGCTGGGCCTGACCGCGCTGCTGTTCACGCGCATCCCGTCGGGCTTCGTGCCGGCGCCGGACAAGCAGTACCTGATCGGCATCGCGCAGCTGCCCGCGGGCGCCACGCTGGACCGCACCGACGAGGTGATCCGCCGCATGAGCGACATCGCGCTGAAGGTGCCGGGCATCCGTGACTCGATCGCCTTCCCGGGCCTGTCGATCGCGGGCTTCTCGGCCGCGCCCAACGAAGGCATCGTGTTCTTCGGCCTGGACGACTTCGAGAAGCGCACCTCGTCCGACCTGTCCAAGGACGCGATCCTGGGCAAGGTCAACGGCGCGATCCAGCAGATCCAGGGCGCGCGCATGTTCGTCGTGCCGCCGCCCGCGGTGGACGGCCTGGGCAACGCCGGCGGCTTCAAGGTGCAGGTGCAGGACCGCTCCGGCCTGGGCGAGCAGGCGCTGTTCGGCGCCGTCTGGGGCACGCTGGGACCGATCTACGGCGACCCCAAGAGCGGCATCGGCACGCCGTACTCGACCTACGACATCAACGTCCCGCAGCTGTTCGCCCACGTCGACCGGACCAAGGCCAAGCAGATGGGCGTGAGGTTGCAGGACATCTACGACACGCTGCAGATCAACCTGGGCTCGCTGTACGTCAACGACTTCAGCCGCTTCGGCAAGACCTACCAGGTGATCGTGCAGGCCGACGCGCCCTTCCGCGCCAACGCCGGCAGCATCACCGACCTGAAGACGCGCAACGAGAAGAACGAGATGGTGCCGCTGGGCGCGCTGATGCAGGTCGACCCGACCTTCGGCCCGACCCGCGTGACGCGCTACAACGGCTTCCCGAGCGCGGACATCAACGGCGCGGCCAAGCCGGGCTTCTCCAGCGGCCAGGCCGAGGCCGAGATGGAGAAACGGCTGAAGAACCTGCCGCGCGGCATGACCTACGAGTGGACCGAGCTGACCTACCAGGACCGGCTGACCCGCGACATCAAGGCGGGCGGCTTCTCGATCCCGACGATGGCGGCGGTGCTGGCGATCTCGGTGCTGCTGGTGGTGCTGGTGCTGGCGGCGCAGTACGAAAGCTGGACGCTGCCGCTGGCCATCATCCTGATCGTGCCGATGTGCATCCTGTCGGCGCTGTTCGGGGTGTGGCTGTCGCATCTGCCGCCATTCATGCAGGCGGGGGACCTCAACATCTTCACGCAGGTGGCGTTGGTGGTGCTGGTGGGCCTGGCGTGCAAGAACGCGATCCTGATCGTCGAGTTCGCCAAGGAACTCGAGGAGCGCGGCGAGGCGCTGGGCGACGCGATCATCCACGCCTGCCGCATGCGTCTGCGCCCGATCCTGATGACCTCGATCGCGTTCTGCGCGGGCGTGATCCCGCTGATCCTGGGCTCTGGCGCGGGCAGCGAGATGCGTCGCGCGATGGGCATCGCGGTGTTCTCCGGCATGGTCGGGGTGACGCTGTTCGGCATCTTCCTGACGCCGGTGTTCTATTCGCTGCTGCGCAAGGGCACGGAGAAGCAGCGCGCCCATGCGGTGGAGCTGCGTCATCAGATCGATGCCGCCGCCCATCCGTTCCATCCGGGCGTGGATGACGCCGATCCGCCCAAGGGCGGCACCCCGTCGCCGAAGGGAGGCGCGTGATGTTTGTTCGAGTCTCTTTGATGGCCGCCGCGGCGGCCGCGACGGTGGCGCTGACCGGCTGCTCGACGGCGCCGGCGCCGAAGAAGTCCGAGGTGCCGCTGGCGTCCGGTTTCGCCAACGCGCCGCAAGGCGACGCGGCGACGCTGGGCCAGGCGCCGGTGGGCCGCTTCTGGCAGGGCTTCAACGACAGCGGGCTGGACGCGCTGGTCAACCGCGCGCTGCAGGCCAACACCGACCTGCGGATCGCCTCGGCCAACCTGCGCGAGGCGCGGGCGCTGTCGCGCTTCGCCGATGCGCAGCTGTTCCCGACGGTGGACCTGACCGCCGGCGCGGCGCGGGTCCGGGCGCCGGACACGCAAGGCAATCCGCAGACCAACAACGCGTTCTCGGTCGGCTTCGACGTGCGGTGGGAGGCGGACCTGTTCGGCCGCCTGTCCGACGAGCGTCGCGCCGCCGCGGCCGAGCTGCTGGCCGGCGAGGCGGGCCTGCGCGCGGCGCAGGTGAGCGTCGCGGCGGAGGTGGCGCGCAACTACTTCGAGCTGCGCGGGCTGCAGGAGCAGCTGCGCGTGGCACAGCAGTCGCTGGACACGCAGCAGGGCGCGCTGAAGCTGGTCGCCGGCCGGCAGGAAGCGGGCCGCGGCACCGGCTTCGACACCGAGCGCGCCCGCGCGCTGGTGCAGAGCACGGCCGCGACGATCCCGGCGCTGGAGATGGCGCTGGCGCGCACGCGCTACCGGCTGGCGGTGCTGACCGGACAGCCGCCGACGGCGCTGGACGTGGAGCTGTCGGACGTCAAGCCGCTGCCGGGCCTGAAGACGATCGCGCTGGACCGCATCGGCACGCCGGAGGACCTGCTGCGGCGGCGTCCGGACGTGCGGGTGGCCGAGGCGCAGGCGGCCGCGGCCGCGGCGCGGGTCGGCGTGGCGCGCTCGGCGATGTTCCCGCGCATCACGCTGGGCGGGACGATCGGGCAGAACGCGTCGCGGATCGGCAACCTGAACGACGGTCCGGCCTACGCGTACAACCTGGGCGCGCAGCTGGTGTGGAACCTGCTGGACTTCGGCCGCATCCGCGCGCAGATCGCGGCGGCGGACGCGCGCAACGAGGCGGCCTTCATCAGCTACGAGCGCACGGTGCTCGCGGCGCTGGAGGAGACCGAGGGCGCGCTGGTGACCTACAACCGCAGCCAGCAGCAGGCGCAGGCCTTGTTCGACGCGGCGGTGTCGGCGGAACGCGCGGCCAACATCGCGCGCGAGCGGTTCAAGGTCGGCATCAGCGACTTCCTGGCGGTGCTGGACGCCGAGCGGGAACTGCTGACGGCACGCAACCAGCTGGCGCAGTCGCAGACCTCGGCGGCGACGTCGCTGGTGGGCGTTTACAAGGCGCTGGCCGGCGGCATCGATGCCGAGGCGCCGGCGCCTACCGCGATGCGCTGATCCTCGTGCCGCGCCAAAGGCGCGGAATGATGGAACGACAGGGGGCCTCACGGCCCCCTTGTCACTTTCAGCGCAGCACGTCGCTGCCCGCCGCTTCCTTCAGCAAGCGATCGCGGTCCGCGGGCAGCAGGAAGCCCTGCGCCATCGCGCGATCCGTCGCGGCCTTCACCGCGGCGAGGTAGCCCGCGCGATCCTTGTAGCGCTCCTCGAGCGACAAGCGCGGATCGCCACGAGCCTCGCGCTCGGCGCGCGTGCGCGCGAACGGCACGTAGCCGCCGGCGTAGTTGCAGACCTGCCCCGCATGGATGCCGTCGGCCGTGATGTTCCAGCCGAGGTAGGTCCCCAGCGGCGCCATCGTCAGCACCGTCGGCACGCCGCCGACCTCGTTGCCATCGGCATCGACGCGCGGCACCTTCGCCGGCAGGACGCTCCGGATCCTCGGCGGCACCTGGTCCGGCACCCCCGAGGCCTCCGTGCGATCGAACCCCGGACCCCAGTCGTAATCGAGCACCGGGAACACGAAGTTCTCCGGCTTGAAGATGCTCTCCGGGATGCCAGGCACGCCGCGCGGAAAGCCCATCGCCTCGCGCGTCGGGTCGACCAGTTCGCCGTCGGCCAGCGTCGGATAACGGCTCGGCGGCGGCGGCGTGCCCTTGAGCACCCACGCGCGCATCGCCGCGCTCAGCACGTTGCGCAGCTCCCGATGCGGCACCGGGTTCGCCGCCAGCGTGGCCTGGCCGAAG
Organism: Mitsuaria sp. GD03876; assembly: GCF_029840635.1. Lineage (GTDB taxonomy): Bacteria > Pseudomonadota > Gammaproteobacteria > Burkholderiales > Burkholderiaceae_C > Roseateles. The sequence goes on along the minus strand of NZ_JAOCCU010000018.1, from coordinate 101,705 downwards.
TTGTTGCCGGGGCACTGGAACGGCTTGCCGTCCACCTCGCTCCGGAAGCCGCCCGCCCCGCCGCCATGCGGGCTGCCGGCGACGTAGTAGCGCCGCACGTTCGGACCCAACGGGATGTCCGCGTCCGCCGACGAGCCGACCCACTCCAGCGACAGCTTGAGCGCATACACCTCGGCCGCGCCGAAATGCTCAAACACCTTCGGGCAGGTCTTCGTCGCCGTGCAGCGCGTGAGCAGGCCCTTGGCCGGCAGTCCGCGCGCCCTGTCCTCGCGGGCGACCCACCACTGCGGGCCTTCGCTGCCCATCTGGAAGAGCTCCAGCACCCCGTCCGGCTGCGCCCAGCGCGCGTTCGCGGCGACGCGGCGCCCCGCGATGATGGCCCAGGCGCCGTCATGGACCTGGCGGTTCGACTCGTCCTGGTTCAGGCCCATGAACAGGAACTGCCGGACCATGTTCCCCGATTGCGACACGCCCCGGATCGCGCTGCCGCGCACCTGGCCGGCGATCGGATTGGGCGTGCCGGCGTCGTCGGCCTTCGCGTGGCGGAAGAAGGCGCCGACGTCGCGGAACGCCGCCATGCCGACGCCCAGCACGTACGCGTTGCCCGCGGTGTAGGTGAGCTGATAGACCTTGCCCGGCTCGAAACCGCCGCGCACGCAGACGTGGACCGGCAGGTTGGCCGGTGCGCGGGCGGGGTCGATGTTGATCGGCGTGCCGGGGAACGGCGTCGCCACGTCGCAGCGCGCGAAGGCCCAGTCCTTCGGATCGATCGTGCGCTCGACGGTGACCTGTCCGTCGACGGTTTCCTTCGCATGCACGGTCAGCGTCGCGCCGGCCGTGTCGAGCGAGACCGGCAGGTAGGGCATCGGGTTGCCCTGCACCAGCAGCGGTTGCGAATCCAGCCCGGCGCGGTTGACGATGCGCGCCATCACCCGCCCGGTGACCGGCTTGCCGTCGATGCGGGCCACCGGCACGCGGACGTAGTGATGGCGCGCGGCCTCGGGCCGGACGGCCGGCACGCCGGTGTTGCCGGCGTTGTCGGCCTGCCAGCCGCTGCGCAGGCCGATGTCGCCGGCGGCCAGCTCGCCGGGCTGCAGCCGGACCTCGCCGCCGCGGTTGGGCACGTCGTGCCAGAGGAACCCGCTCGCGCGCTTGCGCCCGACGGGCCGGGTGAGGACCCAGTTCGTCTCATAGCGGACCTTGCCCTCGGCATCGGCGCCGAGCGTCAGGTCGGTGATCACCGCGTTGTGCGGGTCCGCCGGATCGAGCTCGCCGAAGGCCCGGCCGCGCAGCTGCTCATAGCCGCGCTGTTCGCCGATCAGCGGCGAGATCTCGTCGACGACGATGCGCGTCACCCGCGCCTGCGCGCTTCCGGCCGCCAGCAGGGCGACCGCCGCGGCCACCGAGGCCGCCCTCCGCGCGCGCCGGCTCATTGGCCCTTGAACAGGCCTTGGAACTGCCGCGACACCGGCAGCTTCTCGGCGCTGCCTTTCATCGACAGCTGCATCGTGTTCTCGTCCACGCGCGTGGCGCTGGCGATGAAGCGGCTGTTGACCAGCACCGAGCGGTGCACCTGCCAGAAAACCGCCGGATCGAGGTCGGTCAGCAACTCCTTGAGCGCGGTGCGGATCCAGGCCTCGCCGTCGCGGTGCACGACGCGGGTGTAGCGGCTGTCGCTCTGGAAGAACAGGATGTCGTCGGGCGCGATCAGCTGGATCTCGCGGCCTTGGCTGGCCTGGATCGGCCGCGACGACGGCCGCTGCGTGGGCAGCAGCTGGCGCAGCAGCTCGAGCGTCTCGGCGGGCATCGCCAGCATGCGCGGGGCATCGGGCTCGGCCGCGCCCGCCGCCTGGCGCTGGCGCAGCCGCTGCAGGCAGTGCTGCAGCCGCGCGTCCTCGACCGGCTTGAGCACGTAGTCCACCGCGCCGGCCTCGAAGGCCGACAGCGCGTGGTCGCCATAGGCGGTGACGAACACGACCCGCGGCGGCTCGGCGAGCTGCGACAGCCGCTGCGCGACCTCCAGGCCCGACATGCCCGGCATGCGGATGTCCAGGAAGCACAGCTGCGGTTCGTGCTCGAGGCAGTCGTCCCAGGCGTCGCAACCATTGACGCTGGCCGCCACGATCTCCAGCTCCGGCGCCAGCCGGGCCAGCGCGGCGCGCAGCTGCTCGCGCGGGCCTTCCTCGTCGTCCGCGATCAGCGTGCGGATCTTCGTTGTCATGGGTGTCTCCATCGATGTCGGTGGCGCGTCAGGCGCTCGGGGCGGAAGCCGGCACCTCGACCCAGGCCAGGCAGCCGGGCGCGTCCGCCGGCGCGGGCTCGAGCCCCAGCGCGGCGCGGCCGCCGAACTGCGCCATCAGCCGCTCCCGCGTGTTGGCCAGGCCCAGGCCGTCGCAGGCGCCGGGCGCCAGGCCCTGGCCGCCGTCCTGCACTTCCAGCCGCAGTCGTCCGCCGCCGATCGCCCGGGCCCTCACGGCGATGTGCCCGCCGCGCAGGCTGGGTTCGATGCCATGGGTGATCGCGTTCTCCGCCAGCGTCAGCAGCGTGCCCGGCGGCAGGCTCGCGCCCGCCATCGTCGCCTGCGCCGATTCGTCCAGCTCCAGCGACCACGTCAGCCGCTGCCCCAGCCGGGCCTGCATGATGTCCAGGTAGCTGCGCACGATCTGCAGCTCCTGCTCCAGCGGCAGCCGGTCCTGCTCGAACATCGGCAGCGTCGCCCTCAGATAGCGCGTCAGCGACCGCAGCGTCGGCCCCGCGCGGTCGTCGCGGGTGTCGACCCAGTGCTGCAGCGACGCCAGCGTGTTGAACAGGAAATGCGGCTGGATCTGCGCCGTCGCCAGCCGCTGCGCCATCGCGATGCGCTCATCCTGCGCATCCAGCTCCGCCAGCCGCGCGCCGAGCTGCTGCGTGCGGTACAGCGTCAGGAACCACCACGAGGACACCGTCAGCGTCATCCCGCCAGCACCGAACGGCAACAGGTCGCGCGCCTCCTCCCGGAAACCCAGCTTCACCATCACCAGCGTGACCAGCAGCATCAGCACGCTCAGTCCGAGCGTCGCGCCGTTGAACCGCGTGCGCGTCGGCTGGCGCCACAGCCAGCGCGCCACCCCCAGGCCCACCGTCGCCATCGCCAGGCCGCCAATCAAGATCACATGCGCCAGGTGCCGCGGCAGCATCGTGTAGAACACCAGACCCAGCACCAGCACGTTGCTCGTCACGTAGTAATCGATGCCGGTCGGCCAGGCGGCCAGGCCGGATCGGCTCAGCTCGGCATCCGTGAAGCTGCGTTGCGGGCCAGGGAAGATCAGGTAGGTCCAGTCGGAGCGCGCCGCTCCGGAAGCAGCGCGGGAGGCAGCGCCGGAAACAACGCCGGAAACCGCGCCTCGTGCGGCGTCAGGAGCATCGGCAGGAGCGCTGGGCGTGGTCATGCGGGCAGTCTAGGTCAGCATTCCTCGCCGCGTCGCCACTGGATGCGGTGAATGGCGGGCAGGTGGGATGGGCAGGCGACTGCGGCGACCGAGCAGGCCGCCTGGAAGACCGGTGCCCCTTTCCGCTCAGGCGCCTCCGCACGCTCGGCATTCGCTTCAAGGGGCACCGGTCTCCCAGGCGGCTTGGACGCCGTGGCGCGGTGGGGCGGCTTCGACGCCGTGGTGCGGTGCGGCAGCGTCGATGCCTTGGGGCGCGGCAGCGAGGTCAGGCGCGTCGCCTCAGCATTGGGGCTCGCCGCCGACGAAGACCTTCAAGGTCCCCGCGGGGATGGGAATCCAGGGCTCGCCGCGCGTCAGCGGCTCCGTCGCCACGATCGCGATGCGGTCGTCCTCCGTCGTCTTCGCCGCCAGGTCGACCGTCAGGTCCTCGTCCTGCAAGGTCACCGAGCCGAACGGCGGCTGGCGCAGCAGGTAATGCAGCTTCGTCGAGCCGTGCGCCCACAGCGCCTGGCCGTTGGACAGCAGCATGTTGAAGGTGCCATGCCGGTTCAGGGCGGGCAGCAGCTCGCGCAGCGTGTGGTTCAGCTCCTCGATCGCCGGCATCGTCGCGTGCGCCTTCGACAACTCCTGCATCAGCCAGCAGAACGCCTGCTCGCTGTCGGTCTGGCCCACCGGCTTGAAGGCCGCATGCAGCCGCGGCGCGAAACCCTTCAGGTCGCCGTTGTGCGCGAACACCCAGTACCGGCCCCACAGCTCGCGCACGAACGGGTGGGTGTTCTCCAGCGACACCACGCCCTGCGTGGCCTTGCGGATGTGCGCGATGACCACGTCGCTGCGGATCGGGTAGGTCTTCACCAGCTCCGCCAGCGGCGAGACCCGCGCGCTGTGGTGATCGACGAAATGCCGCAGCCCCCGCCCCTCGAAGAAGGCGATGCCGAAACCATCCTTGTGCTCGTGCGCCCGCGTCGCCAGCCCGGCGAAGCTGAACATCACATCCGTCGGTCGGCGGGCGTTCATGCCCATCAGCTGGCACATCGCGGACCTCGCTCAGCGCGTCATTCGAGGAACAGCCGGGTCAGCCCCTTCAGGCTGACCAGGTTGCCGGGGTTGCTGGTCTCGTTGAGCACGCCGCTCATGCGCTGCATCAACCGCGGACTCTTCTTCGCGCGCCAGATCAGCAGGTCCGCCAGCCACGGGAAGCGGTTCACGCGGTTGCCGCGCTCGTAGAGGTCGTACTTGGGCTGCAGCGCGCGCAGGCCCTGCTCGTACTGGGCGCGGACCTTCGCGTCGTCGGCGCGGTGCGCCAGGATCGCCTCGGCCGCCAGGATGCCGGTCTCCATCGCCTTGCCGATGCCCTCGCCGGTGAACGAGTAGGTCGACCCCGCCGCCTCGCCCGTCACCAGCAGCCCCGGCCGCGTCCAGCGCGCGCCCTTGAGCGTGCAGCGCAGCGGCGCGCCCTTGAGCTCGCCCACCAGCTCGCCCTCGGCCATCAGCCGCTTGGCCGGCGGGTAGTGCTCGACGAAGGCGTCGAAGATGGCCCGCAGGTTGACGTCCTTCTTGCGGCCCTTGCCGGCCATGTCCTTGTGGCTGTCGGTCACGCCGACGCCGATGTTGAAGCTGCCGTCCGGCGCCGGGAAGATCCAGCCGTAGCCCGGCTGCACCGGCTTGCACCAGACCACCTCCAGCGCCTTGATCTCGCCCACCAGCGACGGCGCGCGCACGTAGCCGCGCAGCGCGACGCCGCTGGGCGTGTGGCGCTCGCACATGCCGGCCGCCGTCAGCGCCTTGGGCACCGCGCCGGTGGCCAGGATCACCCAGTCCGCGGCGATCTCGTGCGCCTGGCCGTCGATCGTCAACCGCGCGCCGCGCACGCGGCCCTGGGCGTCCTCGAGCGCCGACTCGAAGCGCGCCGGCGCCAGGAACCGCGCGCCGGCCTCCTGGGCGCCGAGGTTCAGGATCTCGTCGAGCTGCTTGCGCGGCAGCACCGCCAGATGCCCGGGAACGTCGATGCGGCCGCCGCGCGGCCCGATGCAGCCCACATGCGTCGAGCGCTGCGCCCGCGCCATCACCCGCTCCAGCAGGCCCAGCCGGTCCAGCGCGTGGTGCGCGTCCGGGATCAGGCCGTCGCCGCAGACCTTGTCGCGGCCCAGCGGCTGCTGGTCGGCCAGGACCACGTCCAGGCCGGCCCGGGACAACCAGCGCGCCGCGGCGCTGCCGGCGGGACCGGCGCCGATGATCAGGACCTGGCAGGCGGCGGGCAGGCCCGCGGACGACTCGACGACCATGAATGCGTTTCGAACGGATGACGGAAGTCGGACATTCTAGGGAGCCCGGCCCAACGAAAAAAAGCGGGAGGGTCTCCCCTCCCGCTTTCGCGTGGCGTCGTGGCGCCGGCGAGGGCCGGAGCCCGCGCCGGTCCTCCCCTCATCAGAACGAGTAGGTCGCCCGCACGTAGTAGGCGCGACCGGTCGGGTCGGCGTAGCGCGAATCCCAGCCACCGCCCTGGAAGAGGTCTTCCTGGTTGGAGAACGGGGGATCGCGGTCGAACAGGTTGCGCACGCCCAGGACCAGCGACAGGTCCTTGCGCGGCGCCCAGCTGCCGAACACGTCGAAGGTCGTGTACGACGGCACGCGGGCATGCGTGCTCGGGTCGAAGTCGGCGTAGCCGGACTTGTAGCGCATGGTCACGCCGGCGCCGAACTGCTGGTACTTCCAGTTCGTCGTCAGGTTGTGCTGCCAGCGGAAGATCGGGCCCGACTCGCCGTAGTTGCCCACGTTCTGCACCCAGTAGCCGTCCTTGAAGTCCTGGAACTCGTACTTGGCGATGTAGGTGCTGTTCAGCGCGAAGTCGAACTGGCCGATCGGGCTGTTCAGGCGGTACTGCGCGCTCAGGTCCAGGCCGTTGGTGCGGACCTTGCCGAGGTTGAGCAGCGTCTGGTCGACGTAGCCGCACTCGTCGCCGGGGCAGTTGCTGGCGATGGACAGCGTGTTGCCCGGACCGAAGTGGTAGTACTGCTGCAGCGCCGGGAAGTCGTAGTAGCCGTTGAACAGGGCGAACTGCGGGATCGAGCCGATCTTGTCCTTCAGGTGCACCCACCAGAAGTCGATGCCCACGCTGGCGTTGGCCACCGGCTCGTAGACGAAGCCCAGCGTCGCGGTCTTGGACTTCTCCGGACGCAGGTTCTTGTTGCCGGCGTTGAGCACCTGGAACTGGGCCTCGCACTGGCTGCCGTTCTGGCCGTCCGCGCACAGCAGCGGGTTGGCGTAGTTGCCGGCGGTGTTGGTGTAGGCCGGGCTGGCGTACAGCTCATACAGCGTCGGGGCGCGGAAGCCGGTCGAGGCCGAGCCGCGCACCAGCAGTTCCTTGACCGGCTGGAAGCGGAAGCTGACCTTGGGGTTGGTCGAGCTGCCGAAGTCGCTGTACTTGTCGTAGCGCAGCGAGCCGGTCACGTCCAGCGACTTGAACACCGGCACGTTGAGCTCGCCGTACAGCGCCGAGACGTTACGCGAGCCTTCGGCCAGCGAGTTCGGATCCACGCCGGTGGAGGCCGAGACCTTGGAGGCGAACTCGGTGTTGGCGGCCGACTTGAACTTCTCGCGGCGCAGCTCGACACCCAGCGCCAGCTGGGCGGCGCGACCGGCGCCGAACCAGTCGCTCAGGTCGCGGCTCGCATGGGCGTTCAGGTTGGTGACGGTGCCCTTGGCGGACTCCAGCAGGCCGTTGAGCGCGGCCTGCTGCAGCAGCGCGTTGCCGGCGGCGGTCTGGTCGCCGAACGGGTTGATCGTGCCGTCGGCCAGGCCCGCGCCGATCAGGTCGCCGTCGCCGTAGCCGCTGACCAGGTACTGGTCGACCTTGTTGCGGTTGTAGGACAGGTTGACCGAGTAGTCCCAGCCCAGGCCGTTGCCGTCGGCCGTCAGCATCAGGCGCTGCTGGTTGTTCTTGTTGGTCTGGCCGCGCGAGCCGTTGGGGAAGTCGCGCCAGTACACCAGCACCGGCTTGGTCGGGTCGATGTTGGAACCCGCGGGCGGCGTCGGGTAGAACGCCGTGCCCGGGTTGACCGCGTAGCCGCCGTACGGCACCGGGGCGACGTAGGTGGTGACCTTGTTGGAGGTGGCGAACAGCTCGGCGCCCAGCGTCAGGCTGTCGTTGACCAGCAGCGAGCCCTTGAGCATGCCGGAGGTGTTCTCCGAGGCCGGCGTGAAGTCGACGAACGAGGCGGTGACCAGCTTGCAGTCGCCGGCCGAGTTGATCATCTGCGTGCCGCTGCAGGCGCTGCCCGTCGGGTTGTAGAAGGTCGCGTTGTCCTGCGTGTAGTTGGCCGGCGAGGTGCTGTAGGACAGGCCGCCCGGCATGCGCTGGTTGAACGGGCGCTGGGTGCCGTTGATCGGGTCCTGCTTGCGGTAGGAGATCGAGCCGAAGATGTTGAAGCCCTGCTTCTGCAGGTCGCCGTAGCCGTAGCCGGCGTTGATGTTGCGGGTCTTGCCGCCGGACTTCTCGGGCTGGTCCGCGCCCAGGGTGATCGAGCCGCCCTGGAAGTTGGACTTGGTGATGAAGTTGATCACCCCGCCGATCGCGTCCGTGCCGTACAGCGCCGAGGCGCCGTCACGCAGCACCTCGATGCGGTCGATCGCCGCGAACGGGATCATGTTCAGGTCCGGCGCCGTGCCGTCCACCGCGTTGTTGGCGATGCGCTGGCCGTTGAGCAGCACCAGCGTCTTGTCCGCGCCGATGCCGCGCATGTTGGCGAAGGAGGCGCCGCCGGTGTTCGACCCGATCGACTGCGCCGCGTTGGTGTTGGCCTGCACCGAGGACAGGTTGGCCATGACCTGCTCGACGGACGTGATGCCCGATTTCTTCAGGTCGTCCATCTTCACGACCGTCACCGGGACCGCGGTCTCGGCGTCGATGCGCTTGATGGCCGATCCCGTGACCACGACCCGCTCGAGCTGGGCCTGATCCTGTTGTTCCTGTGCCAGCGCCGGGAAAGACGCGGCCGCAATGGTGGCGGCGACTGCCAGGCTCACCGCGTTCAGCTTGTACATCTCTGCAACTCCTGATGGGTTACACCGAGGCTTGTCAGCACGGCGTAACAAAAAAAGGCCACGGGGTATCCATGGCTCAGGGCAGTGTGCAGAACCCCCCATGTACTTTTGTTGCGGGGGTGCGCTTAGTAATAGAAGGGGGCGGCTGGCATTTCTGAGTCGTCACAACTCCAGGAAAACCCTGACGCCGATTTGAGAAACCGTTGCTGTCGTGCGACAACTCGGTGACATATGGCGTCGTGAAGGATCCGCGAAGCCGCGGTTTCCGGCTGTTAACCAAGGGTGAACCCGAATCATCCGGCGACATTTCGTTGCCGGATACCAACGAGAAATTGGGGGGTTCTCTAGCAATTTAACTTTACGCGTATGGTGTTTTTGGAGGGTTTGTTTAGTAGGACACGTTGTGAATCAATGACTTATCTCACCCGTCGTGTCACCGAGGCGATAGGTGGATCAGCGCTTCCGGTCTTGTGACCTAGAGAGTTCCCCGACGGGCGCAAAAGGGGGCTGCCAAAGAATTGCCCGTTCGGAACAGCTATTCGGCGAGTGCTCCCAACCCGGGAACCGGCCGCCGCGCTGTCTGCCGTGGTTCGCAAAGGTTCCACAGCTCATATCGGGAAGCACATATGCATCAACGTACTACTCTCTCCGCAGCCGCCCTGTTGGTCCTGGGCGGGCTCGCGGGCCTGGCGCAGGCGCAGCAAACCACCGACCAGGGCGCCCAGAAGCTCGAACGCGTCGAGGTCGTCGGCTCCGCCATCAAGCGCACCAACGCCGAAGGCGTGTCGCCGGTGGAAGTGCTGTCGCGCAAGCAGATCGAGCGCACCGGCGCCACCTCGGTCAACGAACTGCTGCGTTCGATCCCCTCGATCGACATCTTCGACCAGGGCGAACTGGCGTCGAACTCGCCGGCCGGTTCCGGCACGGCCAACATCGCCATGCGTGGCCTGAGCAGCAGCGAAGTGCTGGTGCTGGTCAACGGCCGCCGCATGCCGGTCAACGCGCTGTATGACTCGTCGGGCGCGGGCGCCGCGTTCGACATCAACTCGCTGCCGATCGGCGCGATCGAGCGCGTCGAAATCCTGAAGGACGGCGGCTCGGCGCTGTACGGCGCGGACGCCATCGCCGGTGTCATCAACTTCGTCACGAAGACCGATTACCAGGGCATCGAGGCCTCGGGCAGCTGGGGCCAGTCCAGCCGCGGCGACGGCACCGAGAAGCGCGTGAGCCTGGCCGCCGGCTTCGGCGACCTGAGCACCGACCGCTACAACTTCCTGTTCGGCCTGGACGTGCTCAAGCGCGATCCGATCCTTCGCAAGGATCGTCCGATCTCGAACTCGGTGAACTTCACGCCTTACGGCGGCAACGACTCGCGCAGCTCGTTCTCGCCGACCGGCAACGTGATCGACCCGAACTTCGGCAACAACGTGATGCCGTACAAGGCTTGCCCCGAGGGCAACCTGTCCAACAACGTCTGCCGCTACGACTTCAACGCCTCGCTGCTGACCGCCTACAACGGCGCCGACCGCAAGAGCGCGATGGCCGTGGGCAGCTTCCAGATCAACCCGGACACGAAGGCCTTCGTCGAAGCGACCTACTCCGATTCGAAGGACCGCTTCGAAGCGCACCCGGTGCCCGACTTCTTCATCGTCCCGGTGACCAGCCCGTCGCAGCTGCCGTACCAGATCCTGGACGCGAACGGCAACGGCACCGGCAAGGTGTACATCGCCGGCCGCTTCATGCAAGGCGGCCCGCGCATCACCGAGCGCAAGTCCAAGTTCCTGAACGTCGCCACCGGCCTGGAAGGCACGTTCCGCAACTACGACTGGAAGGTCTCGCTGTCGCGCGGCCAGAGCAAGGTCACCAACAGCGACTTCAACTACTACGACGCCACGAAGTGGCTCGATGCCACCAGCAGCGGCGCGCTCGATCCGACCGTCGACACCAATGACGCCGCCTTCGTCGAAGGCCTGAAGGTCAAGCCGGTCCGCACCGGCAAGTCGGTGCTGACGACGTTCAACGCGCAGGTCGCAGGCGACCTGTTCAACCTGCCGGCAGGCGCGGTCAAGTTCGCCGTGGGCGTGAACGTCAACCGCGAGACGCTGTCGGACAACCCCGATCCGATGACGCAGGCCGGCGATGTCGTTGGCTCGATCGCCCAAGCCGCGGTGGAAGCCAAGCGCACCTACAAGGCGGTCTACACCGAACTGTCGATCCCGATCCTGAAGTCCCTGGAAGGCCAGGCCGCGGTCCGCTACGACAAGTACCCCAACGCCGACGCCACCAGCCCGCGCGTGGGCCTGAAGTGGACGGTGATGCCTGAGCTGGCGTTCCGTGGTTCGTACACCCGCAGCTTCCGCGCCCCGGTGCTCAAGCAGCTGTTCGGTGCCCAGGAACAGGGCGCTATCACCATCACCGATCCCAAGCAGTGCACCCAGCTGGGCGTGCCGCTCGACGCGTCGGGCAAGTGCCAGCTGAACGCCTTCGAGGTGAACGGCTCCAACCCGGACCTGCAGCCGGAGAAGGGCAAGACCTTCAACCTCGGCGCGGTGTTCGAGCCCTTCAAGGACGTCAACGCCAGCATCGACTGGTGGAAGATCAAGAAGACCAACGACATCTCGTCGCCGACGATCGGCTCCGCGATCGAGGACGGCCGCTGGGTCAAGGAAGGCGCGCGCTACAGCATCTTCACCAACCTGCAGAACATCGCCGAGCATGAGACCTCGGGCGTGGACGTCGACGCGCGCTGGCGCGTGGGCAGCACGTTCGCCGGCAACGTGACGCTGCGCAACCTGCTGAGCTACTACTACCACAACAAGAAGAAGAGCGGCGCCGGCGACGAGTGGGAAGAGTTCTCGGGCACCTACGCCACCCCGCGCTTCCGCAACACGTTCAACGTCAGCGTCGAGAACGGCCCGTGGGCCTACGGCGTGAGCTGGCGTACCGTGGGCGGCTTCTGGGATACCGACGAGGCCCGTCCGCTGGCCGCCGGTACCAAGAAGGTCGGCAACCACGAGGAAGCCGACGTCCTGGTGCAGTACTCGGGCGTCAAGAACCTGGAACTGAGCTTCGGCGTGAAGAACCTGTTCGACCGCATGCCGCCGTTCAGCGCCACCAACGCCAACAGCAACCTGTACACCCAGATGGGCTTCGCGGAGCTGTACAGCAACCGCGGCCGCTACTTCCAGCTGGGCGCGAAGTACACCTTCCGTTGAAATCCGGACGGCTGTAGACCGCACTGCGAAGGGCACCGGCAACGGTGCCCTTTTTCATTCCAACCTGAACCCGACATGACACGACACCAACCCGATGCGCGCCGCCGCGCGCTGGTGGCCGCGGCCACGCTGACGCCGCTGGCCGGCCTGCCCTCGCTGTCCCTCGCCCAATCGAGCGCGCCCCCCAAGCTCGAGGACTTCTTCCGCAACCCGGTGCTCAGCGGCGCGCGCCTGGCCCCCGGCGGCAAGCTGATCGCCGGCACCCGCGTGACCAACGGGCGCAACAACATCGTGGTGCTCGACGTCGCGACCCGCAAGGTCAAGATCATCACGAACTTCAGCGACGCCGACGTCACCGGCGTCACCTGGATCAACGCCGAGCGGCTGATCTTCAGCATGGTCGACCGCCAGCGCGGCGGCGGCGACCAGACCGCCGCCGCCGGCCTGTTCGCGATCGACGCCGACGCCGGCCGCTTCATGACGCTGGCCGAGCGCTCCTTCGTCTCCGAGGGCGGCAAGCTGCTGCCCGCCAGCAGCAGCTTCCACTCGCGCGTCGTCGAGAACGGCCAGCTGACCGACGAGGTCCGCGTCCAGGTCCACTCGTACCAGGCCAAGGGCAAGCAGTCCTCGACGCTGGTCAAGCTCAACACGGTCACGGGCCGCTACACCTCGCTGACGCTGGGCGCGCCCGGTGACGCGCAGCAATGGCTGGTCGACGGCAAGGGCGTCGTGCGCTGCTGCGTGAGCTACCACGACGAGACCTTCGCGCTGCACTACCGCGCCGCCGACGACGGCCCCTGGAGCAAGGTCTACAGCTGGCGCGACGAGGAGACCGCCGCGGCGCTCAAGCCCGAGTCGATCGCCACCGACGGCCGGATCTACGTCGTCGCCTACAACGGCAACGACACCAGCGGCATCTACCTGTTCGACCCCAAGACCCAGAAGCTCGAGCCCACGCCGGTCTTCGCCGTCAAGGGCTTCGACGCCGACGAGGTCGCGATGCTGCATGACCGTGTCGGCGAGCGGCTGCTGGGCATCGCCTACGAGGCGATCAACCCCGGCACCTACTGGCTCGACGACGAGCGCGCCGCGCTGCAGGCCACCGTCGACAAGGCGCTGCCCGACACGGTCAACACGATCCAGGTCGAAGGCAAGGGCGACGACCGGGTGGTGCTGGTGTCCTCCTCGTCCGACCGCGAGCCGGGCCGCTACTACCTCTACCAGGTCAAGGACGACAAGTTCCAGGGCCTGGGCGCGTCGCGGCCCTGGATCAAGGCCGACGCGATGCGGCCCACGACCTTCTTCCGCTACGCCGCCCGCGACGGCATGCAGATCCCCGCGCAGCTGACGCTGCCCGCCGGCGACGGCAAGCCGCCGCTGATCGTGCTGCACTACGGCGGCCCGTGGGTGCGACCGGTCCACATGCACTGGGACCCCATCGTGCAGTTCCTGGCCTCGCGCGGCTACGCCGTCTTCATGCCGGCGCCGCGCGCGTCGACCGGCTTCGGCGACAAGCTGTTCCGCGCCGGCTGGAAGCAGTGGGGCCTGGGCATGCAGGACGACGTCACCGACGGGGTCAAGCAGCTGATCGCGCAGGGCAAGGTCGACGGGCAGCGCATCTGCATCATGGGCGCCAGCTACGGCGGCTACCTGACGATGATGGGCCTGGTGAAGGAGCCTGGCCTGTTCAAGTGCGGCGTCAACTGGGTCGGCGTGACCGACCCGAGCTTCATGTTCACCGTCACCTGGACCGACTTCAACCGCTTCGGCGGTCCCGACACCAGCCTGCGCCGCCTGATCGGCGATCCGGACAAGGACGTGGAGCAGTTCAAGCAGACCTCGCCGCTGCTGCGCGCCGCCGAGATCAAGCAGCCGGTGCTGATGGGCTACGGCGCCCAGGACGTGCGCGTGCCGATGATCAACGGCGAGAAGATGCGCGACGCCTTGAAGGGCCACAACAAGAACGTCGAGTGGGTCGTCTATCCGGACGAGGCCCACGGCTGGCGCCGCGAAGCCAACAACGTCGACTTCTGGGGCCGCGTCGAGAAGTTCCTGGCCAAGAACCTGGCCTGAAGCGTGACCCGAGGCGTGGCCGGACCGGCCGCGCCGACGGGCCGCGCCAACGAAAAAGCCCGGCCGCGCGAGCGGCCGGGCTTTGTTTCGAGCGCAGGCCCGAACGGTCGATCAGAAGCCGTAGGCGGCGCGCACGAAGAAGGCGCGGCCCAGCGGGTCCGAGTAACGCGGGTCATAGCCGCGCTGCGAGCGCGACGACTGGTTGGAGAACGGCGGGTCGGTGTCGAACAGGTTCTTCACGCCCAGCGTCAGCGACGTGGCCTTGTTGAACTTGTAGGTGCCCGACAGGTCCACCAGCGTGTACGAGTCGACGTCGCCGTAGAACGACGCGCCGCCCACCACCGTGGTCGGATCGTTCTGGTCGCGGTAGCCGGACTGGTGGCGCACCGCCAGGCGCGCGCCCCAGTTGTTCATGGCCCACGCGGCGGAGATGTTGTGCTTCCAGCGGAAGACCACGCTGCCGTCGTTGTAGTTGGCCAGGCGGCTCTTGTACGGATCGGCCGGGTTGGTCTGGTAGTCGTACTTGCGCACGTAGGTGCCCTCGTACGCCAGCGACATGTTGCCCCAGCCGCCCAGGCCCTGGCTGTACGCCGCGCTGAAGTCGAAACCGTCGGTCTTGATGCGGCCGATGTTCTCGTTGTGCGTGATCAGGTAGGCGATCGCCGGACCGTTCACCCACAGGCCCGAGCAACGCTGCAGGTTGGCCTGCTCGGCCACCGGCACCTGGTTGCAGCGCACGATGCGGTCGGCGTAACGGGTCGAGTTCGCCAGCAGCGAGTCCACCGGCAGCACGTCGATCTGGTCGCGCAGCTTGATGTTCCAGTAGTCCACCGCGACGGTCAGCGCCTTCATCGGCTCGAACACCGCGCCCAGCGTGAAGGTCTTGGACTTCTCCGGCTTCAGGTTGGCGTCGCCGCCGTTCTGCACCTGCGGCTGCTGGCCGCAGTCCCGCGAACCCACCGCGCCGCGCGAGACGATCGGCTTGCCCTGCGCGTCGCACAGGAACGGATCGTTCTTGGCGCCCGCGGTGAAGGTCACCGACTTGGGCGCGTACAGGTCGTCCAGCGCCGGGGCGCGGAAGCCGGTGTTGTACGAGGTGCGGAAGGCCAGTTCCTTCATCGGCTGGAAGCGCAGGCCGATCTTCGGGTTGGTCGTGCGGCCGGCGTCGGAGTAGTCGTCGGTGCGCAGCGCCAGCTGGACCTCGACCATCTTGTGCACCGGCAGCAGCAGCTCGACGCCGATCGCCTTCACGTCGCGCTTGCCGCCGACGTGGTTGGGCGAACGGCCGGCCGACGGGATCGCCAGCACGACGGCGTCGTTGGTGTCGTTCTTGTAGAACTCCTTGCGGAACTCGCCGGCCACCGCGATCGCGGCGCGGCCGCCCGGCAGGTCGAAGATCTCCTTGCTGACGCGGGCGTCGATGCTCTTGGTCGTGCCCAGCGCGTTGGCGAAGACGCCGGAGCGCTTGGCCTGCTGGATGATCGCCAGCTGCGCCGGGGTGGCCTCGCCGAACGGGTTCAGGTTGCCCGCGGCGACCTGGGAGCGCACGAACGGCGCGTTGACGTAGCCGTCGACGGCCGCGTCATTGGCGGTGCTGCGCGAGTACAGCGCGCCGACGCGGTAGTCCCAGCCGGCGACCACGCCGGAGAGGTCGGCCACGACGCGTTGCGCCTCGGCATGCGCGGCGTTGGTCCGCGGACCCGCCGGCACCATGCGCCAGCCCACGCTGATCGGCTGCGTCAGGTCGATGCCGGGATAGTTGCGCGGGAAGAACGGGTTGCTCGGCTGCATCGTGATGCCGGTGACCGGATCCGGCGCGACGCGCGACACGTTGTCGTTGACCGTCTGGTTGCCTTCCAGCGAGAACTGGTGGTCCTCGGACAGCTTGAAGGTGAAGCGGCCGGCCAGCGTGTCCTGCTTCGTGTCCGGGACGATGTCGATCGTCGAGCTGAAGTCGAAGATGCAGTTGGCCGGGTTGGTCGGGCTGACGATGGACAGCGGCGGCTGGCAGCCCGGCGCGGTCGGGTTGCCGCCGAAGGTGCTGCCCTGCGAGAAGTTGCCCGGGAAGGTCGTGCCCGAGCTGCCGGCCACGCCGCGCGACGGGATGATGCCGGTCTTGGAGAAGTCGCGGTCCAGCGCCCGCACGCGCTGCTGGCGGCGCTGGTCGTAGGAGGCCCAGAAGTTGATGCGGTCCTTCTCCAGGTCGCCGAAGCCGACCGTGATGGAGGCGCCTTCCTTCTTGCCGCCGTCCTCGTCCGGACGGGTGGCTTCCACGACGAACTGGCCGCCGCGGAAATTGCTCTTCGTGATGAAGTTGATGACGCCGCCGATGGCGTCCGTGCCGTACACGGCGGAGGCGCCGTCGCGCAGCACCTCGACGCGGTCGATGACGGCGAACGGGATCGAGTTCAGGTCGACCGCGGTGGCGCCGAAGGCGAAGGCCGTCATGCGGCGGCCGTTCAGCAGCACCAGCGTCTTGTTGGTGCCCAGGCCCCGCAGGTTGGCGTAGGCCGCGCCGCCGGTGCTCGAGCCGATCGAGTTGGAGCCGGTGTTGCTGGACTGGCTGGACGCGAGCAGGTCGATGATCTGCTCGACGCTGGTGACGCCCGACTGGCGCAGCTCATCGGCCTTGATGACCGAGATCGGCAGCGCGCCTTCGTCGGAGATCGAGCGCTTGATGGCGGAGCCGGTGATTTCGATGCGTTCCAGCTGCTGGGGCTGCGCGTCCTGTGCGTGCGCGCCCATCGAGGCCGCGAGGATCGCTGCGGCCAGGCTGACTTGGCGAAGGGTGTGGGACATGCCTGTTCCGTGAAATGGCAAAAATGACAAGCAGCTTCCGGTCATGGACAAACGCCCCACGTCCGAATGCTGCGCGTTGGTGAAGAAACTTTAAGGAACAGGTGTTTCCGCCGACCCCAGGGCTCTTCCTTACGGGATTGCCGCTCTTGTGAATCGCTATGCGAACCTGTACTCGCGCCCGCGCCATCCCAGGTGCCGGAAGTCAGGGCGATGCTTCGGGCGGTGCTCGCCCGAAATAGCAGAAGTGATACGACGGAAAAAGCGAAGCGGCCCACGAGGGGCCGCTTCAGGCGCCGTTGTCGTACGCCGCACGAAGGCGGCGGATCGCGACAGATGACGGCGCGGTCGGGAGGTCGGGGGCGAACTCAGCGGGCCGCGGCCGCCTTGCGCTTCTGGCGCCAGGCGTGCAGCAGCGGTTCGGTGTAGCCGCTGGGTTGTTCACGCCCCTTGAACACCAGATCGAGCGCCGCTTGGTAGGCCATGCTGTCCGGATGGCCCGCCATCGGCTCGTACAGCGCGTCGCCGGCGTTCTGGCCGTCGACCACCGATGCCATGCGTTCGAATGTCGCCCGAACTTGTTGCTCGGTCACGACGCCGTGGGTGATCCAGTTCGCTATGTGCTGGCTCGAGATGCGCAGCGTGGCGCGGTCCTCCATGAGGCCGACCTGGTTGATGTCGGGCACCTTGGAGCAACCGACCCCCTGGTCGATCCAGCGCACCACGTAGCCGAGGATGCCCTGGACGTTGTTGTCGAGCTCCTGCTGCTTGTCGGCGTCGGACCAGTTCGGCGCCGCGGCGACCGGAATGGTCAGCAGGCGCTGCAGCAGTTCGGCGCGGTCGATCGACGGCGCCTCGGCCTCGATCTGCTGCTGCACCTGCGCGACGCTGACCTGGTGGTAATGCAGCGCGTGCAGCGTCGCGGCGGTCGGGCTCGGCACCCAGGCGGTGTTGGCGCCGGCCTTCGGATGGGCGATCTTCTGCTCCAGCATCGCGGCCATCAGGTCGGGCATGGCCCACATGCCCTTGCCGATCTGGGCGCGGCCGCGCAGGCCGGCGCTCAGGCCGACCAGCACGTTGTTGCGCTCGTAGGCCTGGATCCAGGCGCTGGTCTTCATCTCGCCCTTGCGCAGCATCGGGCCGGCCAGCATCGCGGTGTGCATCTCGTCGCCGGTGCGGTCCAGGAAGCCGGTGTTGATGAAGGCGACGCGGCTGGGCGCCGCGGCGATGCAGGCCGCGAGGTTCACGCTGGTGCGGCGCTCCTCGTCCATGATCCCCAGCTTCACCGTGGAGGCCGGCAGGCCCAGCAGCTGCTCGACGCGGCCGAACAGCTCGTTGGCGAAGCCGACCTCGGCCGGGCCGTGCATCTTGGGCTTGACGATGTAGATCGAGCCCTGGCGCGAGTTGCGCAGGCCCGAGCCCGACAGCTGCTTCAGGTCATGCAGCGCGATCAGCGTCGTGATCACCGCGTCCATGATCCCCTCGGGGATCTCGCGGCCGCCGTCGAGCAGGATGGCCGGGTTGGTCATCAGGTGGCCGACGTTGCGCACGAACAGCAGCGAGCGGCCCGGCAGCACGACGTCCTCGCCGCCGGTGGCGGCCTTGTAGACGCGGTCCGGATTCAGGCGCCGCACGAAGCTGCGGCCGCCCTTGCTGACTTCCTCGGTCAGCGAGCCGCGCAGGATGCCCAGCCAGTTGCGATAGGCCAGCAGCTTGTCCTCGGCGTCGACGGCGGCGATCGAGTCCTCGAGGTCCAGGATCGTCGACAGCGCCGATTCCATCAGCAGGTCGGCCACGCCGGCGGCGTCGGTCTTGCCGATCGGGGAGGCGCGGTCGACCTGGATCTCGATGTGAATGCCGTGGTGGCGCAGCAGGATCGCCGTCGGCGCGGCGGCGTCGCCCAGGTAGCCGACGAACTGCGCCGGATCGGCCAGCGCGGCGGTCTGGCCGTCCTTCAGCGCGACCGCGAGCGCGGTGCCCTCGACGCGGTAGCCGGTGGCGTCCGCGTGCGACGCGCCCGCCAGCGGCGCGGCCTGGTCCAGCACCTGGCGGGCGAAGGCGATGACCTTGGCGCCGCGCGCCGGGTTGTAGCCGCCGGCGCGTTCGGCGCCGTCGGTCTCGGGGATCGCGTCGGTGCCATAGAGCGCGTCGTACAGCGAGCCCCAGCGCGCGTTGGCGGCGTTCAGCGCGTAACGCGCGTTCAGGATCGGCACCACCAGTTGCGGGCCGGCCTGCAGCGCGAGTTCGGCGTCGACGTTGGCGGTCGTCGCGCGCGCGTCGGCGGGCACCGGCACCAGGTAGCCGATCTCGCGCAGGAAGGCCTGGTAGGCGGCCATGTCGGCGATCGGGCCCGGGTGGGCGCGGTGCCAGCCGTCGAGTTCGGTCTGCAGCCGGTCGCGCTCGGCCAGCAGCGCGGCGTTCTTGGGCGCCAGGTCGTGCGCCAGCGCGTCGAAGCCCTGCCAGAACGCCGCCGGCTCGATGCCGGTGCCGGGCAGGGCCTCGGTCTCGATGAAGCGGGCCAGGTCGGCGTCGATCTGGAGGCGGTGATGTTGGCTGCGTGCGCTCATGGGGACTCCCG
The DNA here is from genome assembly GCF_029840635.1 of Mitsuaria sp. GD03876. Lineage (GTDB taxonomy): Bacteria > Pseudomonadota > Gammaproteobacteria > Burkholderiales > Burkholderiaceae_C > Roseateles. Next base: position 82,572 of record NZ_JAOCCU010000018.1, on the reverse strand, counting down.
GAAGACGGAGGAAGGACGGCGAAAGGGGTGGTGGAAAGACGGTAAAGAGACGGTGCGGAGACGGTGGAGCAACGGAGAAGGGGCAATCCGAATGCGTCGACTGTAGGGCGCGGTGGAGGCGCCATTCATGTCGGCCCTGGTCGAAGATCCCTGACTTTTCTGCATGAATCTGGCGCCTCAGGGTCTTCATTCATTGCCTTGGGCGGCGCAACGACGGAACATGGCCGCCCATGGACCGTCTCAAACAGATCGAGTCCTTCGTGCTGGTCGCGACCAAGGGCAGCCTGACGGCGGCCGCGCAGGCCGAGGGCGTGGCGCCCGCGGTGATGGGTCGCCGCCTGGATGCGCTGGAGGCGCGGCTGGGCGTGAAGCTGTTGCTGCGCACCACCCGCAAGCTGACGCTGACGCACGAGGGCATCGCCTTCCTCGAGGACTGCCAGCGACTGCTGGCCGATTTCGCCAGCGCCGAGGCCAGCGTCAGCGCCGGCGGCATCCAGGCCAGCGGCCACCTGCGGATCACCGCGCCAGCGGGTTTCGGCCGTCGCCATGTCGCGCCGCTGGTGCCCGCCTTCCTGGCGCGCCATCCGGAGGTCAGCGTGTCGCTCAACCTCAGCGACCGGGTCGTGGACATCGTCAACGAGGGCTTCGACTGCGCGGTGCGGGTCGGCGACCTCAGCGATTCGAGCCTGATCAGCATGCGCCTGGCCGACAACCGGCGGCTGTGCGTGGCCGCGCCGTCCTACCTCAAGCGCGCCGGCACGCCGAAGCACCCGTCGGAGCTGACGCGGCATGAATGCCTGATGCTGAGCTCCGATGCGAGCCAGACGCGCGGCTGGGCCTTCCGCATCGACGGCCAGGTCCAGCACCTGCGCCCGACCGGGCGGCTGGACTGCAGCGACGGCCAGGTGTTGCACGACTGGTGCCGGCAGGGCCTGGGCCTGGCGTGGCGCAGCACCTGGGAGGTCGCCGCGGCGATCCGCGCGGGGGAGCTGGTCAGCGTGCTCGACGACTTCGCGGCGCCGCCGAACGGGATCTTCGCGGTGCTGCCGCAGCGCAAGCACCTGCCGCTGCGGGTGAGGCTGTGGATAGACTTCCTGAAGGAACACCACGGCAGCGCCGACTACTGGGCGCGCGCCTCCACCTGGGAGACCCCATGAACCTCGGAGACCCCATGAGCCTCGAAGCCCTGCTGGCCGGCCTGCACATCCTGGCGATCCTCAGCCTGGTCGTGTTCCTGTCGAGCCAGGCGGCGTTGTGCCGCGTCGAATGGATGAATGCGGCGGTGGTGCGGCGGCTGGCGCGGCTGGACATGATCTACGGCATGACCGCGGTGGCGGTGCTGCTGACCGGCCTGGCCCGCACCTGGTGGGGCATGAAGGGCTTCGAGTGGTACTGGCACCAGCCGTTGCTGCACTTCAAGTTCGGGATGTTCGTCGTCATCGGGCTGATCTCGATCAAGCCGACCCTGACCTATCGCCGATGGGTCAAGGCGATCGATGCCCGGCAAGGGATCCCGAGCGACGACGAGGTCCGTGCGACGCGTCGCCTGGTGATGATCCAGGCGCACCTGCTGATGCTGATCCCGATCGCGGCCGTGATGCTCGCGCGCGGCGTCATGACGAAGTGAACAAGGCCCTCGCGAGAGGGCCTTGTCGTTCCGATCATCCGCCGTTTATTTCGCGGACAAACAAGCCTTCATGAACTTGTCGTGCTCGGCCTTGCCGCTCTTGCCGGACGCCTTGTAGTCCGCGTTGCAGGTCTTCATCTTGGTCTGCTGCTCGGTCATCGCCGGCGCGGACGCGGCGGCGGTCTCGCCCTTCAGGCAGCTGCTCATGAAGGCCTTGCGCTCGTCGCCGGACTTGCCCTTGGCATCGGCGTTGCACGTCTTCATGCGCTGCTGCTGCGCGGTCGGGGCCTTCTTGGCCTCGTCCGCGGCATGCGCGCCCAGCGAGGCCAGGGCCAGCATCGCGCCGGCGATCAGCGAGATCGGGGTCAGTCGTGTCATCTCTCTCTCCTTCAGGGGGCTACGGGGTTAAGGAAGGACCTCTGGGCCAGTGGAGCACAGCAACGGGCGCCTCTCAATAGCGGTTGACGGACGTCAAGAGAATGACCGACTCAGACCGATTGACGCCGAACCGGCGCGCCATGCCGACGACGAGTCGGTCGCTGACTCACATGATTCGGCGCGGAGATGCCAGCGCCTCATGCGCCAGATGCAGTCGCCTGACCAGGACCTGGATGAACGCGCGGTCGAAGCGGTGCTGGCACTCGGGACTGAGCTGCCCCAGCGATTCCGGCGTGAAGGACACGGTCGTGCAAAGTTGGGTCACCCGGATGTCGGTGCTGTGACGCCGCAGGTCGGGGTTGGGGGCGAGGTAGGCCATCTCGCCGACCGAGGTGCCGGTGCCCAGCGTCGCCACCAGCGCGCCATCGCGCCAGACCTCGACCTCGCCCTGCGTGATGATGTGGAAGGTGTTGCCTTCCTGGCCCTTCTTGAACAGCAGCACCTCCAGCGGATAACGCCGCCAGCGCGCGCGCCGCACCACCTCCCAGAGCTCCACGTCGCCGAAGCCGGCGAAGAACTCCAGCCCGCGCAGCAGGTTGAAGCGCTCGGAGTCCTTGACCTCGTTGAGCCGCGCCAGCGGCACCAGCTGCCGCGCCACCAGCTCCGACAGCGCCAGGCCGAAGGCCTCCCAGTCGGCGTGGCGCTCGTGCGGATGCTTGGCCAGGGCCTTCTGGATCACCGCGTCGAGCTCCGCCGTCACGCCGCCGCGCTGGCCCAGCAGCGGCTGCGGCGCCTGGTGGTAGATCTGGTGCATCAGCGCCATCTGGTTGGGCGCGTCGAAGGGCGGGCGGCCGCTGACCAGGTGGTAGAGCACCGCGCCCAGCGCGTAGATGTCGGCCTGCGCGCCGACGTCGCCGCCCTCGATCTGCTCGGGCGGCATGTAGGCCAGCGAGCCGACGCGGTGCACCTGCGTCATGTCCGCGTTGAGGTTGAGCGCGCTGCCGAAGTCGCTGACCTTGACGTCGGTGACCTGGCCCTGGTTGTCCAGCACGGCCAGCAGGTTGGCGGGCTTGATGTCGCGGTGCACGACGCCCTGGCGGAACACGTAGGACAGCGCCATCGCGCACTTGAACCCGAGTTCCACGATCTGGTCCAGCGGCAGCAGCCGGTCGCTGCGGCAGAAGTGCTTGAGCGTGACGCCGTGGACGTACTCCATGACGAGGTAGGGCAGGTCGCCGTCCTGCACCGCGTCCAGGATCTGCACGACGTTCGGGTGCTGCAGCCGGCCGGCCAGCGCGGCCTCGGCGGCGAAGAAGCGGATGCTGAGCGTGTCCTCCTCGGAGCGGCCGCCGCCGGACCAGGCGCGCATGCGCTTGATGGCGACCTCCTGCCCCTTGAAATCGTCCATCGCGAGGAAGACGTCGCTGGTCGCGCCCTCGCCCAGCCGCCGCAGCACGCGGTACTTGCCGATCTGCTCCGGCAGGTCGGCCAGCCCGCCGAGCGTCGAGTCGGAGAAGGTGGAAGGGCGGGATTCGCTGGGGGCGCTCATCGGAGGGGCATCGTGCCCCACGGGGAGGGCCTCGACAAGGGGGGCTCACGGTCTCTTACAGGGGAGGACCCCTAAAATGCGACACCATGATCCAAGCCAAGCAGGAATTGCTCGCCGCCCTCGGCACCGTGCTCCAGGGCCTGAGCCAGGAGGCCGTCGACGCCGGCCTCGTCGCCGCCGCGCCGGTGGCCGCTTTCGAGACCCCCAAGCAAGCCTCCCACGGCGACTTCGCCTGCACGGCCGCGATGCAGCTGTCCAAGGCGCTGAAGAAGAACCCGCGCGAGCTGGCCACGACGCTGATCGCCCAGCTGCAGGCGCAGCCAGCGTTCGAGCGCTGGGTCGACGCGCTGGAGATCGCCGGCCCGGGCTTCATCAACATCCGGCTGAAGCCGGCGGCCCGCCAGGCGGTGCTGGGCGAGGTGGTCGCGGGCGCCGCGCGCTTCGGCCACCAGCCGGCGCGCGACACCTCGGCGCTGGTCGAGTTCGTATCGGCCAACCCGACCGGTCCGCTGCACGTCGGCCACGCGCGCCAGGCGGCGCTGGGCGACTCGCTGTGCCACCTGTTCGCGACGCAGGGCTGGAACGTCAAGCGCGAGTTCTATTACAACGACGCCGGCGTGCAGATCGGCACGCTGGCGCAGTCGACGCAGGCGCGGCTCAAGGGCCTCAAGCCCGGCGACGCGGGCTGGCCCGAGTCCGCCTACAACGGCGACTACATCCAGGACATCGCCGAGGCCTTCCTGCGCAAGGAGACGGTCAAGGCGGACGACCGCGCGTTCACCGCCTCGGGCGACATCGACGACCTGGACGGCATCCGCCAGTTCGCCGTGGCCTACCTGCGTCACGAGCAGGACCTGGACCTGCAGGCGTTCGGGCTGCGCTTCGACAACTACTTCCTCGAGTCCTCGCTCTACACCGGCGGGCAGGTCGAGGACGCCGTCTCGCGCATGGTCGCCAACGGCAAGACCTACGAGGACGGCGGCGCGCTGTGGCTGCGCTCCACCGACTACGGCGACGACAAGGACCGCGTGATGCGCAAGTCCGACGGCACGTACACCTACTTCGTCCCGGACGTCGCGTACCACGTGAACAAGTTCAAGCGTGGCTTCTCGAAGTGCATCAACATCCAGGGCACCGACCACCACGGCACGATCGCCCGGGTGCGCGGCGGCCTGCAGGCCACCGGCGTCGGCATCCCGCAGGGCTTCCCCGACTACGTGCTGCACAAGATGGTCACGGTCATGAAGGGCGGCGAGGAGGTCAAGATCTCCAAGCGCGCCGGCAGCTACGTCACGCTGCGCGACCTGATCGACTGGACCAGCCGCGACGCGGTGCGCTTCTTCCTGATCAGCCGCAAGGCCGACACCGAGTTCGTCTTCGACGTCGACCTCGCGCTCAAGGCCAACGACGAGAACCCGGTGTTCTACGTGCAGTACGCGCATGCGCGGATCTGCTCGGTGCTGCGCAAGGGCGCCGAGCAGGGCCATGGCGAGGACACGCTGGCGCAGGCCGATGCCGCGCTGCTGACCGCGCCGACCGAGTACGCGCTGATGGCCCGGCTGGCGGACTATCCCCGCATGCTGTCCGCGGCGGCGCAAGACCTGGCCCCGCACGACGTGGCGTTCTACCTGCGCGACCTGGCCGGCGCGCTGCACAGCTACTATGGCGCCGAACGCGTGCTGGGCGACGACCCGGCCCTGACGCGCGCGCGCCTGGCGCTGCTGGCCGCGACGCGGCAGGTGATGCGCAACGCGCTGGCGGTGCTGGGGGTGTCGGCCCCGGACGCGATGGAACGTGACTCGCAGGAGCAGCAATGAGCAAGCAGAAGCAGCGCGGCGGATTCGCCATGGGCCTGATCGTGGGCCTGCTGCTGGGTCTGGGGATCGCGCTGGGCGTGGCCCTGTACGTGACGAAGGCGCCGGTGCCGTTCGTCAACAAGCTGCCGCAGCGCACCGCGGAGCAGGACGCCCAGGAAGCCGAACGCAACAAGAACTGGGACCCGAACGCGCCGCTGGCCGGCCGCGCGGGCGCGAAGGCCGCCTCGGGCGTCGTGACGCCGGCGCCGGCGCTGGTGCCGCAGACGCCGGCCCCGCAGGTGACCAGCGGCGCGACCCCGGCCCCGGCCGTGGAAGGCCGCCCGGCTGAACGGGCGCCCGCAGCGACGCCGGCGCCGGCCGCCAAGCCCGAGCCGCGCCCGGCCGAGACCCGCAGCGCCGACGGCGCGCGTTCGGACGGGTCGCGCGGCAGCTTCTTCGTCCAGGCCGGTGCCTACACCCGCATGGAGGACGCCGAGCAGCAGCGCGCCAAGCTGGCGATCCAGGGGTTCTCGGCCAAGGTGATGGAGCGCGAGCAATCGGGCCGCACCGTGTACCGCGTGCGCCTGGGACCGTTCGACACCCGCGACGAGGCGGAGTCGCAGCAGAAGAAGCTCGAGGGCGCCGGCGTCGAGGCCAACCTGGTCGCGATCCAGCGCTGAACCGCCGGGGCGTCGATGGGGATGGCCGCGTGCCGTCACCATCGTTCGATCAGCGGTTAATCCCGTTCTAAGCTTGCATTTCTAGGATGGCCGGCCGCCGCGGCGCCGGTCGCAGCGGAACCAACAAGGAATCGAAAAATGAAGCGTCGCGAATTCACCGCCCTCACGGCCCTGTCGACCACCGCGGGTGGCGGCCTGCTCCTGACCGGCGCGTCGGCGCAGGCCCAGGGCGGTCCGATCGAGGGGCGCCAATACCAGCGCCTGGCGACGCCGGTGCCGGGTTCGGCGCCGGGCAAGATCGAGGTGATCGAGTTCTTCTGGTACGGCTGCCCGCACTGCTACGTGTTCGAGCCGACCATCGAGGCCTGGGCCAAGCAGCTGCCGTCGGACGTCGCCTACCGCAAGGTCCACGTGGCCTTCCGCGCCAACGTCAAGATCCACCAGCAGCTGTTCTACACGCTGGAGGCGATGGGCAAGGAAGCGCAGGTGCGCCCCGCCATCTTCAACGCGATCCACCGCGGCGGCCAGTCGCTGACGGACGTCGACGAGATGGCCAAGTTCCTGGCGCCGCTGGGCGTGGACGCGGCCAAGTTCAAGGAGACCTTCAAGTCCTTCACCGTGCAGACCCGCTGCCAGCAGGCCGAGAAGCTCCAGAACCAGTACAACATCGACGGCGTGCCCACCGTCGGGATCGGCGGCAAGTTCATGACCTCGCCGTCGATGGCCGGTTTCGGCCTGCGCGTTCCCGAGGAGGAGCTCGCCCAGCGCTGCGTCCTCATCATGAACGAGCTGGTGGCGAAGGTCCGCACCGGCAAGTGACCCGCGCGTCCGCGCAGGCATGACGGAAGCGCCCCTCGCGGGCGCTTCGTGCTTTCCGGGGTCCGCTTCCCGGGGGCTGCCCGCCCCTCTCTTGGGGGACCGGCGCCGACAGGGCTTGCGCGAACCGGTGTCCGCCGCTTAAAGTGATATCACCTTTTTGGAGGAGCCAGGTGATGAGCACGACCGCAGTCCCGAAGAATGTCCCGCCGCGCACGGCGACGACGCCGCTGGAGCGCCGCGCCGGCACGGCCAACGGCTATGCCGCGCTGCTGATCGGCCTGGGCCTGCTGGCGCTGGCGATCTGGCGCTTCGCGACGCTGGGCCATGACGCGATCGGGCTGCCGCAGCTGGCGCTGGTGCTGGGCGGCGTGATCCTGATGACGGGGCTCTACATCCAGCAGCCCAACGAGGCCCGCGTGCTGATGCTGTTCGGCCGCTACGTCGGCACCGACCGGGCGGCGGGCCTGCGCTGGACGATCCCGCTGTTCATGAGCAAGCGCCGCCTGTCGCTGCGCGCCCGCAACCTGGACGCGCCCACGCTCAAGGTCAACGACAAGCGCGGCAATCCGGTCGAGATCAGCGCCGCGGTCGTGTGGCGGGTCGAGGACACGGCGCGCGCGGTGTTCGAGGTCGACGACTTCGAGCAGTACGTGCGCATCCAGGCGGAGGCCGCGATCCGGCACCTGGCCTCGCAGTTCGCCTACGACGAGGGCGAGGACCTCGACACCCACGAGACCACGCTGCGCGCCGGCGCCGACGAGGTCATGGCCGCGCTGATCGCCGAACTCCAGGCGCGGCTGCATCCGGCCGGCGTCGGCGTGGAGACGGCGATGCTGACGCACCTGGCCTACGCGCCGGAGATCGCGCAGGTGATGCTGCGCCGCCAGCAGGCCGAGGCCATCATCAGCGCCCGCAAGAAGATCGTGCACGGCGCGGTCAGCATGGTCGAGGAGGCGCTCAAGGGCCTGAGCGAACGCGAGATCGTGCAGCTCGACGACGAGCGCAAGGCGGCGATGGTGTCCAACCTGCTGGTGGTGCTGTGCTCCGACAAGGACACGCAGCCCATCGTCAACGCGGGCACGCTCTACAACTGAGCGCCGAGCGGCGACGCACCGATGGGCAGCCCCGGCAAGAAGCAGTTCCCGTTGCGGCTCGATCCCGCCCTGTGGGAGGAGATCGAGCGCCTGGCGGCGATCGAGTTGCGCTCGTCCAATGCCCAGATCGAGCTGCTGCTGCGCGAGGCGCTGAAGCGGCGCGGCATCAAGCCCGCGCCGTCGCCGTCGGCGCGCCGCGGCCGGCCGCCGGTGGCGGGTGAATCCCCGGCCGAGGGCGACGGCGATCCCGGCGCCGATGCCAGCGCCGATGACGGCGACGCCCGGGACGGGCGCGACGAATAACCCGATCGACATCCCCGCCATTCGGCCGCCCGGCGCTCTCCGCACGACCGTGCTAAATTGCGCCGCATGGAAGCCAAGACCGCCCGCAGCGAACTGACCCAGAGCGCCATCGTCGATGTCGCGCTGGAGATGGCGCGCCTGGACGGCCTGGACAGCCTGTCCATCGGCGAGGTGGCCAAGCGGCTGAACCTGTCCAAGAGCGGCGTGTTCTCGCGCATCGGCTCGCGGGAGGCGCTGCAGTGCGCGGTGCTGGATGCCTTCGAGAAGACCTTCCAGCAGGAGGTCATCCTGCCGGCGCTGCGCGAGCCGCGCGGCCTGCCCCGCATGGACGCGATGGTGCGCGGCTGGCTGGGGCGGGTCGACGGGCCGCACGGCAACTGCCTGTACGTGGCCGGCGCGTTCGAGTACGACGACCGCGACGACGCGATGCGCGACCGGCTGCTCGACGGCGTCAGGCGCTGGCGCGCGACGCTGCGCCGCACGCTGGTCCAGGCGCAGGACGCCGGGCAGGTGCGCGAGGACGCCGACCTCGACCAACTGATCTTCGAGCTCGACGGCCTGTTCACCGCGCTGGTCCGCGAGGTGCGCTTCCTGCGCACGCCGGGCGCGACCGACCGGGCCTGGACCAGCTACCGCCGCCTGATGGCGCCGGTGCTGATTCCGGCGGGCAGCGCCGCGGCCGCCGGCGTCGCCCCCGGTTCCCAAGCCTCTCCCGCATCTCCGGCATCTCCGGCTTCTCCCGCCTGAGGACCCCCGACATGACCACGACCCACCCGCTCGCGCCGCCCGATTTCGCACGTGCGTGCGAAATCGTCGGCGACGACGTCCCCTTCCCGCGACCGCGCCTGCCGTCGCCCTTGTCCCTGCCCCGTTCCTGAGGAGTCCATCATGACCATCCTGCTGATCCTGAGCCTGGTGTTCGGCGGCGCGCTGTGGCGCGCCTGGGTGTCGTGGCGGCGGCTGCTGCGCATGCTGCCGCGCCACAACCGCGACCTGGTGCTGTTCTGACCCGGCACCCGGCGGCTGCCGGGCCGGCCGCGGCGCCGCGCCGAACCCCCTCGCCGCCGCCGCGTCAAGCCTTGGCCGTCCCTGTGGTCACGGGATATGCCCGGAGTGGCGATGTCCTGGGGGCTCCTTACACTCGATGGCTTGTTCCATTGAGGAAAGTCCATGGCGTGGTTGATGCGCTGGCGGCCCGTGACCGTCGGCCCCGAGAAGGCGATTGCCCCCGATGAACGCCTGTCCTGGCCGCAGACCGCGGCGCTCGGCCTGCAACATGTGATCGCCATGTTCGGCGCCACCGTGCTGGCGCCGCTGCTGATGGGCTTCGATCCGAACGTCGCGGTGCTGATGAGCGGCGTCGGGACGCTGCTCTTCTTCTTCCTGACCGGCGGCCGGGTGCCGAGCTACCTGGGCTCGAGCTTCGCGTTCATCGGCGTGGTCATCGCCGCGACCGGTTATGCCGGCAGCGGCCCCAATCCCAACCTGCCGCTCGCGCTGGGCGGCATCATCGCCTGCGGCGTGCTGTACACGCTGATCGGGCTGGTGGTCTCGGCCTCGGGCAGCGGCTGGGTCGAGCGGCTGATGCCGCCGGTGGTGACCGGTGCCGTCGTCGCGGTGATCGGGCTGAACCTCGCGTCGGTGCCGATCAAGAACATGGCGCCGACGGCCTTCGACGCCTGGATGCAGGCCGCGACCTTCCTGAGCGTCGGCCTGGTGGCGGTGCATGCGCGCGGCATGCTGCAGCGGCTGCTGATCCTGGCCGGCCTGATCCAGGCCAGCCTGATCTACGCGCTGCTGACCAACGGTTTCGGGCTGGGCAAGCCGATCGACCTGACGGCGGTCTTCGCGGCGCCGTGGTTCGGGCTGCCGCGCTTCCAGGCGCCGGTCTTCGACGCGAAGGCGATGCTGATGATCGCGCCGGTGGCGCTGATCCTGGTGGCGGAGAACCTGGGCCACCTCAAGGCGGTCGGCGCGATGACGGGGCGCGACATGTCGCCCTTCCTCGGCCGGGCCTTCGTCGGCGACGGGCTGGCCACGATCGCCAGCGGCGCGGTCGGCGGCACCGGCGTCACGACCTATGCCGAGAACATCGGCGTCATGGCCGCGACCCGCATCTACTCGACGGCGGTCTTCGTCGTGGCGGCGCTGATGGCGCTGGCGCTGGGCTTCTCGCCGAAGTTCGGCGCGCTGATCCAGGCGATCCCGCTGGCGGTGATGGGCGGCGTCAGCATCGTCGTCTTCGGCCTGATCGCGATCGCCGGGGCCCGCATCTGGGTCGACCACCAGGTCGACTTCCGCGATCCGCGCAACCTGATGGTGGCCGCGATCACGCTGGTCATCGGCACCGGCGACTTCACGCTCAAGCTGGGCGCCTTCACGCTGGGCGGGATCGGCACGGCCACCTTCGGCGCGATCCTGCTGCACGCGCTGCTGCGGCGCGGACGCGCGGATTGAGCATGACGGGCCTGCCGCGACCCGCCTCCCTGGCTTCGGCCGCCGGCCTCGCGCTGGCGCTGCTGGCCGGGTGCGGGCCTCGGCCGGGCGACGGCGCCTCGCCGGCATCGCCGCCTTCGGCCGCGACGGCCGGCAGCGGCGTGCAGGACCGCGCGCTGCAAGGCGAGCTCGAGCAGCAGGAGCGAGTCGCCCAGGCCCATCCGCGCGAACACCTGCGCGAGCTGCAGGCGATCGAGTCGCGGGCCGCGCCCGGCAGCGCCGAGCGGCTGGAGGCGCTGAGCCAGCGCGCGGCGCTGTTCGCGCAGCTGCGCGACCGCACCGGCCACGAGGCCGCGCTGGAGGCGCTCAAGGCCTGGCCCGAGGACGCGCCGTCGCGCGCGCAGGTGCCGCTGGCGCTGATGCTGGCCAAGGCGCAATGGCTCAAGGCCAATGGGGAACTGGGCGCCGGCGTGCGGCTGCTGGGCGGGCTGTCGGAGGTCGACGCGGCCCGGGCCGACCGGCGGCTGCTGTGGCGCGCGGTCGAGCTGCGCGCCTACATGCAGGGCGACTACGGCGAGGTCGACGCCGCGGTCGAGAGCGGCCTCAAGGCGCTCGAGATGGCGCGCGCGATGGAGGCGCACTGGCGGGCCGCGACCACCGAGGCGACGCTCGCCTTCAACTACTTCCGCAGCCAGCAGACCGACCATGCCAAGCGCACCGCGCGCGAGGCGCTGGCCGCGGCGCAGCAGGACCCGGACCCGGTGCTGATGTACTCGGTCCACACGATCCTGGGCATCGTCTATTCGCAGGACGAGGATCCGCGCCCCAGCCAGCAGGCGCGCGAGCAGGCGCTGCAGTACGCGCGCGAGGCGCAGGCGCCGACGCTGCAGGCGCTGGCGCTGGGCAACCTGGCCGACTACGAGCTGCGCAGCGGCAACTACGCGCAGGCGCTGGAGCTCTCCACGCAAAGCCTGGCGCTGGCGCACGAGAGCGCCGACATCTCCACCGAGATCCTGGCGCGGCACAACATGGGGATCGCGAAGATCGGGCTGCGCAAGCTCGACGAGGGCAAGCGCGACGTGCTGCAGGCCATCACGATGGACGCGCAGCGCGAGGCCGGCAGCTACACCGCCGACGCGTGGCTGGAGCTGGGCGGCTACCTGGAGAAGTTCGAGGACCTGGCCGGCGCGGTCGACGCGTACCACCGCTCGCGCAAGGAATTCGACGCGGTCCTGCGCGACGAGACCCGCAAGGCGGTGCTGGAGGCGCAGGCGCGCTACGAGGACCAGCAGCGCCAGCGCGAGATCCGGCTGCTCAACCAGGACAACAGCCTCAAGAGCGAGCAGATCCGCACCCGCGACCTGCAGCTCAAGCTGTGGGCGGAGGTCGGCGGCTGCGTGCTGCTCTCGAGCGCGCTGCTGGCGCTGGCCTACCGGCGCATCCGTCGCACCAACGCGGCGCTGGCGCAGACCAATGAATCGCTGCGGGTGCAGAGCGAGCGCGACCCGCTGACCGGGCTGGCCAACCGACGCCACTTCCAGCAGGCGATCGCGCGGCACACCCGCGAGTCGGGCGGCCTGCGCGGCAGCCTGTTCCTGATCGACATCGACCACTTCAAGCGCATCAACGACCAGTGGGGCCACGCGGCCGGCGACACGGTGCTGGTCGAGGTCGCGCGCCGGCTGCGCGGCGTGCTGCGCGAGCAGGACCTGGTCGTGCGCTGGGGCGGCGAGGAGTTCCTGATCCTGGTGAATTCGGAATCGACCGAGGACGCGCGCCAGCTCGGCCAGCGGCTGCTGGACCAGATCGGCGGTCTGCCGGTCGACCACGGGCCGCTGCGCATCCCGATCAGCGCGTCGATCGGTTTCGCCAGTTTCCCGATGGCGCCGCAGGACCTGACGCTGGCCTGGGAGCGGGCCATCGACCTCGTCGACACGGTGATGTACATGGCCAAGGCACATGGCCGCAACAAGGCCTATGGCGTCGCGGCGATGCAGGCACGCGACCGCGACCAGTTGCTGGCGCTGGCCGGCCGCATCGAATCGGCCTGGCACCAGGGCCAGGTGCAGCTCGTGAGCCTCATCGGCCCGGTGCAGGAGGGACGCGCATGAGCCGCCGGCCGACGCGATGCCCGCGCGTTCTGGAGCGCCTTCCAGAGCGCCTGCGCCGACGGCTGACCGGCGGCCTGTCCGCGGCGTTTCTGGGCGCGCTGCTCGGCGCGACGGCGCCCGGCGCCCGCGCGGAGATCCCCGACCGCGCGTTCGACGCGCAGCTCGTCCAGCTCGACCGCTTCGGCTACAACGAGCCGGACAAGGCCGCGCAGCAGCTGCGCGCGCTGCTCGCCGATCCGGCGCATGCGTCGCACCGGACGCACCTGGTCTACGCGCTGGGCCGCAACCACGTCTACGCCGGCCGTCCCGACGAGGCCCGTCGCATCGCCGCCGAGCTCGAGACCCGTCCCGGCGGCAAGCCGCTGGCGCGGGTGCTGCTGGCGGAGCTGCAGGACCGGCTCGGCCAGACCGGGCGCTCGGGCGAGATGGCGCAGCAGGCGCTCGACGAGCTGGCGCCGACCTGCCCGGCGCCGCAGAACCAGGCCGTGCCGCCGGGCTGCGACGCGCGCGTCGCGCTGCAGGCGCTGCGCCTGGTGGCGCGGGCCCAGGGCGCGCGCGGCGAGTACGCCTTCGTCGACACCACGCTGCGGCGCGCGCTGGCGCTGGCGCAGGCGCTGCAGGACCACAACGCGACGGGGCTGATGATGGCCTCGCTCGCGCTCAACAGCCAGGTGCGCGACGAGTCCGAGGCGGCGCAGCAGTGGATGGCGCAGGCGTGGCAGCTGGCGCAGGGCGACGTCGCGGCGATGAGCCGCGTCAAGATGTACGAGTCGATGGTCGCGTCGCGCCGCGGCGACCGCGCGACGCAGATGGGCACGCTCGAGGAGGCGCTGCGCCTGGCCGAGCAGGCCGGCGCGCGGCGCGACGTCGCGCTGCTGCAGAACAACCTGCTGGACGCCTACATCCACACCGACCAGTCGGCCAAGGCGGTCAAGCTGGCGCAGCTGGCGTTGCCGGTGGTGCAGTCCTACCGCGACCAGACGGTGGAGCGCACGCTGCGGCACAACCTGGCGGTGGCGCTGGTGCAGCAGCGCCAGTTCGAGCCGGCGCGGCGCGAGGTGGCACGCGTCGTCGAGCTCGCGCAGGGCGACTACGACCCGGTGCGCCGCGCCCTGCAGCTGCGCGAGCTGGGCGAGGCCTATGCCAAGGTCGGCCAGTGGAAGGAAGCGCTCAAGCTCTATCACGAGGAACGCGCGCTGAGCGCCGAGACGGCGCGGCGCAACCGCGAGTCCTCGCTGCAGCAGCTGCGCCTGAAGTACGACAGCGAGGCCAAGCAGCGCGACCTCGAGCTGCTGCGGCGCGAGCAGACGCTGAAGGACCGCGAGCTCGACAACCGCGAGCTGGCGCAGTACGTCGGCGTCGGGCTGGCGGCGCTGATGGGGCTGTCGCTGGTGTTGATCGGCGTGATGCTGGCGCGGGTGCGGGAGGCCAATCGCAAGCTCAAGGCCAACCAGAGCCTGCTGCGCGCGCAGAGCGAGCGCGATCCGCTGACCGACCTGGCCAACCGCCGCCACTTCCTGGCGGTCATGGATCGCCACGCGAAGGACGTCTTCACCGGCGCGCTGCTGATGATCGACATCGATCACTTCAAGCATGTCAACGACCGCTACGGCCATGCGGCCGGCGATTCGGTGATCGTCGAGGTCTCGCGGCGCATCGCGCAGGCGGTGCGCGCGGAGGACCTGGTCGTGCGCTGGGGCGGCGAGGAGTTCCTGGTCTTCGCGCGCAACGTCGCGCCGGACCAGCTGCAGCTGCTGGCCGAGCGCATCCTGTTCATCGTCGGCCAGGAGCCGGTGCGCACCCAGGCGGGCGCGCTGCGGGTGACCTGCTCGATCGGCTTCGCGCATTTCCCGTTGCCGCCGGCGCAGCTGGCGCTGCACTGGGAGCAGGCGGTGAACTGGGCGGACATGGCGCTGTACACGGCCAAGTCGCAGGGCCGCAACCGCGCGCGCGGCATCGTCACCGTCGAGGCGGGCGACGCGCAGGCGCTGATCCAGATCGAGGCGGACTTCGATGCCGCCTGCAGTTCCGAACGCGTGCAGCTCCAGACCATCCTGGGCCCGGAGCCGCCCGAGGTGCCCGAGGCCGCGGCCTGACGGCGCGGGCGGCCTCCCGGCGCGTCGCGATCGAGCATCGAGATCACAACGAGGAGACCCCCATGAGCCTGAACCGCCGCGCGCTGCTCGCGCTGTCGTCCGTTGTTTGCCTGCCGGGTGGGGTGCGCGCGCAAGCCGCGTGGCCGTCGCGGCCGCTGCGCATCGTCGTGCCCTTTCCGCCGGCCGGCACGACGGACCTGATGGCCCGCGCGATGGCGCCGGAACTGCAGAAGGCGCTGGGGCAGCCGGTGATCGTCGAGAACAAGCCGGGCGCGGGTGGGAACACCGGTTCCGCCGACGTGGCGCACGCGACCGATGGGCACACCTTGCTGATGGGCACGGTGGGCACGCATGCGATCAACCAGTCGCTGTATCCGAAGATGCCTTTCGATCCGGTGAAGGACTTCGCGCCGATCACGCTGGTGGCAGCGGTGCCCAACGTGCTGGTGATGAATCCGGCGAACGCGCAGAAGTACGGCATCCACAGCGTCGCCGACCTGGCGCGGGTGGCCAAGGCCAATCCGGGCAAGCTGAACATGTGCTCCAGCGGCAATGGCACCTCGATCCACCTGGCGGGGGAGTTGTTCAAGAGCCTGACGGGGACCTACATGGTCCATTTCCCGTACCGGGGGTCGGGTCCGGCGCTGCTGGACCTGATGGGCGGGAACATGGACCTGATGTTCGACAACCTGCCGTCGGCGCTGCCGCACATCAAGTCGGGCAAGTTGAAGGCGATCGCGGTGACGAGCGCGCGGCGCAGCGAGGCGTTGCCGGATCTGCCGACGATCGCCGAGAGCGGCTTGCCGGAGCTGAAGGGCTTCGAGGCCTCGTCCTGGTTTGGGTTGTTGGCGCCGTCCTCGCAGCCGGCGGACCAGGTGGCGCGGGTGCAGCGCGAGGCGGCGAAGGCGTTGGCGACGCCGGTGATGAAGGAGCGTCTGGCGAGTCAGGGCGCGGTGCCGGGCGGTGGTTCGAGCGCGGAGTTCGCCGCGCTCATCGCCAGCGAGACGGCCAAGTGGGCGAAGGTCGTGAAGGCGTCCGGCGCGAAGGTGGACTGATCAACTTCCCTTGCCCCACTCCCTCCCGCAGTCAGCGAACTCGGTGCAGTCAGTGACTTCGAAGCCGGCGGCACGGGGGCCCCTCGGCGCGAATTCCGAGCGGCGAGGAGGAGATTGAGCGACGAGGGGCCCCCGTGCCGCTGGCTGAGCGGCGTGCAAGGAGGGGTCCCATGCCGCCGGCTGAGCGACCGCCTCAGATCTTGAAGTCGTAGTCGATGGTCAACGGCGCGTGGTCGCTGAACCGCTGGTCGAGGTAGATGGCTTCGCGTTTGGCCAGGTGGGCCATGCCTGGCGTGGCCAGGTGGTAGTCCAGGCGCCACCCGACGTTCTTCGCCCAGGCTTGCCCGCGGTTGCTCCACCACGTGTACTGCTCGGCCTTGTCGTTGAGCGTGCGGAACACATCGACGAGCCCGATGTCCTTCTCGAGGAGTTTGGTCATCCAGGCGCGTTCTTCCGGGAGGAAGCCGCTGTTCTTCTGGTTGCCTTTCCAGTTCTTGAGGTCGATTTCCTTGTGGGCGATGTTGACGTCGGCCACGAGGATGAATTCGCGTTCGGCGCGCAAGGCCATGAGGTAGGGGTGCATTTCCGCGAGGAAGCGGAACTTGGCGGCCTGGCGTTCCTCTCCGCTGGAACCGCTGGGGAAGTAGCAGGAGATGAGGCTGAGTTTGCGGCCGGGCTTGTCGAAGCGTTTTTCGATCCAGCGGCCCTCGTTGTCGAACTCGGTGCTGCCGAAGCCGACGATCACGTCGGAGGGGGTTTCGCGGGTGTAGAGGCCCACGCCGGAGTAGCCCTTCTTCTGGGCGTAATGGAAGTGGCCGGAGAGGGTGTCGTAGCCGGCGAACTGGGATTCGACGACATCGGCCTGGGCCTTCAGTTCCTGGACGCCGACGACGTCGGCCTGCTGGGGCGGCAGCCAGTCGAAGACGCCCTTGGTGGCGGCCGAGCGGATGCCGTTGAGGTTGAGGGTGATGAAGCGCATGACGGGAGCCCCCTGGAAGAGGGCGGCAGTATCGCAAAGCCTCGGCGCGGAAGTTGGCAGGAGCGGACCGCGCCGGTGCCGCGCGGGGTGGGGGCTGGCGCACCGCTGGGAGGCCACGGCGTGACCCATTCCCGTTCGTCTGGGCGACCGGCGGCCGGATGCAGTGTTTGGGCAACACAAACCGCACCATGGTGGTGCGTGGGGTGACGCCTTTATGACGAACTTGCTAGATTCGCGTCCACCGCGCCATCGCGCACACACATTTTTGCCATTGCCCACCGCTGTCACCACGTGGCTGGGTCCGGCATCTCCCCGGTTTCTCATCCTCCCCCGGAGTTCATCCATGAATCGATTCGCCACCCAGCGCGCTGCCCTGCCGGCGCTGCGCGAGGCCGCCGCGGCTGTGTCGCTGGCCTTGCTCGCCTGGCCCGCGCTGGCCCAGGACGCCCAGACCGACGCCCCCGCCAAGGAAAAGGGCCAACTGGACACCGTGACCATCACCGCCGAGCGGCGCGTCGAGAACATCAAGGAAGTCCCGAACGCGGTCACGAAGATCTCCGGCGAGAAGCTCGACGTGCTGAACTCCGCCGGCCAGGACGTGCGCTTCCTGTCGGGCCGCGTCCCCAGCCTGAACATCGAATCGTCCTTCGGCCGCGCCTTCCCGCGGTTCTACATCCGCGGCTACGGCAACACCGACTTCCGCCTGAACGCGTCGCAGCCCGTCTCGCTGGTCTATGACGACGTGGTCCAGGAGAACCCGATCCTGAAGGGCTTCCCCGCGTTCGACCTGGCCGCCGTCGAAGTGGTGGCCGGCCCGCAGGGCACGCTGTATGGTCGCAACACGCCGGCCGGCGTGGTGAAGTTCGACTCGGTGAAGCCGTCGCAGCGCCAGGAGGGGTACCTCAACGTCTCCTACGGCACCTACGGCACGATGAACCTGGAAGGCGCCGCCAACGTGCCGCTGACCGGCGACTGGGCCGCGCGCATCTCCGCGCAGATCCAGCACCGCGACGACTGGGTGAAGAACCAGGTCCCGACCGGCAAGACCGGCGAGCTCGAGGGCTACGACGACCGCGCCATCCGCCTGCAGGCCCTGTACCAGCCGCACAAGGATTTCAGCGCGCTGTTCAACTTCCATGGCCGTGACCTGAAGGGCAGCGCGCGCCTGTTCCGTTCCTCGATCATCAAGCCGGGCACGAACGACCTGGTCGATGGCTTCGATCCGGAGAAGGCCTACACCGACGGCGTCAACGAGCAGACGCTGCACGCCACCGGCGGCAGCGCGCGCCTGCGCTGGGGCCTGGGCCAGGTGAACCTGTACTCGATCACCGGCTACGAGTCGGTGCGCCCGTTCAGCCGCGGCGACGTGGACGGCGGCTACATCTACGGCGGCACCAAGCCGTTCACGCAGGAAGGCCAGGCGAGCTTCCCGGCCGAGTCCTCGAGCTCGATGAGCGGCCATCGCCAGATCACGCAGGAATTCCGCCTCGAATCGGCGACGCCGGGCCCGCTGCGCTGGCAAGGCGGCCTGTACTTCTTCAACGAGCGCTACACCGCCCGCAGCACCGATTACACGACCTCCAGCGGCGCGGCCGCCGGCTACGTCGACACGTACCAGAAGAACACCGCGTGGGCGGCGTTCGGCTCGGTGAACTACGCGGTCACGCAGGACTTCTCGGTGCGCGGCGGCCTGCGCTACACGCACGACAAGAAGGACGTCAACGTCACCAGCAGCTACGCGGACCTGAACACCAGCACCGGCGTGTCGGCCAGCACCGCCGACAAGAAGTGGAACTGGGACGTGTCGGGCACCTATGCGCTGACCAAGGACACCAACCTGTACGCGCGCGTCGCGACCGGCTTCCGCGCCTCGTCGGTGCAGGGCGCGTCGCGCTTCGCCGGCCAGTCGCAGGCGACGCCGGAGAACGTGACCTCCTATGAGATCGGCGTGAAGTCGGACTTCTGGGATCGCCGCGCGCGCCTGTCGGCCAGCGTCTTCGACTACACCGTCAAGGACCTGCAGCTGACCGCCGTCGGTGGCCAGAACAACGCCAACCGTCTGCTGAACGCCAAGAAGGCCACCGGCAACGGCGTCGAGGTCAACCTGGAACTGCTGCCGGTCGACCAGCTGCTGATCACCCTGGGCGGCAGCCTGAACAACACCAAGATCCGCGACGCGAGCCTGTCGCTGCCGGCGTGCGGCGGCGGCTGCACGATGCTGGATCCGCTGGTGGCCGGTTCCACGACCAACTACAGCATCGACGGCAACGCCCTGCCGAACGCGCCGAAGTGGGTCGCCAACCTGACCGCGCGTTACTCGATCCCGACCCCGGCCGGCAACGAGTTCTACATCTACACCGACTGGGCCTACCGCTCGAAGGTGAACTTCTTCCTGTACGAGGCCAAGGAGTTCACCGGCAAGTCGCTGACCGAAGGCGGCCTGCGCGTGGGCTACGTGTGGAACAACGGCAAGTACGAGGTCGCGACCTTCGTCCGCAACATCACGAACCAGATCCGCGTGACCGGCGCGATCGACTTCAACAACAACACGGGCTTCATCAACGACCCGCGGACCTACGGCGTGCAGTTCAAGGCGCTGTTCTGATCGACGGCATCGCGGCATCGCGGCCTCCGGGCCGCGCCGCGCGAAGGCCTGCCCCGGCGACGGGGCAGGCCTTTTTCTTTGCGCCGAGTGTCAGTCCAGCGGTGGCAGGCGGCGCTTGACCGGCGACTTCTTGACGATCGCGGTGCTCGTCTGCGCATGCAGGTTGAAGGCGTCCAGCGCCACGTCGAGCTCGTCCATCGAGCGGACCTGCAGCCGCGCGAGGAAGCAGTCGTCGCCGGTGATGCGGTCGCACTCGATGACCTGCGGCGTCTCGATCAGCTGCTGCTCGACCACCTGCAGGTGCCCGGGCAGCGGGCGGATCCGCACCAGCGCCTGGAACTGGTAGCCGAACTTGCGGGCATCGATGTCGACCGTCGTGCCGATCAACTCGCCGCGTTCCTCCATCTTGCGCAGCCGCTCGGCCACGCTCGGCGCCGACAGCCCGCAGGCCTGCGCGAGCGATTTCAGCGATTGGCGCGCGTCCTGCGAGAGCAGGCGCAGCAACAGATGGTCGATGTCGTCGGTCATGGCGGCGGCCTCGAAGACGGTGAAAAGGAGAAAGCGCGGATTCGCCTTGATCCTAAAGGCCATCGCCTCCCTTTGCCTTCGTCATGCGCTGGAGAGCGCAGCCCTCAGTGGGAAGAATGAAGGCCATTCCCTTCACTTCCAAGGCGTTCCATGACCCGCCACCCCGGCTCCTTGTCCATGATCGTCGCGATGCTCATCTCCGGGACGATCGGCTGGTTCGTGCTCGCCGCCGGCGTGCCGGTGATGACCGTCGTGTTCTGGCGCTGCGTCATCGGCGCCGCGACGCTGGGCGTGGTCTGCGCGGCGCTGGGCCAGTTCCGGCGTGAATGGCTCGACCGGCGGGTCGTCCTGCTGAGCGTGCTCAGCGGTGTCGCGATCGTCTTCAACTGGGTGTTGCTGTTCGCGGCCTTCCCCCGCGCGTCGATCGCGATCAGCACGGCGGTCTACAACGTGCAGCCCTTCCTGCTCGTCGGACTGGCCGCGCTGTTCCTCGGCGAGCGGCTGATCTGGGTCAAGCTGTCCTGGCTGGCGGTCGCCTTCGCCGGCGTGGTCGCGATCGCCACCGCGCGCCAGCAGGCCGGCGCCACGGCGCCGGGCAGCGACTATCTCGGCGGCATCGCGCTGGCGCTGGGCGCCTCGTTCCTCTACGCGGTCACGGCGCTGCTGGTGAAGCGCCTGGCGGGCACGCCGCCGCAGCTGGTCGCGCTGATCCAGCTGATCACCGGCGCGCTGCTGCTCAGCGCCTGGACGCCGTGGCAGCACGCACCGATGGCGCCGTCCGGCTGGGCCAGCCTGGTCACACTGGGCATGGTCCACACCGGGTTGATGTACCTGCTGCTCTACGGCGCGATCCAGAAACTGCCCACCGCGATCACCGGCGCGCTGTCCTTCGTGTATCCGGTGGCCGCGATCGCGGTCGACTGGATCGCCTTCGGGCATCGACTGGCGCCGGTGCAGTGGGCCGGCGTCGCGGCCATCCTCGTCGCGGCCGCGGCGATGCAGCGTGGCTGGGTGCCGCGCTGGCCGGGCGCGGCGTCCGGGCAGTTCAAGGCCTTCAAGCCCTTCAAGCCCTTCAAGCGATAGGCAGGTCCGTCGTCGCGCGGCTCAGCGTGTCGTGCAGCGCGCGCACCGGCGCGACCTCGGGATGTTCCTCGGCGCCGCCGAACTCGCCCGCGAAGCGGCAGGCGGCGAAGCCTTCGGCGCGCTGGTCGTAGTCGGCGGACCAGGCGCGGCGGTCGTCCATCCGCGCCGGATTCACCGGCCAGGTGCCCGGCCGCGGCACGATGTGGCGCGCGATCCCCATGCGCCACGGCTTGCCGGTCAGCCGCGCCCGGAAGCAGCGCTGCGTCAGCGACAGTCGCTGGTACAGCCGGTCCGCGCCGAGCTCAGTCATCGCGGCCTGCGCCACCGGATCGGCCGGATCGAACGGCCGGTGCGTCACCAGCAGCCGGTAGCCGGCCGGCGTCTCGTACAGGCGGATGCGCCAGTCCTCGTGCGCCTTCAGGAAGGCGTCGACGCGCGCGCGGGTCAGCACCTGCGGCGTGCGGTCGTGGCGGCGGTTGAGCCGGTCGATCGTCCCGTGCAGCCAGATCGCCAGGATCACCGACGGGATCAGCACGCCCACCTGCCACCCCCATCCCCGTCCCCAGACGGCCAGCTGGATCCCGACGATCACGGCCAGGTAAAGGCCCGCCGACACCTTCGGCGGCAAGGTGGAGTCGGGCACGTCGACATCGATGAACAGCGCCGACGGCGTGTTCAGGCAATGCGCGCCGTAGGCGTTGCGGGTGATCACGCAGTCGCCGTGGCGCGCCAGGATCTCCTCGCGGATCGGCAGGCCGGCCTCGCCGTACGGGGTCTTGTATTCGCGCGGCGCGACCTTCTCGCCGGCCACGGCGCGGGCCATCGCCTCGGCGGCGCGCTCGTCGGCGTGGCATTGCGCGTCCACCTGGCCGAGGTCGGACCAGCCGAAGCGGCGGATCGTGCGCGGACGGCCGCCGACGCGAGCGCGCGCGCGGCCCTCGGCCCAAAAGGCGGGTACCAGCATCCCGGGGTCCTCCCTCGTGGTGATCTCGTGTCGATCGTCGTTTCCCGGGCCCGGACCATACCGGATAACGGCGACATCACCGCCAGGGAACGCGGCCTGCCCGGCGACCCCACGTCCTACAATTCCGCCCCAATTTCACTGTCACGTTCCGACGTCGCCCGCCATGACCCCTGCCGCTGCCCGCCCGGATGCCCTCGACGCCCTGGCCCAGGAATTCGTCGCCTTCGCCGTCGACGCCGGCGTGCTGCGCTTCGGCGAGTTCAAGACCAAGGCGGGCCGCCTGAGCCCTTACTTCTTCAACGCCGGGCTGTTCGACGACGGCCTGAAGCTGGGCCGGCTGGCGGCGTTCTACGCGCAGCGGCTGCTGGCCTCGGGCCTCGAGTTCGACATGATCTTCGGCCCCGCCTACAAGGGCATCACGCTGGCCGCGGCGGTGTCGATCGAGCTGGCGCGGCTGGGCCACAACAAGCCGTTCGCCTACAACCGCAAGGAAGCCAAGGACCACGGCGAGGGCGGCACGCTGGTCGGCGCCAAGGTGCAGGGCCGGGTGCTGATCATCGACGACGTGATCTCGGCCGGCACCTCGGTGCGGGAGTCGATCGCGATGATCCAGGCCGCCGGCGCCACGCCCTGCGGCGTGACCATCGCGCTGGACCGCCAGGAGAAGGCGGCCGAGAACGGCCAGGACCTGGCCTGGTCGGCGGTACAGTACGTGCGTGACCAGCTGCAGCTGCCGGTTGTCGCCATTGCGGGGCTCTCGGACTTGCTCCAGTATCTGCAGACCACCAGCAGCACCGCCGTCGCCGCCCATGCGGCGGCGGTCCATGCCTACCGCGATCGCTACGGAGTCTGATGCGCCCCTCGATCCCACGCCGCTTGCCGTCCCGACCGGTCGCGCCCTTGGCGCTCGCCGGCCTGCTGATGCTGGCCTGCGGCCTGACGGGTCCCGCCGCGGCGCAGAACAAGCCGCCGCCGGCGCCCACGATCTACACCTGCAACACGCCCGACGGCCGCCGGCTCACCTCCGACCGCCCGATCGCCGAGTGCCAGGCGCGTGAGCAGCGCATGCTGAATTCCGACGGCTCGGTCCGCAAGATGGTGCCGCCGGCGATGTCGCCCGAGGAGCAGGTCGCCGCCGACCAGCGCAAGCGCAACGAGGAAGTGCAGCGCGCCGCCCAGCAGGACGCGATCCGGCGCGACCGCAACCTGCTGCAGCGCTTCGCCGACCAGGCCGCCCACCAGCGCGCGCGCGAAGGCGCGCTCGACGACATCCGCGAGGCGATGCAGCAGTCCGAGAAGCGGCTGCAGGTGCTGGCGACCGAACGCAAGCCGATGCTCGACGAGGCCGAGTTCTACAAGGGCAAGCGCCTGCCGCTGAAGCTGCAGCACCAGCTCGACACCAACGAGGCCGCCGCCGCCGCGCAGCGCGAATCGATCGACAACCAGAAGGCCGAGATCGTGCGCGTGAACAAGCTCTACGACGAGGAACTCTCGCGGCTCAAGCGGCTGTGGGCGGGCGCGGCGCCGGGCTCGTTGGACAACAAGCCCGCGGCCTCCGGCGCGTCGCAGGCGCCGCCGGCGAAGCCGCCGGTGCAGGCCTCGCCGGCCAGCGGACGCTGAACGGGACACGGTCCCGGGCCGCATCCGCGGGCGCGTTTCGACGCACCGACCGCGGCAAAGAAAAAGGGGGCCGGTCAGCCCCCTTCGTTCAAGCGCGGAGCTTCTTCAAGCGCCGAGCTTCTTCTTCAGCAGCTCGTTGACGGCGGACGGATTGGCCTTGCCCTTGGTCGCCTTCATCGCCTGGCCGACCAGCGCGTTGAACGCCTTCTCCTTGCCGGCGCGGAACTCCTCGACCGACTTGGCGTTGGCCGCGAGCACCTCATCGAGGATGCGCTCGAGCTCGCCCGTGTCGCTCATCGGCTTGAGGTCCTTCGCCTCGATGAAGGCGTCAATCGCGCGCATCGATTCTTCGAAGGAGCCGAAGACGCCATCGAAGGAGTCCGACTGCTTCCAGGCGGCTTCGAACACCTGCTTGGCCGAGTTGTTGGAGAGGGTGCCGTCCTGGATGCGCTTGATCAGCGCGGCCAGCAGCGCCGGCGTCACCGGCGCGTCCTCGATCGAGCGCTCCTCGGTGTTGAGCCGGCGCGAGACCTCGCCCATCACCCAGTTCGCCACCAGCTTGGGCGCGCCGCAGCCGTCGCGCGCGGCTTCGTAGAAGCGCGCCGTCGCCAGGCTCTGCGTCATCATCGTGGCGTCGTAGGCGGGCAGGCCGTCGGCCTCCTGGAAGCGCGCGGCCATCACCGTGGGCAGCTCCGGCATCTCGCCGCGCACGCGCTCCACCCATTCGGGCGCGATCATCAGCGGCGGCAGGTCCGGATCGGGGAAGTAGCGGTAGTCGGCCGCGTCCTCCTTCGTGCGCATCGAGCGGGTCTCGCCGGTGTCCGGGTTGTAGAGCACCGTCGCCTGCTGGATCGACAGGCCGTCCTCGATCTGGTCGATCTGCCAGTTGACCTCGTAGTTCACCGCGTCGACCAGGTAGCGGAAGCTGTTCAGGTTCTTGATCTCGCGCCGCGTGCCGAAGGGCTCGCCGGGCTTGCGCACCGACACGTTCACGTCGCAGCGGAACGAGCCTTCCTGCATGTTGCCGTCGCAGATGCCCAGCCACATGACCAGCGCGTGCAGCGTCTTCGCGTACTCGACGGCCTCGGCGCCGGAGCGCATCTCGGGCTCGGAGACGATCTCCAGCAGCGGCGTGCCGGCGCGGTTCAGGTCGATGCCCGACTGGCCGTGATAGTCCTCGTGAAGGCTCTTGCCGGCGTCCTCCTCCAGGTGGGCGCGGGTGAGGCGGACGGTCTTCTTCTGGTCGCCGACGAAGAACTCGATCTGGCCGCCCTGCACGACCGGGATCTCGTACTGGCTGATCTGGTAGCCCTTGGGCAGGTCGGGGTAGAAGTAGTTCTTGCGCGCGAAGATCGACAGCGGCGCCACCTTCGCGCCGACCGCCAGGCCGAAGCGGATGGCGCGCTCCACCGCGCCGCGGTTGAGCACCGGCAGCGTGCCGGGCAGCGCCAGGTCCACCGCGCTGGCCTGCGTGTTGGGCGCCGCGCCGAACGCGGTCGACGAGCCGCTGAAGATCTTCGAGACGGTCGAGAGTTGGACGTGGTTCTCCAGGCCGATCACGACCTCGTAGCCCCGCACCAGTTGGCTGTTCTTGCTCATGACGTTCACACCCCCGCCGGCATCTGGCGGTGCCAGGTCGTGGCCTGCTGCAGCGCATGCGCGGCGTGCAGCAGCGTGCCTTCCTTGAAGTAGTTGCCCAGCAGCTGCAGGCCCACGGGCATGCCGCCCTCGCCCAGGCCCACCGGCACGCTCATGCCGGGCAGGCCGGCCAGCGAGCCCGGCAGCGTGAAGATGTCGGCCAGGTAGGCCTTGACCGGATCGTCCGCGCCCTCGCCCTGCTTCCACGCCACCGTCGGCGCCACCGGGCCGGCGATCAGGTCGCAATGCTGGAAGGCCTGCTGGAAGTCGTCCGCGATCATGCGGCGCAGCTTCTGCGCCTGCAGGTAGTACGCGTCGTAGTAGCCATGCGAGAGCACGTAGCTGCCGATCATGATCCGGCGCTTGACCTCGGCGCCGAAGCCTTCGGCGCGGGTCTTCTCGTACATGTCGATCAGGTTGCCGTAGTCCTTGGCGCGGTGCCCGAACTTCACGCCGTCGAAGCGCGACAGGTTCGAGCTCGCCTCGGCCGGGGCGATGATGTAGTAGACCGGGATCGCCAGCTCGGTGCGCGGCAGCGACACGTCCACCAGCGTCGCGCCGAGCTTCTCCAGCTCCGCCAGGCCGGCGCGCACGGCGCCGTCGACGTCGGCCGACAGCGCGGCCGGGAAGAACTCCCGCGGCAGCCCGATGCGCAGGCCCTGCAGAGGCCGCGCGGCGGTCGCGCCCTCGCGCGGCGCCAGCATCTGCGCGCTGAAGTCCTGCGGCGGCTGCTGCACGCTGGTGGCGTCGCGCTCGTCGAAGCCGCTCATCGTCGACAGCAGCAGCGCGCAGTCCTCGGCCGAGCGCGCGAACACGCCGGCCTGGTCCAGGCTGGAGGCGAACGCGATCATCCCGTAGCGCGAGCACACGCCGTAGGTCGGCTTGATGCCGGTGATGCCGGAGAAGCTGGCCGGCTGGCGGATCGAGCCGCCGGTGTCGGTGCCGGTCGTCGCGGGCACCAGGCCCGCGGCCACCGCCACCGCCGAGCCGCCCGAGGAGCCGCCCGGCACGCGGGTGCGGTCCCAGGGGTTGAGCGCCTTGAAGTAGGCGCTGTTCTCGTTGGCCGAGCCCATCGCGAACTCGTCGCAGTTCAGCTTGCCCAGCGAGACGGTGCCGGCGGCGTTCAGCCGCTCGACGACGGTGGCGTCGAACGGGCTCAGGTAGCCCTCGAGCATCTTCGAGCCGGCCGTGGTCGGCATGTCGCGGGTGACGAAGATGTCCTTGTGCGCGAGCGGCACGCCGATCAGCGCGCCCTCGTCGCCGCGGGCCAGCCGGGCGTCGGCGTCCTGGGCGCGGGCCAGCGCGTAGGCCTCGTCGATGTGCAGGAAGGCGCCAAGGTCCTTCGCGGCGGCAACACGCGCAAGCAGATGTTGCGTCAGTTCGGTGCTGGAGACGGTCTTGGCGCGCAGCGCGCGGCCGAGCTCGGCCACGCCCAGGAGATGCAGGGGCTGGGTCATTCGATGACTTTCGGGACCAGGAACAGGCCGTCCTCGACGGCGGGGGCGC
This sequence comes from Mitsuaria sp. GD03876, assembly GCF_029840635.1. Taxonomy (GTDB): domain Bacteria; phylum Pseudomonadota; class Gammaproteobacteria; order Burkholderiales; family Burkholderiaceae_C; genus Roseateles. Next base: position 55,705 of record NZ_JAOCCU010000018.1, on the reverse strand, counting down.
TGCGCTGGTTCAGCGCGCGCTGGTCGCTCTCGGTGACGCGGTCCTCGCGCAGCCGCAGGGCGACTTCCTGGATCGCCGACAGCGGCGTGTACAGGGGATCGACGCCGCTGGTGTCGACCGCCCCCATCTGTTCGACGATCGAGAAGAAGCCGTTGAGCTGCGGCAGCAGCTCGGCCTGCTCGTCGCCGGAAAGTTCCAGCCGGGCCAGTTTGGCGATCCGGCTGACGTCGTCGTGGGTGAGTGCCATGGGGATTGAAACGCTTACGGATGGCTTGCAGACGGGCCAAACCAGAGGGTGATCAGTTATTATCCCCGCTTATCTCCATGGGCCGGGGCTGCATCTGCAGCCTCGTTGCTTATGGCAAGGAATCTCGCTCGCGCGGACGCCGCCGGTCCGCGCGGTTACCCGACCCGAACCGCCTCGAATCGCAGCCGCCCGGACAGAACGCAGACGAACGCCGCCTGATGCCGTCGAATGCCGCCGATTGCGTGTAGTTCGACGTTGACCGGCGGCTCCAGGTGCCGAAGCGTCCTGTCCAGGCCTTGCCCATACACATGCTCGCCTCCCTGCGCCGCTATTTCTCCACCGATCTCGCCATCGACCTGGGCACCGCCAACACGCTGATCTACGTCCGCGGAAAAGGCGTGGTGCTGGATGAACCCTCGGTCGTCGCCATCCGCCACGAAGGCGGTCCCAACGGCAAGAAGACGATCCAGGCCGTCGGCCACGAGGCCAAGGCCATGCTGGGCAAGGTGCCCGGCAACATCGAGGCGATCCGCCCGATGAAGGACGGCGTGATCGCCGACTTCGTGGTCACCGAGCAGATGATCAAGCAGTTCATCAAGATGGTGCACGACACCAAGCTGCTGCGTCCCTCGCCCCGGATCATCATCTGCGTCCCCTGCGGTTCCACGCAGGTCGAGAAGCGCGCGATCCGCGACGCCGCGCTGGGCGCCGGCGCCTCGGAGGTCTACCTGATCGAGGAACCGATGGCCGCGGCGATCGGCGCCGGGCTGCCGGTGTCGGAGGCGTCGGGCTCGATGGTCATCGACATCGGCGGCGGCACCACCGAGGTCGGCGTGATCTCGCTGGGCGGCATGGTCTACAAGGGCTCGGTCCGCGTCGGCGGCGACAAGTTCGACGAGGCCATCATCAACTACATCCGCCGCAACTACGGCATGTTGATCGGCGAGCCGACGGCGGAGTCCATCAAGAAGAACATCGGCTCGGCCTTCCCCGGCTCCGAGGTCAAGGAGATGGAGGTCAAGGGCCGCAACTTGAGCGAAGGCGTGCCGCGCAGCTTCACGATCTCGAGCAACGAGATCCTGGAAGCGCTGACCGACCCGCTCAACCAGATCGTCTCGGCGGTGAAGAACGCGCTGGAGCAGACGCCGCCGGAACTGGGCGCCGACATCGCCGAGCGCGGCATGATGCTGACCGGCGGCGGCGCGCTGCTGCGCGACCTGGACCGGCTGCTGGCCGAGGAAACCGGCCTGCCGGTGCTCGTCGCCGAAGACCCGCTGACCTGCGTGGTGCGCGGCTGCGGCATGGCGCTCGAGCGCATGGAACGCCTCGGCTCCATCTTCACCAACGAGTAAATCGACGCGGCCCCTCGGGCCGCTTCGCGTTGAATCTCCTCTGCTGAGATCGTCATGCCTCTCGGCACACTGGATCGCAACCCGCCGCCGCTGTTCAGGGAAGGCCCGTCCGCGCTGACGAAACTCGCCTTCTGCGCGGCGCTGGCCATCTTCCTCATGGTCGCGGACTCCCGCTTCCAGATCACCGCCCCGGCTCGCGCCGGGCTCGCCCTCGCGCTGCATCCGCTGCAGCGCGCGCTGCTCGCGCCGGTCGACGCCTGGGAACAGGCCGGCGACTACGCCCGCGGCATGGAGAAGGCCACCGAGGCCGAGAACCAGGCGCGCCAGCAACTGGCCTCGCAGGCCGTCATCCTCAGCCGCGCCGCGCAGCTGCAGGCCGAGAACACCCGGCTGCGCGCGCTGCTCGACCTGCGCGAGGCGATGCCGGTGAAGAGCCTGGCCGCCGAGGTGCTCTACGAGGCGCCCGATCCCTTCTCCCGCCGCATCGTCATCGACCGCGGCAGCCATCGCGGCGTGCGCCTGGGCGCCCCCGTGGTCAACGACGCCGGCGTGCTCGGCCAGGTGACGCGCGTCTATCCGCTGTCCGCCGAGGTCACCCTGCTCACCGACCGCGAGGCCACGATCCCGGTGCTCAACACCCGCACCCAGCAGCGCGGCGTCGCCTACGGCGGCGAGCGCGGCGTGATGGAGCTGCGCTTCATCGCCGCTAACGCCGACATCAAGGCCGGCGACGCGCTCGCGACCTCGGGCCTGGACGGCCTGTATCCGCCGGGCCTGCCGGTGGCCAAGGTGATGGAGGTCGAGCGCCGCGGCGACACCAGCTTCGCCCGCGTCGGCCTGGCGCCGGTGGCGCAACCCGACAGCGCGCGCCACGTGCTGGTGCTGGAACCGCTCGAGGGCCAGGAAGCCGCCCGCACCGAGGCCGCGCAGGAGGCGGCCAGCGCCGCCAATGCCGCCGCGTCCGAGGCCGCCGCCCGGCCGCGCCGCGCCGCGTCGGCCGCCGCGTCCGGCCCCAGAGGAGGCAACCGATGATCATGCCCCGCGGCGCGAGCCAGCTGCTGCTGCCCGCCAACCCCCTGTTCATCGCGTTCAGCCTGGTGCTGGGCCTGCTCATCGACATGGTGCCGGTCGGCCGCCAGCCGTGGATGCCGGACGTGCTCGCGCTGGTGCTGGTGTTCTGGAACGTCCATCAGCCGCGCCGCGTCGGCGTGGGCTGGGCCTTCGTGTTCGGGCTGATGATCGACGTCCACCATGGCGCGCTGCTCGGCCAGCACGCGCTGGCCTACAGCCTGCTGGCCTTCGGTGCGGTCGCGCTGCACCGCCGGCTGCTGTGGTTCTCGCTGGGCGCGCAGGCGCTGCACGTGCTGCCGCTGTTCGTCCTCGCGGCGGCGATCGCGGTGATCGTGCGCCTGCTCGTCGGCGGCATGTGGCCGGGCTGGAGCCTGGTGCTGGCGCCGGTGCTGCAGGCCGCGCTGTGGCCGATCGCCGCGGCGCTGCTGCTGGCGCCGCAGCGCCGCGCGCCGGATCCCGACGCGCACCGCCCGCTGTGACCGCGGCGATCCCGGGCCCGCGATGACCGTCATCAAGAACCTCCAGGCGGAGCTGAGCCGATTCCGGCTGCGGCTCGTGGCGGCGGCGGTGTTCGTGCTGTTCTGCTTCGGCCTGCTGGTCGCGCGCCTGACCTACCTGCAGATCACGCAGCACGACGTGCTGCTCGAGCGCGCCGAGACCAACCGCGTCTCCGTCGTGCCCATCGTGCCCAACCGCGGCCTGATCGTGGATCGCAACGGCGTCGTGCTGGCGAGCAACTACTCGGCCTACACGCTGGAGATCACGCCGTCCAAGGTGCCCGACCTGGAGCGCACGATCGACGGCCTGTCCGCCGTCATCGAGATCCAGCCGCGCGACCGCCGCCGCTTCAAGCGGCTGATGGAGGAGAGCAAGAACTTCGAGTCGCTCCCCATCCGCACCAAGCTGACCGACACCGAGGTCGCGCGCTTCGCCGCGCAGCGCTTCCGCTTCCCCGGCGTGGACATCAAGGCGCGGCTGTTCCGCAGCTATCCGCTGGGCGACGTCGGCGCGCACCTGCTGGGCTACATCGGCCGCATCAACCAGGCCGAGAAGAAGGCGATGGACGACTGGTCCGAGGAGGACGTCGCCAACTACCGCGGCACCGAGTACATCGGCAAGCTCGGGCTGGAGCAGGCCTACGAGCGCGAGCTGCACGGCCAGACCGGCTTCGAGGAAATGGAAACCAGCGCCGGCGGCCGCGCGGTGCGCCGGCTGCGCAACCGCCCGCCGACGCCGGGCAACACGCTGCACCTGTCGATCGACATCAAGCTGCAGGCGCTGGTGGAGCGGCTCTTCGGCGAGCGCCGCGGCGCGCTGGTCGCGATCGATCCGCGCAACGGCGAGGTGCTCGCCTTCGTCTCCAAGCCGACCTTCGATCCCAACCTGTTCGTCGACGGCATCGATGCCGACAGCTGGCGCGACCTCAACGAGGACATCGACAAGCCGCTGCTCAACCGCGCGCTGCGCGGCACCTATCCGCCGGGGTCGACCTTCAAGCCCTACATGGCGATGGCCGCGCTGAACACCGGCAAGCGCGCCGCCAACGTGGTGATCCAGGACAACCTGACCTACAGCTTCGGCGGCCGCGTCTTCGGCAGCGCGACCGGCGACCGCGCCGGCGCCAAGGACATGCGGTTGGCGATCGTCACCTCGTCCAACGTCTACTTCTATTCGCTGGCCAACGAGATGGGCGTGGACCTGATCCACGACCAGCTCGAGCCCTTCGGCTTCGGCCGCAAGACCGAGATCGACCTGCTCGGCGAGGTCACCGGCATCCTGCCCAGCACCGAGTGGAAACGGCGCGCCTACAAGCGCCCCGAGCAGCAGAAGTGGTACGCCGGCGAGACCATCTCGCTGGGCATCGGCCAGGGCTACAACAACTTCACGATGCTGCAGCTGGCCACCGCGATGTCGACGCTGGCCAGCGGCGGCGAGCGTTACCGGCCGCGCCTGGTGCGCGAGATCGAGGACGTGGTCAAGCACGCGCAGCGGCGCACCGCCAGCGACGCGCTGGAGCCGCTGGCGCTGCGACGGACCGATGTCGACGTGATCCGCAACGCGATGCACGACGTGACGCTGGAGGGCACGTCGCGGATGGTGTTCGCCGGCGCGCAGTACCAGAGCGCGGGCAAGACCGGCACGGCGCAGGCGGTGGGCCTGCGCGCCGGCCAGACCTACAGCAGCATCAAGGCCGACGAGCGCAAGCGCGACCACTCGCTGTACATCTCGTTCGCGCCGTACCAGTCGCCGACGATCGCGCTGGCGCTGATCGTCGAGAACGCCGGTTTCGGCTCCGAGTCGGCCGCGCCGATCGCGCGCCGGGTGTTCGACTACGTCCTCACCGGCACCTACCCGAGCGAAGAGGACATCGCCAAGGTGCGGCTCGGCCAGGTCGGCGCGCCGATCGGCACGCCGCGCCGCGTCGACGACGTCCCGCTGCCCGGCGCCACCGCGGCGAGCGCGCCGGACGTCGCCGCGTCGGCCACCTCGGCCGCCTCGGCGCCCGCCGGATCGCCGGGGCCGAAGCCCGCGGCGCCGGCCTCGTCCACGCTGGCCGCGATCGCCGGCGCCGCCGCTGAACGCCGCGTGACGCCCGCCGCGCCGCGCCCCAACCCGGGAGCCTCACGATGAGCGCCGTCTTCAGCAAACCCAGCCTGCTTCAGCGCCTGAAGCCGCTGTTCCAGGGCTTCGACCTGCCGCTGCTGCTGGCGATGTTCTGGCTGATGGGCCTGGGGCTGATGTGCATGTACTCGGCCGGCTACGACCACGGCACGCGTTTCGTCGATCACGCCCGCAACATGGTGCTGGCGATGGGCGTGCTGTTCGTGACGGCGCAGGTGCCGCCGCAGCGGTTGATGCAGCTGGCGCTGCCGCTGTACGCGGTGGGCGTGACGCTGCTGGTCGCGGTGGCGCTGTTCGGCATCACGAAGAAGGGCGCGACGCGCTGGCTGTACGTGGGCACGCAGATCCAGCCGTCGGAGCTGCTGAAGATCGCGGTGCCGCTGATGCTGGCGTGGTGGTTCCAGAAGCGCGAGGGGCAACTGCGGTTGCCCGACTTCATCGCCGCCTTCGTGCTGCTGGCGGTGCCGGTGGGCCTGATCGCCAAGCAGCCGGACCTGGGCACGTCGCTGCTGGTGCTGGGCGCGGGCCTGTACGTGATCTTCTTCGCCGGGCTGTCGTGGAAGCTGATCATCCCGGCGCTGGTGCTGGCGGGCGCGGGCATCACCGCGCTGGTGTTCAGCGAGGACCAGATCTGCCAGCCCGACGTGAAGTGGGTGGTGCTGAAGGACTACCAGAAGGACCGCGTCTGCACGCTGCTGGATCCGACGAAGGACCCGCTGGGCAAGGGGTTCCACATCATCCAGGGCGAGATCGCGATCGGCTCGGGCGGCGTGACCGGCAAGGGCTTCATGAAGGGCACGCAGACGCACCTGGAGTTCATCCCGGAGCGGACCACCGACTTCATCTTCGCCGCCTATGGCGAGGAGTTCGGCCTGATCGGGGCGCTCGCGCTGCTGGTCGGGTTCACCGCGCTGATCCTGCGCGGGCTGGCGATCGCGCACGAGGCGCCGACCTTGTTCTCGCGGCTGCTGGCCGGCGCGATCACGCTGAGCTTCTTCACCTACGTGTTCGTCAACATGGGCATGGTGACCGGCATCCTGCCGGTGGTGGGCGTGCCGCTGCCGTTCATCTCGTACGGCGGCACGGCGATGGTGACGCTGGGGCTGTCGCTGGGGATGCTGATGTCGATCGCCAAGAGCCGCGGGGGCACGCAGCGCTGATCAGGCGGCGCGTTCGAGGTTCGCGAAGACGACCTCGCCCGCCACGGCCAGGTCGATCGACGCGAGGTGCACGACGTCCGCGGCCGTGTAGCGGAACACCTCCCAAGCGCCGTCCTCGCAGCGGCGATGGACTTCGGTCGTGAGCTTCTCGACGTCGACCAGCATGTACTCGCGCAATGCCGTCATGCGCCGATAGCGCGCGAACTTCCCCTTCCGGTCGAACGATTGCGTGCTCGGCGACAGGACCTCGACAACAAGCGGCACGTTCGATTTGCCGCGCGGCTTGGCCTGGTCTTCCTTCCCGCAGGTGACGAAGACATCGGGCACGAGGCAGTTCGACTCGTCGACGTGAACCGCCAGACCGAAGTAGGCCGTGCAGGCAGTGCCCTTCAAATGTTGGCGAAACTCGATCCAGAGGTTGCCCGAGACCGTCTGATGCCGATCGATCCCTGTCTCCATCACGACGACGAAGCCATCGATCAACTCGTATCGCTTGTCGTCTTGGGAATCCCACACAAGGAATTCATCGGTCGTCATTCGCATCGTCGTCGTCGTCGAAAGGGGATAGGCCATCGGGCACCTGCTTCAGTCGGAAGAGAAGCGGTGATTCTTCGAAAGCGTTCAGTGGATGTCGCTGACCCGAAGTGACACGTGATGGATCGCCGGGCCCGGGTTCGGGCTGCTGGGTGACTGATGTGTGTGAACCGGTTCAGGAACTGCCATTCGACAACGGATGCGCCGCGAAGCGCACCGTGAATCGCGCGCCCGGGCCGGCGCCCTCGATCTCCGCCTGGCGGCGCGGCCGCGTGTCGTCGACGGCGATCTCGGCGTCGTGCTGCTGGACGATCTCGCGCACGATCGCCAGGCCCAGGCCCGAGCCGTCGACGTTCGTCCCCAGCGCCCGGTAGAACGGCTGGAAGACCTGCTCGCGCTCCGCCTCCGCGATGCCGGGGCCCGAGTCCTCGACCTGCAGCACGCAGACTTGGCCGAACGGGTCCTCGACCACGCGCACCGTCACCGTGCCGCCGCCTGGCGTGTACAGCAGCGCGTTGTCGACCAGGTTGCGGATCAGCTCCCGGATCAGCAGCGGATGGCCGTGGACCCGCAGCCCCGCCTGGCTTGCCTCCGGTCCTTCGTAGCCGAGGTCCAGCCGCTTCTCCATCGCGCGCGGCACGAAGTCGCGCACCGTCTCGATCGCCAGCACCGCCAGGTTCACCTCGCTGCGGCGCGCGGCGTGCTCCTGGTCCTCGGCGCGCGCCATCGCGAGCAACTGGTTGACCATGTGCGCCGCGCGTTGGCTCGACACCGCGATCTGCTTCAGCGAACGCCGCAGTTCGGCCGGGGAGCTGCGGCCCTCGTCGATCTCGCGCTGCGCCAGCTCGGCCTGCGTGCGCAGCCCCGCCAGCGGCGTCTTGAGCTGGTGCGCGGCATCGGCCAGGAAATGCTTCTGCGCGCGGATCGACTGGTCCAGCCGCTCCAGCAGGTCGTTGATCGCGCGCACCAGCGGGGCGACCTCGTCGGGGATGCGCTGCTCGTCGATCGGGCTGAGGTCGGAGCTGTCGCGCGACCGGATGCGGCGCTGCAGGTCGTTCAGCGGCGCGATGCCGCGTGCCAGCGCCAGCCACACCAGCAGCACCGCCAGCGGCAGGATCACGAACTGCGGCAGGATCACGCCCTTGATGATCTCGTTGGTCAGCCGCGAGCGCTTGCCCAGCGTCTCCGCCACCTGCACCAGCATCATCCGGTCGCCGCCCGCCATCCCCTCGGGCACCACCCACAGGTAGGACACCCGCACCGCCTCGTTGTTCACCTCGTCGAAGCGCCGGTTCACCTCCCACGGCACGATCGGCGGCTCGGCCTCCGGCACCGGGAGCTGCGCGTCGCCGCTGAGCAGCTCGCCACGCAGGCCCAGCACCTGGTAGTAGATGGTGTCGGACTCGTCCGCGCGCAGCAGCGCGGCCGCCTCGGGCGCGAGCGCGTACCGCGAGCGCCCCTTCTTCGGCGTCTCGCCGGGCGCGGGTTCGGTCACGACCTGCAGCCCGAGCCGGCGCGCCATCTCATCGAGCTCGCGGTCGTAAGGCTTGTTGGCGATGCCCTGGGCCACCAGCCAGGTCAGCGCGACGCTGATCGGCCAGATGACCAGCAGCGGAGCGAGCATCCAGTCCAGGATCTCGCCGAACAGCGAGCGATGGCCGGAGGGTTCAGCCGCCATGCCGCGCGCCGCCGCTCATCGGGTCGATGCAAAGGCCGGCGGAGCGATCAACCGGGGATCTTTTCAAGGCAGTAACCCAGGCCGCGCACCGTGGCGATGCGGATCGGGCCCTGCTCGATCTTCTTGCGCAGCCGGTGGATGTAGACCTCGATCGCGTTGTTGCTGACTTCCTCGCCCCATTCGCACAGGCGCTCGACCAGCTGGTCCTTGCTGACGAGCCGCCCGGCGCGCTGCAGCAGGACCTCAAGGAGCGACAGCTCGCGCGCCGACAGCTCCACCATCTGGTCGTTGATGTAGGCGACGCGGCCGGTGGCGTCGAAGGTCAGCGGGCCGTGCCGGATCACGCTCGAGGCCGTGCCCAGCCCGCGGCGCGTCAGCGCGCGCACGCGCGCCTCCAGCTCCTGCAGCGAGAACGGCTTGGCCATGTAGTCGTCGGCGCCCAGGTCCAGGCCCTTGACGCGCTCCTCGATGCTGTCGGCCGCGGTGAGGATCAGCACCGGCACCGCCGACCCCCGCGCGCGCAGCCGGCGCAGCACCTCCAGCCCGTGCAACTTGGGCAGGCCCAGGTCCAGGATCAGCAGGTCGAACTCGTGCGAGGCCAGCGCCGCGTCGGCCTCGCTGCCGCTGCCGACCTGGTCCACCGCGCAGCCCGACGCCCGCAACGAGCGCAGCAGGCCGTCGGCCAGGACTTGGTCGTCTTCGGCGATCAGGATGCGCATGTGTCGTCCCCTCTGGTTATGAAGACATTCTAGGGAGCGGGTCGCCGGCCTTCCCTAGGCGTTTCCGAGCCATGCGGAAGGGGGCGTGGCGCCGCGTCGGGTCAGGCCCGCGACAGGTTCGCGTGGGGTGGCGTCCCACCGATGGTGGAAAAAGGTGGGATTCGCGCGGCTGGCTCATCCAGTGAGCCACCGGCTGCCTAAGATGGCTGCATCGACCGTCACCGGCGCCGCGCAGCGGGCCGGGGCGTTCGACAAAGTACTGTACAGATATACAGATTGCGCCATAATCCGCCGCAGCCCAACAGGAGAAGATTGCATGGACGCCCCCGTGAAGAACGCCAACACCGAAAAAGCCAAGGCCCTGCAGGCCGCCCTCGCCCAGATCGAAAAGCAGTTCGGCAAGGGCTCGATCATGCGGCTGGCCGAAGGCGAGAAGATCGAGGACATCCAGGTCGTCTCCACCGGCTCGCTGGGGCTGGACATCGCGCTGGGCGTCGGCGGCCTGCCCCGCGGCCGCGTCATCGAGATCTACGGCCCCGAGTCGTCGGGCAAGACGACGCTGACGCTGCAGGTCATCGCCCAGATGCAGAAGCTGGACGGCGTCTGCGCCTTCATCGACGCGGAGCACGCGCTGGACGTCCAGTACGCGCAGAAGCTGGGCGTCAACCTGCAGGACCTGCTGATCAGCCAGCCCGACACCGGCGAGCAGGCGCTGGAGATCGTGGACTCGCTGGTGCGCTCGGGCTCGGTGGACCTGATCGTGATCGACTCGGTCGCCGCGCTGACGCCGAAGGCGGAACTCGAAGGCGAGATGGGCGACGCGCTGCCCGGCCTGCAGGCCCGCCTGATGAGCCAGGCGCTGCGCAAGCTGACCGCCACCATCAAGAAGACCAACTGCACCGTTGTCTTCATCAACCAGATCCGAATGAAGATCGGCGTGATGTTCGGTTCGCCCGAGACGACCACCGGCGGCAACGCGCTGAAGTTCTACGCCTCGGTCCGCCTGGACATCCGCCGCATCGGCTCGATCAAGAAGGGCGAGGAAGTCATCGGTTCCGAGACCAAGGTCAAGGTCGTCAAGAACAAGGTCGCGCCCCCGTTCAAGACGGCGGAGTTCGACATCCTTTACGGCGAGGGCATCAGCCGCGAGGGCGAGATCATCGACATGGGCGTGACCGCCAAGATCGTCGACAAGTCCGGCGCCTGGTACGCCTACAGCGGCGAGAAGATCGGCCAGGGCAAGGACAACGCCCGCGAGTTCCTGCGCGAGAACGCGGACCTGGCCGTCGAGATCGAGAACAAGATCCGCGATTCGCTGGGCATCCCGCTGCTGGGCGCCGCGCCCGGCGATGCCGAGTAAACGCGACATCGCCCAGCCGCTGTCGTTGAAGGCGCGGGCGGTGGCCCTGCTCGCGCAACGGGAGCACAGCGCGATGGAGCTGCGGCGCAAGCTGCAGCGCATCGCGCGTGACCGGCGCCTCGCCGAGGCGGACCCGGCGAACGAGCCGTCGATCGACGAGGCGGCCGACGCCGGTGGCCTCGAGGAAGAAGTCGACGCGGTGCTCGTCTGGCTGAAGGCCAACGGCTACCTGGACGAATCACGCTTCGTCGAGTCCCGCATTCATGTGCGCTCGCAGCGCTTCGGCCAGCGGCGCATCGAGCAGGAGCTGGCGCAGCATGGGCTGTCGATGGACGCCGAACAGCGCGCGACGCTCGCCGCCGGGGAGTTGGATCGGGCTTGCGAGCTGCTGAGACGCAAGTTCGGCGAGGAGCCGCCGGCCGACGCGGCCGCCGAAGCGAAGCGGCTGCGCTTCCTCATGGGCCGGGGCTTCGGATCCGAGCTCGCCCGCAAGGCGGTGCGGCAAGTGCGCTGAAACCGTCCGAAACTTCGTGCGCCACGGGCACCTTTCGACCCGCTGACAAGCCCACGCCGGTGCGCGTCTCAACCGCGCCAAGGGCTTGATGCAACGCAGCATGCTACATTTTCGGCTTCGCAAATCTGCCCGCCGGCGTTCGTCCGCGGGCGTGTTTTTGCGTGTTTGCATCGGTTTTTCATGTCTTCCACCGCCTCCCCCGAGCGCCATCCGCCGCATCGTCGTCGACCTGTCGACGCGCGGTCCTATGGCCGCGACGACAGGGTCCTTGTCGCGGCATCCCGGCTGAATCCGGCCCTGCAAACCTCATCTCCACGCCGGCATCGCGGATCGACCGCGGCGTCGGCGGCCTCTTCCTGATTCATCCATCAAGCGAGACCTCCCTATGAAGATTCACGAGTACCAGGGCAAGGAAATCCTGCGCCAGTTCGGCGTGCCGGTGCCGCGCGGCATTCCCGCGTTCACGGTGCAAGAAGCGGTCGAAGCCGCGCAGAAGCTGGGCGGCCCGGTCTGGGTGGTCAAGGCGCAGATCCATGCCGGCGGTCGCGGCAAGGGCGGCGGCGTCAAGCTCGGCAAGAGCCTGGACGACGTGAAGGCGCTGTCCGAGCAGATCCTGGGCATGCAGCTGGTCACGCACCAGACCGGCCCGGCCGGCCAGAAGGTCCGCCGCCTGTACATCGAGGAAGGCGCGGACATCAAGAACGAGCTGTACGTCTCGCTGGTGACCGACCGCGGCACGCAGAAGGTGGCCTTCATCGCCTCCAGCGAAGGCGGCATGGACATCGAGGAAGTCGCCCACTCGACCCCCGAGAAGATCATCACCGAGTACATCGACCCGCTGACCGGCATCACGACCGAGCAGTCGAAGAAGATCGCCGCGGCCATCGGCCTGACCGGCGCCTCGGTGGACCAGGCCGTCGACCTGTTCGCCAAGCTCTACAAGTGCTACATGGACACCGACGCGTCGCTGGTGGAGATCAACCCGCTGAACTGCGACTCCAAGGGCAACCTGATCGCGCTGGACGCCAAGTTCAACTTCGACGCCAACGCGCTGTTCCGTCACCCGGAAATCGTCGCCTACCGCGACCTGGACGAGGAAGACGCGGCTGAGATCGAGGCCTCCAAGTTCGACCTGGCCTACATCTCGCTGGACGGCAACATCGGCTGCCTGGTCAACGGCGCCGGCCTGGCCATGGCCACGATGGACACCATCAAGCTGTTCGGCGGCGAGCCGGCCAACTTCCTGGACGTCGGCGGCGGCGCCACCGCCGAGAAGGTCACCGAGGCCTTCAAGATCATGCTGAAGAACCCCGAGGTGAAGGGCATCCTCGTGAACATCTTCGGCGGCATCATGAAGTGCGACACCATCGCCGAAGGCGTGATCACCGCCTGCAAGGCCGTGAACCTGAGCGTGCCGCTGGTCGTCCGCATGAAGGGCACCAACGAGGAGCTGGGCAAGAAGATGCTGGCCGAGTCCGGCCTGCCCATCATCGCCGCCGACACCATGGCCGAAGCCGCGACCAAGATCGTCGCCGCCGTCAAGTAAGCCGCAGACCCAGCCAAGGAATACGACATGAGCATCTACATCAACAAGGACACCAAGGTCATCACCCAGGGCATCACGGGCAAGACCGGTCAGTTCCACACCCTGGGCTGCCAGGCCTACGCCAACGGCAAGAACGCGTTCGTCGCCGGCGTGAACCCCAAGAAGGCGGGCGAGAAGTTCTCGGACATCCCCATCTACGGCACCGTGAAGGAAGCCGCCGCCCAGACCGGCGCGACCGTGTCGGTGATCTACGTGCCGCCCGCAGGCGCCGCCGCCGCGATCTGGGAAGCCGTCGAGGCCGACCTGGACCTGGCGATCTGCATCACCGAAGGCATCCCGGTCCGGGACATGCTGGAAGTGCGCAACAAGATGAAGGCCAAGGAACTGGCCGGCGGCAAGAAGACGCTGCTGCTGGGCCCGAACTGCCCCGGCCTGATCACGCCCGACGAGATCAAGATCGGCATCATGCCCGGCCACATCCACCGCAAGGGCCGCATCGGCGTGGTCTCGCGCTCCGGCACGCTGACCTATGAAGCGGTGGCGCAGCTGACCGAGATCGGCCTGGGCCAGTCCTCGGCTGTCGGCATCGGTGGCGACCCGATCAACGGCCTGAAGCACATCGACGTGATGAAGGCCTTCAACGACGATCCGGACACCGACGCCGTCATCATGATCGGCGAGATCGGCGGCCCGGACGAGGCCGAAGCGGCCCGCTGGTGCAAGGCCAACATGAAGAAGCCGGTCGTCGGTTTCATCGCGGGCGTCACCGCCCCTCCCGGAAAGCGCATGGGCCACGCCGGCGCGCTGATCTCGGGCGGCGCGGACACCGCCGATGCCAAGCTCGCCATCATGGAAGAGTGCGGCTTCACGGTCACCCGCAACCCGTCGGAAATGGGCAAGCTGCTGAAGGGCCTGCTGTAAGTAGCAGGAAAAACCTGATGCTGGAGACCGTCGCTGCGTAATTTCACGCAAGCGGAACGGCGGGGGCGACGCGGACAATCCGCCGTCACCCCCTCGAACGGATGAAGGGGCCCTCGGGCCCCTTCGCTCGTTCATCCCTCCAACGCTTTAGACTGGGCCTTCCGCGCGAGGCGCCCGGCGCGGGTTCCCTTCCATGGACATGCTCACCAGCCCCGAGTTCTGGCTCGCCGTCGGCCAGATCATCCTGATCGACATCCTGCTGGGTGGCGACAATGCCGTCGTCATCGCGCTCGCCTGCCGCAAGCTGCCGCCGGCCCTTCGCACGAAGGGCATCCTGTGGGGCACCGCCGGCGCGATCGTGCTGCGGGTCGTGCTGATCTTCTTCGCGCTGACGCTGCTCAAGCTGCCGTTCCTGAAGCTGGTCGGCGGCGCGCTGCTGCTGTGGATCGGCATCAAGCTGCTGCTGCCCGAGGCGGACGACGACCATTCCAAGATGGAAGCGAGCGACAAGCTCTGGGGCGCGGTGAAGACCGTCATCATCGCGGACTTCGTGATGAGCCTGGACAACGTCATCGCGATCGCCGGCGCCGCCGAAGGCGCGGGTGGCAGCCACCAGATGCCGCTGGTGATCTTCGGCCTGCTGGTGTCGATTCCCATCATCGTCTGGGGCAGCCAGCTGGTCATCAAGCTGATGGACAAGTTCCCGATCGTGATCACGCTGGGCGCGATGCTGCTGGGCTGGATCGCCGGGACGATGCTGGTCACCGATCCGGCGCTGAACGCCTGGGTGCCGATGCAGCCGGGCGACAAGCCGGGCACGTCCGAAGTCCTGCCGCAGGTCTATTACGCCCTGGGCGTGGGCGGCGCGCTGTTCGTGCTGATCGTCGGCAAGCTGCTGGCCGGCCGCCGGCCGGCCGAGGCCTGACGAAAGGCCCGCCATGTCATGAGCGCCTCCGGCTTCCTGAAACGGCTGCTGGGCCGGGGCGCGTCCGAAGGCGATGGACATGGCTCGCCGGACACCCTGCCGACGACGCAGCCGATGCCGCGTTCGGCGGGTGTCGCGCTCGATGACTACGAGATCGGCGAGGAAGTCGGCCGCGGCGCGATGGCCGTCGTCCATCGCGCCGTCGACCGCCGCAACGGCCAGACCGTGGCGATCAAGCGCCTGGCGCTGCAGCGCGAGTTCGCGCCCGAGGACCTGATCGACGTCCGCGACCGCTTCATGCGCGAGGCCAGCGCGGCACGGCATCTCGATCATCCCGACATCCTGCGGGTGCTCGACGCCGGCGAAAGCGCCGGCGACACCTGGATCGCGATGGAGTACGTCGTCGGCCAGGACCTCAGCCACCACACCCGTCCCGGACAACTGCTTCCGCTGCGGGAGGTGCTGCTGCTCGGCGCGCGTCTGGCGCGGGCGCTGCATTACGCGCATGGCCACGGCGTGGTCCACCGCGATATCAAGCCGGCCAACGTGATGCTGGAGCGCGAGTCCGGCAGCGTGAAGATCATGGATTTCGGCATCGCGCGGGTGGCCGACGGCAGCCGGACGCGGACCGGGCTGGTGCTGGGCACGCCGTCCTACATGTCGCCGGAGCAGCTCGCCGGGCTGCAGGTGGACGGCCGCACCGACCTCTACTCGCTGGGCGCGATGCTGTTCCAGCTGCTGACCGGCCATCTGCCGCATCAGTCCGAGTCGATGGCCACGCTGATGCACCAGATCATGAACCAGCCGGCCCCGGACGTTCGCCGGCTGCGGCCAGAACTCCCCGAATCGCTGGCGATGGTGGTCGCGCTCGCGCTGGAGAAGCGCCCCGAATTGCGTTACCAGCGCGGGGACCCGCTGGCCCAGGATCTGGAGGCCGTGCTGGCCCAGATTCCGGTGGAATTGGCCAATAGCACCGGCGCCACACCCCCCCCACCGGCGGGACAGGCGTTCGAGCAGACTTTGCGGCTACAGTCCCAGGGCGCAGTGCACAATCCTCTTCCCCCAGCCGATCCCGCCAGCAAGACATGACCCTGGAGTTCTTCAGCGCCACCGACACCGGACGCGTGCGCGACAACAATGAAGACTCGGTCGCCCTGGAGCCGGGCGTCGGGCTGGCGGTCCTCGCGGATGGCATGGGCGGCTACAACGCCGGCGAAGTCGCCAGCCAGATGCTGACGGCGTTCATCAAGTCCGAGCTGGGACGCTGGCTGGCCGAGGCCGGCCAGCACGCCACCGACATCGATGTCCGTCGCGCGATGGACATCTGCGTGGACAACGCCAACCGGGCGATCTTCAACGCCGCCAACACGAACCCGCGTTATGCCGGCATGGGGACGACGCTGGTGCTGGCGGTGTTCCGGGAGCAGAGCCTGCTCCTGGGACATGTCGGCGACTCGCGCGCCTACCGCTACCGGGACGGCCAACTGGTGCAGCTCACCCGGGACCATTCGCTGCTGCAGGAACAGATCGACGCCGGCTTGCTGACGCCGGAAGAGGCGGTCTTCAGCAGCAACAAGAACCTCGTGACCCGGGCCGTGGGGGTGGAAGACACGGTGATGCTGGAAGTCCATCAGCACGAGCTGCTGCCCGGCGACCAAGTCCTGCTTTGCAGTGACGGACTGTCCGACATGGTCGATGACGTCAGCGTGGCACAGGTGTTGCAAAGCCACAGTGACCTGCCCGAAGCGGCGCAGGCACTGGTGGACGCGGCCAATGACATGGGCGGCAAGGATAATATTGCGATCGTTCTGGTTCGCGCGGAAAGTCGCACCAAGCCATGGGCGTGGTGGCCATTCAGTCGTAACAATGGGCGCCGCTGAGGCGGCCCGCTACAAATAAGACAGGACTCGAGGTCAAGCATGGGCAAGCTGGTGGTGTCGCTCGACGGCGTGGTGATCAAGGAAGTGCAGATCACCAAGGACAAGACCACGCTCGGTCGTCGGCCGTACAACGACATCGTCATCGACAACCTCGCCGTCAGCGGCGAGCACGCGGTGTTGCAGATGGTCGGTGCGGATGTGTTCATCGAGGACTTGAACTCGACCAACGGCACGTACATCAACGGCAAGGCGATCAAGAAGCAGCTACTCTCGCACAGCGACGTGATCGAGGTCGGCAAGTACAAGATCAAGTACCTGGTCGAGGACAACGCCGACTACGAAAAGACGATGATCCTGCGCCCCGGCACCGCGCCGAGCAGCGGATTCGGGCTGCCGTCGTCGTTCGGCGGCCTGGGCCCGGCGCCGGTGTCGACCGCGCCGGCCGCGATCAAGGTGCTGAACGGCCCGGCGGCTGGCCGCGAGGTCACGCTGACCAAGGTCGTGACGACCGTCGGCAAGCCCGGCGTGCAGGTCGCTTCGATCACCAAGCGTCCCAGCGGCTACGTGTTCGCGCACGTCGAGGGCGGCGCCCGACCGGTGGTCAATGGCGCGCCGCTGACCGCCGAATCCGTCCCGCTGAAGAACGGCGACGTGATCGAGCTGGCGGGCACGCAGATGCAGTTCGTGCAGGCCTGACAGGCCGATTCCTGTATCGAGATGCTTCCGCGCTGTCGGGCGATCACCTACGCGCGTGCAGGTTTTCACGGCATCCCGGCGGGGTCGCGTAAGCGACGGCAATAAGTCGGCGAATCGAGGATTCGGCGCTTAGCGGCGGGCGAGGGTGGCTCTACAGTTCCTCGCATGAAGATTCGCGTGCTCGGTTGCGCCGGCGCCCTGGCGGCCGGCTACAGGACCACCTCCTTCCTGCTGGACGACGATGTGCTCATCGACGCCGGCAGCGGCGTGGCCGAGCTCACCGTCGAGGCGATGGCCAAGGTCGATCACATCCTGGTCACGCATTCCCATCTCGATCATGTGCTGGCCATCGGCCTGCTGGCCGACACCGTGCAGCGCCGCCGCGCGCAAGCGGGCCGGCCGCCGGTTCGCGTCCACGCGCTGCCCGAGACGCTGCAGGCGCTGCGCGCCCATGTCTTCAACGGCGTGATCTGGCCCGATTTCACCCGGCTGCCCTCGCCGGAACGTCCCGCGCTGACCTTCCACGAGTTCGCCGTCGGCGACCGGCTGGACCTCGGCGGCCGCCGGATCGAGGTGCTCAGCGCCGCCCACACGGTGCCGGCGGTCGGATTCGCCGTCGACGCCGGCGAGTCGGGCCACTGGGTCTTCACCGGCGACACCGGCCCCAATCCCGCGCTCTGGCAGCGCCTGTCGGAGATCAAGGTCGCTCACCTGATCATCGAATGCGCGTTCGGCGACGACGAATGCGGCCTGGCCGGCATCAGCAAGCACCTGTGCCCGACGACGCTGCGCGAGGAGCTCGCCAAGCTCGGCGGCGCGATCGACGTGCACATCACCCACATCAAGCCGGGCGAGCGCGCGGCGGTGATGGATGCGGTGATGGGCTTGCAGACCACGCACCGGCTGTCCGCGTTGGAGAACTTCCAGGAGTTCGCGCTGGGTTGACGCTGTTACAAATACCCCTGACACCGCCCGCGCCGGACCCCGCCGCGGGCGGTGTCGCTTCTGCGGGCCGGCACGGAAAGAGGACGGTTGGAAGTGGGGCGACAAACCTTGTCAGCGACAACGCGGGTGACAAATTTCGGCAGGTCGACTGACAAAAAGCGTCACTCGGTGTTGGCCGTCGGGCGGCCGGACGTGAAGTCATTCACGGATCCGGGAAGGAAAGTGGCTGGCACGGCCCCTGCGTTCAATGGGTCGTCTCTACCCCACTTCCTCTCTCAGGAGTTTTTTCATGAAGCGCGTTCAACAAGGTTTCACCCTGATCGAACTGATGATCGTCGTGGCGATCATCGGCATCCTGGCTGCCGTGGCCCTGCCGGCCTACTCGGACTACATCAAGAAGACGAAGGTCGCTGAAGTGATGGCCGCCGCCACCCAGCCGAAGGCCCAGATCCAGGAGTACTACACGGTCAAGGCCGCGATCCCGGACGTGAGCCAGATCAAGGTCGACATCCTGAAGAGCCAGTACGTCTCGAAGGTTGAATACGCCGGCGGCGCCACCGCTGTCGTGACCTCGACCGCCAAGGGCATCGGCGACTCGCTGATCGACGGCAAGACGATCATCCTGACCGGCACCCCGACCGCCGGTGGCGAATCGCTGGACTGGGTCTGCACGGCCACCGTCGACAAGAAGTTTGTCGCCGCCAGCTGCAAGTAATCGATCCTTCCAAGGATGAACAACGGGGCTTCGGCCCCGTTTGTCATTTCCGGCGCGCCACAATCGATTCTTCATCATCCCCGTCCAGCCCATGACGCCCACGCTTCGCGGACGCCTCAAGGCGTCCCTGCTCCACTTCACGTTCACGCTGGTCGTGGCCGCCTCCGTGGCGGCCATCGTGTTCCTGCTCTGGTACCCGTGGCCGTACAGCGAGGTGTCCGGCGGCGCGACGTTGTTCCTGCTGATCGTCGGCGTCGACGTCGTGCTGGGACCGCTGATCACGCTGGTGGTCTTCGACGTCACCAAGCGCAAGGCCGAACTGTGGCGGGACATGGTCGTCGTGGTCGCGCTGCAGCTGGCAGGCCTGGCCTACGGCACG
This sequence comes from Mitsuaria sp. GD03876, assembly GCF_029840635.1. Classification (GTDB taxonomy): domain Bacteria; phylum Pseudomonadota; class Gammaproteobacteria; order Burkholderiales; family Burkholderiaceae_C; genus Roseateles. Next base: position 36,441 of record NZ_JAOCCU010000018.1, on the reverse strand, counting down.
CACACGATGTTCGTCGCGCGGCCCGTGGTGCTCGCGCTCGAGGGCGAACGCTTCCGCGTCGCGATCGCGGCGGATGTCGTCGAGGCGGAGCTTCCGAAGGCGCCCGAAGGCTTGCGAAGTCTCTCCCTCACCGGCCCCAAGCTGGTCGGGACCCGCGACGCGCGGGGCGACGAGACCTTCGATGCCGTCATGGCCGCCATGGGCGGCGCCGACCTGGGACAGCGGCCGAGCTTCTGGCGCCTCTGGGATGAGCCGTCCCGCGCCGCGGCGCGCAAGGCCGGCAAGCCGGTGGCCGAGTTGCTGGCGAAACACCCGGCGCAGGCGGACGATCTCCGCGCCGCCGTCGCCAAGACCGGCAAGCCGATCGAGCAACTGATCTATATCCCCATGCTCGCCAAGCGCAACGACTGGTCGGTGCTGCTCGACAAGACGAGCGGCGACCCGGCCGGCTTCGCGCCGGTGGACGGCTTCTGATCCTCACCCGCGAGCGGTCGCTCGCGGCGCGCGGTCCGGCGGGCGTTAGAGTCACGCCCTGTCCTCACGACCCGGACCGTTCATGACGCTCGCCGCGACGGCGCCCGCCGCCGAATTCCCCGACACGTTCCCCGCGCCGCATCGCCAGTGGCTCACGCTGGCCGGCCTGCTGATCGGCGTGACGCTCGCGCCGCTGATCGCCTACAACCAGACGCCGTCGGCCACCCTCTACAACCAGCTGGCCGCATTCGCCGGTTTGGGTCTCCTCGTCGCCGGCCTGGCCTGGAGCCGCACGCTGCGCGTCGTGTCGCTCGCCGACCGCCTGGATGGCGTCTCGCTGGCGCTGCTGCTGATGACGGCCGTCGCGCTCATGGCGCCGACGCTGAACGGCCTGCCCTGGTCGATGGCGCTGACCAGCGCGGCGATGCTGCTCGGCGCGCTGCTCGCGGTGCAGGTCGGACGCGCGGTCACCCCGGCGCAGCGCGACGACCTGATCACGGTCTTCTGCGTCGCGCTGACCGCCGCCGGCGCGCTGAGCGTGATCGTCTGCTTCGTGCAGATGTTCTTCCCCTCGCTGGCCGACGGCACCTTCATCGCGCGATCGGGTGTGGTCGGCAGCGCCGTGGGCAACATGCGCCAGCCCAATCACCTGGCCAGCCTGCTGATGTGGGCCTGCGTCGCCTCGGTCTGGCTCGCCCAAGGCGGATGGCTGGCCCGGCGGCTGGGCGGCGAGCGCCGCGGCCTCGTCGCGCTGTACGTGCTGCTGTTCCTCTTCGTGTTCTGCGTGCTGCTCAGCGGCTCGCGCACCGGCTGGATCGGCGTCGCGCTGCTGGTGGTCTGGGGCGTCGTCGATCGGCGGCTCGCGCCGCGCGTACGCTTCGCGCTGGTGTCGACGGCGGTGATGTTCGCGGTCGGCTGGGGGCTTCTCGACCTGTACAGCGCGCTCGGCCAGCATGCGTTCCGCGCGCAATCGCGCATTTCCGACGAAGGCGCGGGATCGCCGTCCCGCTGGGCCATCCTCCGGAATGCCGCCGCGCTGCTGACGCAGTACCCGCTGACGGGATCGGGATGGGGAGACTTCAACCTCGCCTGGACGCTGACGCCGTTTCCGGACCGCCCGGTCGCCTTCTTCGATCACACCCACAACATGGAGATGCAGCTGCTCGTCGAGATGGGCCTGCCGCTGGGGTTGCTGACGCTGGGGCTGCTCGCGCGGGGGCTGTGGCAGGGACTCGCGCGCGCGGTCCGCTGCGGCCCTGCCGCGCATTGCGCCGGCATGCTCGTCGTGATGATCGGCTTGCACAGCCAGCTCGAGTACCCGCTTTGGTATGCCTACTTCCTGCTGCCCGCGGCGTTGGCGTTCGGCCTGTGCCTCGCGGAGGCGGCACCCGCCGCGACATCGAGCGCGGCCTCCGGCCCCGCTGACGCGATGCCGGCCGGCCAGCGTCGTCCGCTGGTGGCGGCACTCGGCCTGGCGGTCGCGGCGGCCGTGCCGCTGGTGATCGTCGACTACCTGCGCATCGTGCACATCTATGCGCCGCCGGCTGGCGCGGTCTCGCTGGACGACCGCATCGCCGCGGGACAGCGGTCGCCGTTGTTCGCGCTGCAGGCCGACTACGCCGAAGCGACCGTGCAGCCGCCCGGTCCCGTGGCGCTGGAGGCCGCGCGCCGCACCGGCCATCACCTGATCGACACCCGGCTGCTGATGGCCTGGGCGAAGTCGCTCCACGCGGTCGGCGAGACCGACAAGGCGCGCTACCTGGTCGAGCGGCTGCGCGAGTTCCACAACGCCGCCAGCGAGGAGTGGCTGGCGGAATGCGACGAGGTCGCCGAACTCGGCGCCGCGGCCAAGCCGTTCCAGTGCGAGCCGCCGCAGCGCGCGTACAGCTTCCGGGAGCTGCGCTGACGGCCGGCGGCTAGCGGGCGTCGTCGACCAGCTGCTGCCAGCTGATGGTCCGGCCGATGTTGCGCTGGATCAACCGATCCCGATGCATCGGCGCCAGGACGGCGGTGAGGTCGTAGACATCGCTGCGCTCCTCCTGATATCCGATGCTCGCGGCGCCCAACAGCGTGGGCACGAGGTCGGCGTGCATCAACGGGGCTTCCCGATTCGCCGCCAGCCGGCGCCAGGCCCGTGCATTCGCCTGGCGCCAGGCATCGTTGGCCCAGAAGACCGCCGGCACGTGGACATCCCATCGCGTCGGCTCGCGCATCGCATGGCCGAAGAGCTCGCGATGATCGTCGAGCAGCGCCTCCGCATGGTCCGAGGTGTAGATCAGGAAGACCCGCCCCGGGAGGCGGTTCAGCTTGTCGATCAGGCCGTCCAGGAAGCCCATCGTGTCGGCGACCGCGTTGCCATACGCATGCTTCCAGTCCTGCAGGTTCGCCGGCGTAGGCAGGTCGTTGAGGCGGTCGCAGGTGTCGGGGAACGGATGCGGCGCCTGGCGCGAGAACCGCGTGCAGTAGGGCGAATGCACGTCGTACGAATGCAGCACGATGGCGCGCCGCTCCTGGCCGTCGGCCAGGATGGCGTCGACGCGACCGTCGAGCATCTGGCCGTTGCGGCCGGCCGCGCCGACATAGGCCTGCTCCTGGGCATCGGGCCAGCCCAGCGTCGGATTGTGCATGCTGAGCCAGTAGGTGCGGAACCCCAGTTCCTGGAACGCCTTCTGGAAGGTGGCATCGGACGGCACGCGCTGCGTCACGCCGGGCATCTCGCGCGAGATCAGCAATGGCACCGACGTGTGCGTGCCGTCGGAGCCGGAGGTCACGTCGCACGCGACCAGGACGTTCGCGCGCAGGCGCGGCATCGGTGCCGGGGCGCCGCATTCCCGCAGGCCATCGGCGCGCACGCTCTCGCCGATCACGAAGACGTAGGTCTCAGGGCCCGTCGGCGCGCCGATGCGGAACGGCTGCCACGAGGCGTCCGGCGGTCGTGGATTGCTCAGCGAATTGTTGGGGAACAGCAGGTTGTCGATCGTGCGCGATCCGGCGCTGCTGGCGATGGTCACGGCCACCGCGTTCAACGGCCAGGCGCGCAGCCAGAGCAGCCCCGGCACCCACAGGCCCAGGGCGAGGCCGCCGGCCACGAGCAGTCCCATCGCCTGGCGCCGGGGCATGACCGAGTGGTCCACGCGCACGCACTGGCGAGCCCATAGCGCGAGTCCGACCGCCAGCGCCACCGCGCCGATCAGGTACGGTCCCAGCGCGTTGTCCATCTGCCCAAAGTTGTAGATGCGGATCATCAGCGCCAACTCGAGCACGTCCACCCGGCGCAGCGAGGCGGCGGCGATGGCGACGATGCCGAACCACTGGAACGGCAGGCTGCCCCAGTAGTAGGCGCGTGCCGGCAGCACCAGCCGGGCACCGAGGATCAGCCAGGTGGAGACGGCGACCAGGGTGAAGGGCGCGAAGTCCCATTCATTGATCGCGCTGAAGACGGTGAGGGCCGGCGCCGCGAGCAGCAGCATCCAGCCCAAGGGCAGGAGACGTTTCATCAGGAAGGAAGCACAAGGAACTGATATCGCGAGCCCAGCCCGCGATCACAGCTCCGCGACCCACTCGCCCGATTTCCCGCCGCGTTTATCCAACACTCTGATCTGTTCGAGGACCATTCCCCGATCAGCGGCCTTGCACATGTCGTAGACGGTGAGCAGGCCGATCTGCACGGCGGTCAGCGCCTCCATCTCGACGCCGGTGCGGCCATGCGTCTCGACCTGCGCGGTGCAGACCACCGCGTTCGCGGCTTCGTCGATCGCGAACTCCACCGCGACGCGCGTGATCGGCAGCGGATGGCACAGCGGGATCAGGTCCGCGGTCCGCTTCGCGCCCTGGATCGCGGCGATGCGCGCCACGCCGATGACATCGCCCTTCTTCGCGTGTCCATCCCGGATCAGCGCGAGGGTCTCCGGTTTCATCCGGATACGTCCCGCCGCGCGCGCCACGCGGTGCGTGACATCCTTGCCGGAGACGTCCACCATGTGGGCTTGTCCGTCGGCGTCAAAATGGGTCAGAGGCGAGCTCATGGGCGCGGCAACAATCGCGAAACCGTAGAGGCGTCATCATAGTTCTGGTCCCCGGAGATCCCTTGAAGCGACTGAACCCCCCTTCCCTGAGCAAGCGCTGCCTGGCCGCGCTGCTCAGCACCGCGTTGATCGGCCAGGGCGCCCTCGCACAGGTGAACCTGCCCGCGCTGGGCGACTCGGTGTCGGCCGAGGTCAGCATCGGCGCCGAGAAGAAGCTCGGCGACCAGGTCATGCGGCAGATCCGCGTCGATCCGGACTACATCGACGACCCGCTGCTGCTCGAGTACGTGCAGAACACCTGGCAGCCGCTGGTCGACGCGGCGCGCCGCCTGGGCAACATCAGCGACGACACCAACGACCGCTTCGCCTGGGAAGCCTTCCTGGTGCGCGACAAGTCGGTCAACGCGTTCGCGCTGCCGGGCGGCTATGTCGGCGTGCACCTGGGCCTGGTCGCGATGACGGGCGCGCGCGACGAGCTCGCCTCGGTGCTCGGGCACGAGCTCTCGCACGTCACGCAGCGGCACATCGCGCGCAGCATCGTCGGCGACGCCCGCACCAGCCTGCTGGCCACGGCGGGCCTGCTGATCGGCATCCTGGCCGCGGCCAAGAGCCGCAGCATGGATGGCGCGCAGGCGGCGATCGTCGGCAGCCAGGCCGCGGCCGCGCAGGCGCAGCTGAACTTCTCGCGCGACATGGAACGCGAGGCCGACCGCGTCGGCTTCCAGGTCATGACGCAGGCCGGCTACCAAGGCGCCGGCATGGCCAGCATGTTCGAGCGCATGGAGCAGGCCTATCACCTGATGGATTCGGGCGCCTACCCCTACCTGCGCAGCCACCCGCTGACCAGCGAGCGGATCGGCGAGGCCCGCGCCCGGCTGGGCACCGCCGGCGCGGGCAAGCTGGTCGGCACCTCGGAGCATGTGTTGATGGCCGCGCGCTCGCGGGTGCTGATGGACCAGCGCACCGATCCGTGGCGCGTGCTGCAGGGCCTGGACGCGGGCTCGCGCCAGACGCAGAACATCGACCAGCTCGCGGCGCGCTACACGAGCGCACTGGCCTCGATCAAGCTGCGCGATTTCTCGCGCGCCGAGGCCTCGCTCAAGACGGCCGATGCGTTGGCCGGGCTGCTCGGCGCGGACGCCGGCGCCAAGCGGCTGCTGGTCTACGCGCGCGCGGAACTGGAGCTCGCCCGCGCGAAGCCGGAAGCCGGCTTCGCGGCGCTGGACGCGCTCAAGGACGAGCGCTCGCGCCCGATGCTGATGATCCGCGCCGACCTGGCGCAGGTGGACCCGCGTCCGGAGGTGAAGCGCGAGGCCGCGGAGGCCTTGCAGACCCACCTCGCCCTGCATGCGCAGGACGCGCTGGCCTGGCAGGAAAGCGGGACGCTGTGGCAGCAGCTGGGCCAGCCGCTGCGTTCGCTGCGGGCGCAAGGCGAGGCGCGCGCGGCGCTGGGCGACATCACCGGGGCGATCGACCGGCTCGCGTCGGCCGAGCGCCAGGGCCGGGCCAAGACGGCCGACCAGTTCGAGGCGTCCGTGATCGACGCGCGCCTGCGCGAATTGCGCTACGAGCGCCGGCAGCTGCTCGCGGAGATGTACCCGCGCGGCGTGCCGCCGGGCGCGGAGCCATGAACGCGTGACGGCAGCAGAAAGGCCGCTCCTCGGAGCGGCCTTTTCTTATTCGGCGTCGGGGAAGAGGCGCTCGATCAGCACGTCGATGGCCATGCCGCACAGCGAATAGATCAGCGAGCCGATCAGCGCGGCGCCGAAGCCCGCGACGGTGAAGCCATCCAGCACCGTGGCCGTCGCCCAGAACAGCAGCGCGTTGATGACGAAGAGGAACAGGCCCAGCGTCAGCAGCGTCACCGGCAGCGTCAGCAGCACCAGCACCGGCCGCAGGATGGTGTTGAACAGGCCCAGCACGAAGGCCGCGATGAGCGCGGTGACGAAGCCCTTCACCTGGACGCCGGGGTAGAGGTGCGCCACCAGCAGCAGGGCCGCGGCCAGCAGCATCCAACGGGTCAGCGTTTTCATCCGCTCAGCATAGCGGCACTCGTCATCAGAAAAATTCGAACTTGAAGTCGGCGAACTGAAAGATAATCCGAAGCTTCCGAAAGGGGAGTAGCCGCGCGGCGCCGCCGCGGCAGAAGCCCGTCAAGACGTTGCCCCACAGGCAGCCGGGCCCTGCACCTGACTCCGGACTTGCGAGGTCCCCCCGACCCCGCCCGCCGTGTCAGCCTTGCAAGACCTTTCGTTCGCACCGCGCCGTCCGGCGCGTTGTCGTTGAACCCCGGGATGGCGCAAGCTGGCCGTCCGACTCTTGCAAGGAGCGCAAATGAGCACGATCGTGCCCACCTGGTTGTGGGTGGTTTTCGTCGGCATCGTCGTGGTGTCGCTGATCCTGGACTTCGTCGTCCTGCGCAAGCAGGGCGCGCACGATGTCGGCGTCAAGGAGGCGATCAACTGGTCGCTGGTCTGGGTGGCGCTGAGCGTGGCCTTCATGGGCCTGCTGTGGTGGGCCGTCAAGGACGGCACCGGCAGCACCGACCTGGCCAACACCAAGGCGCTCGAGTTCATCACCGGCTATCTCATCGAGAAATCGCTGGCGGTCGACAACATCTTTGTCTTCCTGATGATCTTCACCTACTTCGCGGTGCCCTCGGCCTACCAGAAGCGGGTGCTGATGATGGGCATCATCGGCGCCATCGTGCTGCGCACGGTGATGATCCTGGTGGGCGGCTGGCTGATCGCGCAGTTCCACTGGATCCTCTACCTGTTCGGCGCCTTCCTGCTGATCACCGGCATCAAGATGTGGTGGGCGGCCGGCCAGGAGCCCGACCTCGAGGACAACCCCGCGCTGAAGCTGCTGCGCAAGGTGCTGCCGGTCAGCAAGAACTTCGACGGCGAACGCTTCTTCACGATGGAGAACGGCAAGCGCATCGCCACGCCGATGTTGCTGGTGATCGCGCTGGTGGGCATGACCGACGTGATCTTCGCGGTGGACTCGATCCCGGCGATCTTCGCGATCACCAGCGACCCGTTCATCGTGCTGAGCTCCAACATCTTCGCGATCCTGGGCCTGCGCGCGATGTACTTCCTGCTGGCGGCGATGGCGTCCAAGTTCCACCTGCTCAGCTACGGCCTGGCGGTGGTGCTGGTGTTCATCGGCGCCAAGATGATGCTGATCGACGTGATCAAGATCCCGGTGCTGCTGTCGCTGGGCGTGGTGGTGGCGATCCTGGCCATCACGATGGTCTGGAGCCTCAAGACCGCGCCCAAGCTGCCGGAACGCCGCTCGGACGAGCCGCCCAAGACGGTCGGCTGACGGCCGGCTGACCCGCCCGGGCCGGCCGGCCCGGCGCGCGGTCCCCATTCCCCCAAACCCGCGTGACGCGTGAGCGTCCCGCGGGTTTTTGCTTTACCGGGCGGAAACATGGGCGTCGCGCGTTCGCCACGCGGAATGCCCTGCGGTGCAGCATTTCTTTGACACATATAAATGAGAATGCTTAGCATTTGCGGCCTTTGAGTCCTACCGGCCTCAATCACCCACCACCGCCAGCCAGTCGCGAATCCAGGGAGGGGGCCCGTCACCGTGCGCCGTGAAGCGTCGGGACGACGCCGCCACGCGCAGCCAGCCGAGCCAGAACCCTCAGAAGAACTTCCCCCTCGGAGCTCGATTCCATGTCCCGCTACATCAAGAGCCGCAAGCATGCGGTGGCCCCGCTGGCTGCCCTGGCCGCCTCCCTGACCCTGCCGCTGGCGCACGCCGCCGAAGCCCCCGCCCCGGCCGACGCGTCCACGTCGGCCGCGTCCGCCTCCGGCGCGCCCTACCTGCCGCAGGTCAAGATCGACGGCACCGCGCAGGCCCCCTACAAGGCCGACAAGAGCGCCTCGTCCAAGCTGACCCAGCCGCTGCTGGAAACGCCCAAGACGATCTCGGTGATCAAGAAGGAAGTGCTGCGCGAGCAGGGCGCGGTCTCGCTGATCGAGGCGCTGCAGAACACCCCGGGCATCACGATGCAGCTGGGCGAGAACGGCAACACCTCCGCCGGCGACACCTTCCAGATGCGCGGCTTCAGCGCCAGCACCTCGACCTTCGTCGACGGCATCCGCGACCTGGGCGCGGTCACGCGCGACGTGTTCAACATCGAGCAGATCGAAGTGGTGAAGGGCCCGGCGGGCGCCGACACCGGCCGCGCCGCCAGCGCCGGCTACATCAACCTGATCACCAAGCTGCCGCAGCTGGACAACTCGATCGACGGCACCGTCACCGTCGGCACCGCGAGCCGCAAGCGCGCCTCGGTCGACGTCAACCAGCGCATCCTCGACAACAGCGCCGTGCGCCTGAACGCGGTGTGGCAGGACTACGGCGTCCCGGGCCGCGACGAGGTCAAGCGCAAGAACTACGGCATCGCGCCGTCGATCGCATTCGGCCTGAACACGCCGACCCGCTTCTTCCTGTACTCGCAGCACCTGCGCCAGAACAACCGCCCGGACGGCGGCATCCCGACGATCGGCTGGCCCGGCTACACGGCCGTGACCTCGGCCACCGTCACGCCGGCGCAGGCCGCCGCGCTGATGGCCGCGCCCAAGATCGACAGCAAGAATTTCTACGGCAGCGTCCACGACTACGAGGACGTGAAGGCGGACATGGTCTCCGCCAAGCTCGAGATGGACATCGGCAACCAGATGACGGTGCGCAACATCTCCCGCTACGGCCGCACCTACATGGACCGCATGGTCACCGGCATCAACGCGATCGTCGCGGTGAACCCGGCCGACCAGAACACGTGGACCATCAGCCGCTCGCGCCAGCGCGTCAACCAGACCAACGAGATCCTGGCCAACCAGACCAGCGTCAACGCCACGCTGGCCACCGGCGGCATCAAGCATGACCTGTCCACCGGCATCGAGCTGATGTACGAGAGCCAGGACAACCGCGGCTACACCGCCGTGATCCCGGCCGGCACCAACGTCGCCAACCTGTACCACCCGAACCCCAACGTCGACCTGGGCGGCTCCACCCGCAACCCGGCCGCCGACACCTCGGGCAGCACGACCACCGCCGCGATCTACGCGCTGGACACGATCTCCGTGACCGATGCGCTGAAGCTCACCGCCGGCCTGCGCACCGAGCACTACAAGGTCAAGTACAGCAGCGCCACCACCGGCGCGCTGGACACCGCCAAGTGGGTCACCAGCTGGAACCTCGCCGCGCTGTACAAGCTCGCCGACAACGCCACCGTCTACGCCGCCGCCGCGAACTCGCTGACCCCGCCGGGCGGCGCGAACTCGACGCTGGCCGCCTCGGGCCAGAACGGCACCTCCGCCGAAGCGCAGGAGACCAAGAACTACGAGATCGGCACGAAGTGGGACCTGCTCAACAAGAAGCTGAACCTGACCGCCGCGCTGTACCGCAGCGAGAACGACGGCCAGGTCTCGGTGGACGCGGTGACCAACGTCGCCACGCAGAGCGGCAAGACCCGCGTGCAGGGCATCGAGCTGGCGGCCGTGGGCCAGATCACCAACTTCTGGCAGATCACCGCCGGCTTCCAGACGATGGACGCCAAGGCGCTGAGCCAGCGCAGCGTCAACGCGACGACCGGCGTGCAGACCGTCACGGACGGCGTGCGCTGGACGCCGAAGTGGTCCGCCACGCTGTGGAACTCGTACCAGTGGGGTGACTTCACCATCGGCGGCGGCGTGCGCCACACCGCCGAGCAGAAGCGCGTGATCACCGTGGCCGCCACGCCGTCCAACGGCCTGTCGACGCTGCCGTCGTACACCGTGGTCGACGTGATGGGCGCCTACCGCGTCAACAAGAACCTCACGCTGCAGCTCAACGTCACCAACCTGTTCGACAAGGAATACATGTCCTCGCTGAACAACGGCGGCAGCCGCCTGGTGCTGGGCGCTCCGCGTGCCGCGACCCTGATGGCCAACATCGGTTTCTGACCGGTTTGAGGTAGCGTACGGCCGGCCCGTCCCCGTCCTAGCGGGGACGGGCCGTCGTCCGTCCCGGCCTCCTGAACTGATTCGATCCGGACATGCTTCTTCACATCCCCGAAGTGCTTTCCAAGCAGGACGTGCGCGAGATGCGCCGCCTGCTCGACGCCGCCGACTGGACCGACGGCCGCGCCACCGTGGGCGAGCAGGGCGCGAAGGTCAAGCACAACCGCCAGCTGCCGGTGGACCATCCGGCGGCGCTGGAGATTGGCGCGCACATCCGCCAGGTGCTGGCGCGCCATCCGCTGTTCATCAGCGCCGCGCTGCCGCTGCGCACGCTGGCGCCGCTGTTCAACCGCTACGAGGGCGGCGAGCAGTACGGCTTCCACGTCGACGGCGCGATCATGCGCCAGCACGGCAGCGACCAGCCGCTGCGCAGCGACGTGTCCTCGACGCTGTTCCTGTGCGAGCCCGACGAGTACGACGGCGGCGAGCTCGAGGTCGTCGACACCTACGGCACCCACGAGGTCAAGCTGCCGGCCGGCGACCTGATCGTCTACGCCAGCACCAGCCTGCATCGCGTGATGCCGGTGACGCGCGGCGCGCGGGTGTGCTCGTTCTTCTGGACGCAGAGCCTGATCCGACAGGACGCGCAACGCGCGATGCTGTTCGAGCTCGACCAGACCATCCAGAAGCTGCGCGGCCGGCTCGGCGACGACGCCGAGACCACCGCCCTCACCGGCCACTATCACAACCTGCTGCGGCTCTGGGCCGAGACATGAGCGCGGCGCCCCACACCGGCGGCGACGCCGCCAGGAAGCCGGCGCAGCGCGCGGCCTGGCTCAAGCAGCTGCACCAGTGGCACTGGATCAGCTCGGCGATCTGCCTGATCGGGATGATCCTGTTCGCCGTCACCGGCATCACGCTGAACCACGCGGCCAGCATCGAGGCCACGCCCGCGATCGTCAGCAAGACCGCGCAGCTGCCCGAGGCGCTCGCCGCATCGCTGAAGCCGGCCGCCGGCAGCGAGGCCGACCGCAAGGCGGCCGTGCCCGCGCCGGTGCGCGCGTGGCTGGCCCAGGCGCTCGATCGCCCGGTCGACGGCCGCGACGCCGAATGGACCCGCGACGAGATCTACCTGGCGCTGCCGCGCCCGGGCGGCGACGCCTGGATCCGCATCGCCCGCGACAGCGGCGAGGTCGAGTACGAGGACACCGACCGCGGCTGGATCTCCTACCTGAACGACCTGCACAAGGGCCGCAACGCCGGCACGGCCTGGAGCTGGTTCATCGACGTCTTCGCCGCGGCCTGCCTGGTGTTCTCGATCACCGGGCTGCTGATCCTGAAGTTCCATGCCGTCGCCCGGCCCAGCACCTGGCCGCTGGTCGGGCTGGGCCTGGTGATCCCCGCGCTGCTGGCGCTGCTGCTGATCCATTGACCCGCACCGGAGGCCGGCGCCGCGACGGCGCGCCCGGCCGCCTCGTTTCCTTGCCGTCCCCTTCGCGTTCCGAGCCGCCGCCAGGATCCTCCCGACCCCCAACCGAGACTTCGTCCATGAATCGCTCCGCAAGTCGTCCCCTTCTCCAGCTCGGTGCCCTGGGCACGCTGGGTCTCCTGGCCACGGGTTCGTCCGCCTGGGCCGCTTCCGTGCAGCTCAAGCTCGAACTGCCGCGCCTGAACGTGGCCGAGTACCACCGCCCCTACGTCGCCGTCTGGGTCGAGAAGACCGGCGAATCCGGTCCCGCCGTCGCGCAGCTGGCGGTCTGGTACGACATCAAGAAGCAGAACAACGCCGGCACCAAGTGGGTGAAGGACATGCGCCAGTGGTGGCGCCAGGGCGGCCGCGCGATGACGCTGCCGGCCGACGGCGTGAGCGCCGCGACGCGCGCCCCCGGCGAGCACGCGATCGCGCTGGACACCAGCGCCGCGCTGGCCGCGCTGCCCCCGGGCCAGTACGACATCGTCGTCGAGTCCAGCCGCGAGGCCGGCGGCCGCGAGGTGCAGCGCCTGCCGCTGACCTGGCCGGTCAAGGCGAGCGCCACCGTCAAGGCGCAGGGCGAGCACGAGCTCGGCGCGCTGGAACTGAGCGTCAAGCCCTGAGCGGCGCGACCCCCCGACAGAACACGGAGGACCTCACCATGATGAAGACTTCGATCGGCGCCCGCCTGGCCGCGCGCATCGCCCCGGTCGCGCTGGCCGTCGCCACGCTCGTCCCGCTGAGCGCGCACGCGCACATGACCTGGCTGCTGCCCAACAAGGCGGCCTTCGACGGCAAGGAGCCGGTGGCCTCGTTCGACGCGGCCGTCTCGGAAGACCTGTTCAACTTCGAGCGCGCGCTGAAGCTCGAGACCCTGCGCATCACCGCGCCCGACGGCAAGAGCGTCGAGGCGGAGAACCGCGGCGCCGCGCGCCACCGCGAGAGCTTCGACGTGAAGCTGACGCAGGACGGCACCTGGCGCGTCAGCAACGTCAGCCAGTCGGTGATGGGCAGCTACAAGCAGGGCGGCGAGACCAAGCGCTTCCGCGGCACGCCGGCGACGCTGGCCAAGGACCTGCCGGCCGATGCCGAGGTCACCGCGATGACGGTGATGACCAACCGCCAGCAGACCTTCGTCAGCAAGGAAGAGCCGGGCAAGATCGCGTTCAAGCCCGAGGGCGACGGCCTGGAGCTGCTGCCGCTGGGCCCGGTCACCGACCTGAGCCATGGCGACAAGACGAAGTTCCGCCTGGTGCTGGACGGCAAGCCGGCCGCGGACGTGCAGCTCAAGCTGATCCGCGAGGGCAACCGCTACCGCTACAAGTTCGGCGAGGTCGAGCTCCGCACCGATGCCAAGGGCGAGTTCACCGTCGAGTGGACCGAGCCCGGCCGCTACTTCCTCGGCGCGAGCACCGGTCCGGCGCGCGGCCCGAACGCGCCCACCGGCACCCGCGAGGCGCCGGTGCAGCGCGCCAGCGTCAGCGCCACCTTCGAGGTGCTGCCCAAGTGAGCCCCGCGCGCGGGACGACGGCGACGCACGGCGCGGGCAGGTCGCTCGAGCCGCGCGTCCTCGTCCCGCTGCGCATCGACGGCGAGCCGCCGTCGCTGGGCCAGGTGACGCACGCGCTCGCCGGCGAGACGATGGGCACGACCTGGTCGCTGCGCTTCATCGGTCCGGCCGGGCTGCGCCTCGCCGCGATCGAGGAGGCGGTGCGCCATGTCTGCGACGAGGTGATCGCGCAGATGAGCCACTGGGCGGCGGACTCGGACCTGAGCCGCTTCAACCGCGCGCCGGGTCCCAGCGCGCAGGCGCTGCCCGACGGCTTCGCCCTCGTCGTCGATGCCGCGCTGCGGATCGCCGCGGCCAGCGACGGCGCCTACGACCCGACCGCCGGCGCGCTCGTCGCGCTGTGGGGCTTCGGGCCGTCGGGCGAGACGGCGCTCGCGCCGCGACACGACGCGCCGGACTTCCGCCCGCCGTCCGACGAGGCCTGCGCCCGCGTCCGGCCGGATTGGGCCGGCCTGCCATGGGATGCCGCGCGGCGCGTGCTGACGCAGACCGGCGGCGTGACGCTGGACCTGTCGGCGATCGCCAAGGGCCATGCGGTCGACCGCGTGTCGGCGCTGATGACGCGGCTCGGGGTGCCCGATCACCTCGTCGAGATCGGCGGCGAGCTGCGCGGCGCCGGCTTGAAGCCGGGCGGCCAGCCGTGGTGGGTGGACCTGGAGCCGCCGTCGGCCGATTGCGGCCTGGCGCCGGTGCGCATCGCGCTGCACGGCCTGTCGGTCGCGACCTCCGGCGACTACCGCAAGGTCTTCGTCGACGGCGACGGGCGGCGGCGCTCCCACACGATCGATCCGCGCTCGTGCCGGCCGGTGGAACACGGGCTGGCGTCGGTGACCGTCGTGCATGACAGCGCGATGTGGGCCGACGGCTGGTCGACGGCGCTGATGGTGCTCGGACCGGACGAAGGCCTCGCGTTGGCCGATCGGCTGGGCCTGGCCGCGCTGCTGGTGCGGCGCCGGACGCCGGACGAGGGCGGCGGCTTCGAGGAACGCTTCTCCGCCGCCATGCGGCAACTGATGGGCGAATGAGCGTGGTCCTGTCCCGTCCCGCGACGGCGCTGCTGCTGGTCGCGCTCTACCTGCTGATGTGCGCCGCCGTCGCGTGGCGCCATCGCCGGCGGCTGCGCCAGGCGGCCGAGGAATCCGCCGCGCTGCTGCCCGCCGCCGATGCCGGCCCGCCGGTGCTCGTGCTGCATGCGAGCCAGACCGGCCTGGCCGAGGAACTCGCCTGGCAGACCGCGAAGGCGCTGCACCTGGCCGGCATGCCGGTGCGCGTCGCGGCGCTCGGCGAGGTCGACCGCGACGCGCTGCTCGGCGCGCGACATGCGTTGATCATCGCCAGCACCTACGGCGAAGGCGACGCGCCCGACAGCGCCGCGCCGTTCGCGCGCGACCTGATGGCCGCCGCGGAGGGCGAGGCCCTCGACCTGTCGTCGCTGCAGGTCGGCGTGCTCGCGCTGGGCGACGCGACCTACACGCACTTCTGCGGCTTCGGTCGCGCGCTCGACGCCTGGCTGCGCGAGCGCGGCGCGCGACCGATGTTCGATCGCATCGAGGCCGATCGCGCCGATGCCCAGGCGCTCGCGCAATGGCGGCAGCGGCTGAGCCACTTCGCCGGCACCGCCGACCTGGCCGAATGGGAAGCGCCCGTCTTCGCGCCATGGCGGTTGCGCGCGCGCCGCCATCTGAATCCGGGCAGCCAGGGCGGACCGGTGTTCCACCTCGAGCTGGTGCCGGCGGACGGATCGCCGCTGCCGGCGTGGGAAGCGGGCGACCTGGTGCAGGTCAGCCTGGCGGGCGATGAAGGCGGCGACGACGCGCATCGGCCGCGCGAGTACACGATCGCCTCGCTGCCGGCGGACGGCAGCGTCGCGCTGATGGTGCGCCGCACGGCGCGCGAGGACGGCAGCCCGGGACTCGCCTCGGGACTGCTGACCGAACGGCTGCCGCTGGACGGCACCGTCGCGCTGCGGCTGCGGCCGCATGCGAGCTTCCGCATCGGCGCGAACGCCGATCGCAAGCTGATCCTCGTGGGCAACGGCACCGGGCTGGCCGGATTGCGCGCGCACCTGAAGGCGCGCGCGGCCGCCCACGTCGCCGCTCATGCCGCCGTGACGGGCGGCGCCGCGCCGGCCTGGTTGCTGTTCGGTGAACGCCAGTCGGCCCACGACGCGCACTACCGCGACGAGATCGAGGCCTGGCAGCGCGACGGCGTGATCGCGCAGGCGGACTGGGCCTTCTCGCGCGACCAGGCGGAACGCGTGCACGTGCAGCACCTGCTCGCGCGACACGCGACCCGGCTGCGCGCGTGGATCGCCGACGGCGCCGCGCTCTACGTCTGCGGCAGCCTGCAGGGGATGGCCGGCGCGGTCGACGAGGTGCTGCGCGAGACGCTCGGCGATGCCGATGTCGACGCGCTCATCCGCGACGGCCGCTACCGGCGCGACGTCTACTGAGCGATCGCGCGCGGTGGCTCGCGACCCTCGGCGAAGGCCGATGACCACGGGGAACCCCGTAGGTGGTGACGCGAGGGCCGCGTAGGACACGCGGCGTTTGATGCGCAAGCGCGACAAACACGGGGGACGGCGTTGACTCCAAGGCCGTTTCTCCCCTCTCAAAGCCTTCTCAATGACAGAGGCGCGCAGTACCATTGCCCGCGCAGGGTGCCAACGAGTACCGAAGGCGTCAGACCTTCACCAGGGCCCGGCACATCAACAACCCTTGATGGAGAGAATCGAAATGGCAACTGCGAAGAAGGCCGCGCCCGCCAAGAAGGCGGCACCGGCCAAGAAGGCGGCACCTGCGAAGAAGGCCGCTGCTCCCGCGAAGAAGGCGGCACCTGCGAAGAAGGCCGCGCCCACGAAGACGGCCGCCCCCGCGAAGAAGGCTGCCGCTCCCGCCAAGAAGCGCACCCCCAACGCCGCCTTCATGAAGGCCCTGACCCCCAGCCCCGCGCTGGCCGCGATCGTCGGCGACAAGCCGCTGCCGCGCACCGACGTGGTGAAGAAGGTCTGGGAATACATCAAGAAGCACAACCTGCAGGACGCCGCGCAGAAGCGCGTCATCAACGCCGACGCCAAGCTGAAGGAAATCTTCGGCAAGGCCAAGGCCGACATGTTCGAGATGACCCGCCTGATCAACAGCCACCTGAAGGATTGAACGCGGAGGCCGCGAGGCCTCTTCGTCGTTCAGGACAAGGCCCGCTTCGCGCGGGCTTTTTTGCGTCCCTGGCGTCCGTGCTGGACGGCGCTCAGAGACGCTCGAGCGCGGCGCGCAGCTGGCGCACGTCGATCGGCTTGAGCCAGTAATCCTGGAAGCCCGCCGCGCGGGCGCGCTGGCGTTGGTCGTCCATCACGTCGGCGGACAGCGCGATGCAGCGCAGCGACGCCAGGCGCGCGTCCGCGCGCACCAGCGCCATCAACTCCAGGCCGTTCATGTCGGGCAGGTTCATGTCCATCAGCACCAGCGACGGCATCACCCGCGGCAGCATCTCCATCGCCTGCGCGCCGGTCTCGGCGACGTCCAGCGTCCAGCCGGGCATGAGGCGGAAGACCTCCTCCATCAGCACGATGTTGATGCGGTCGTCCTCGACGTAGAGGACGTGGCGGGCGGCGGGGGAGGACGACATGGCGGCGGCGGGCGGGAGAGTGCGCACGATACCAGCGAAAGCCGGCCCTGCCAGCGTTGTCCATGCCACCGACGTCACTCGCCCGACGGGGCCGCGGAACCGCCCCTCGACCCGCCCGTTCAGGCGTTGACGCGGGTCCGTGTCGGTGATCGATTCCCGCTTCCGTGCGAACTGTGAAATCGATGTGACAAAAACCACGGCTGACGACACCCCCGGCTGAGGGGGCCGGCCCCAAGCGGCGCGGCTTCGCTCCCTAAACTGCCGGCCAGTTCCCGTGACATCTGGTGATCCAAAGCCACCGATGGACACGGGCGGATACCGGCAAGCCTTGACCCCACGATTCACGTCGCGGAGGCGGGCGCCGAAACAAGAGAAAAGTCATGTCGTTGGTGGCCGCAATCGCGATGGCCGCGTCCACGGTGACGCTGCCCAACTGTTCCTGGGACAAGCCCGGCGTGAACCCGTTCATGGGCGACCTGGTCGCGGCCGTGGACCGCTACAAGGACATCCCCGCCGCCACGCGCGCCAAGCTCAAGGCACGCATGCAAGCGCGCCAGTACGACGAGATCGTCGACATCCATCGCGACAGCATCGTCGGCCGCTACGAGTACGGCAGCGACATCCGCGACATGCACTTCGGCGCCGGCTCGGTCTGCAAGACCGTCACGCGCGCGAAGTGGACCGACCAGTCGCTGGAACGCGGACTCGTGTACTGCGAGGACGGCCAGTGCATCCTCGTGCCGACGGTTTGCCGCAACGTGAGCCGCATCAACCGCGGCAACCTCAAGCCCGCGGCAGGTGGCCCGACGGCGAAGAACGAGGAAGAACCGCTGATGTTCGACCCGCCGGCAGCCGGCGGCGCCGAAGGCGGTGGTGGCGACCCGGGCAGCTTCTCGCGCACGGCCGGCCTGCCACCGACCGCGACCTCCGATACCAGCCTCGTCGTGCCGCCCGGCGGCAGCGCGGGTGGCGGCGGTGGCAGCATCCCGTCGGTCGGAGGACCCGGGGTCATCACGTTGCCCCAACTGCCGCAAGGCGGTGGGAACAATGGTGGCAATCCGCCGATCCCTGGTGTGCCGGAACCGCAAACCTGGTTGCTGTTCGCACTGGGGCTGGGGGCGCTCGCGTTCACCGCCAAGCGTCGGTCGGTGCGCTGACGCCTGCCTCCGTTGGCGCGCGATCGAGCCAACCGGCCCCCCTTTTCTCCATGTCCCCCTTTGGCACCCTCCCGGGTGCCAAATTCCTCCTAATACTTCCGAAAAGGGGGACCGGTCGGCTCGATTCAGTACGACCGAGTAGGTCGTCGATTCAGGCCCGGGTCAGCCGCGGGCGAGCAGAGGCTTCAGGTAGCGGCCGGTGTGGCTCGCGTCGCAGGCCGCCACTTCCTCCGGGGTGCCTGCCACCAGCAGTCGGCCGCCGCCCGATCCGCCCTCGGGACCCATGTCGATCAGCCAGTCCGCCGTTTTGATGACGTCCAGGTTGTGCTCGATGATCACGATCGTGTTGCCCGCGTCGCGCAGTTGATGCACGACCTTCAGCAGCAAGGCGATGTCCGCGAAATGCAGGCCCGTCGTCGGCTCGTCCAGGATGTACAGCGTGCGGCCGGTGTCGCGCTTGGACAGCTCCAGCGCCAGCTTCACCCGCTGCGCCTCGCCGCCCGACAAGGTCGTCGCGCTCTGGCCCAGCTTCACGTAGCCCAGGCCCACGTCCATCAGCGTCTGCAGCTTGCGCGCCAGCGTCGGCACCGCGCTGAAGAACGCCAACGCATCCTCCACCGTCAGCCCCAGCACCTCCGAGATGTTCTTGCCCTTGTAGAGCACCTCCAGCGTCTCGCGGTTGTAGCGCTTGCCCCCGCAGGTGTCGCAAGGCACGTAGACGTCCGGCAGGAAGTGCATCTCCACCTTCAGCACGCCATCGCCCTGGCAGGACTCGCAACGCCCCCCCGCGACGTTGAAGCTGAACCGGCCCGCGCCGTAACCGCGCTCGCGCGCCGTCGGCATCTCGGCGAACAACTCCCGGATCGGCGTGAACAGCCCGGTGTAGGTCGCCGGGTTGGAACGCGGCGTGCGCCCGATCGGTGACTGGTCGACGTTGATGACCTTGTCGAAGGCATCCATGCCCTCGATCTCGTCATGCGCCGCCGGCTCCAGGTGACTCTGATAGAGCTTGCGCGCGACCGCGGCGTACAGCGTGTCGTTGACCAGCGTGCTCTTGCCCGAGCCCGACACCCCCGTCACGCAGGTCAGCAGCCCGACCGGGAACTCGACCGTCACGCCCTTGAGGTTGTTGCCCCGCGCGTTGACGATCTTCAAGGTGCGCGGGTCCGCGCTGTCCTTCAACGAATGCCGCTGCTTCGGCACCTCGATGCGCTCGACGCCGCTGAGGTAACGGCCCGTCGAGGACTCGAGGTTCGCCGCCACTTCCTCCGGCGTGCCCTGCGCCATGATCCGCCCGCCATGCACGCCGGCGCCGGGTCCGAGGTCCAGCACATGGTCCGCGGCGCGGATCGCGTCCTCGTCATGCTCGACCACCAGCACCGAGTTGCCCAGGTCGCGCAGCCGACGCAGCGTCGCGATCAGCCGGTCGTTGTCGCGCTGGTGCAGCCCGATGCTGGGCTCGTCCAGCACGTACATCACGCCGGTCAGGCCCGAGCCGATCTGCGACGCCAGCCGGATCCGCTGCGCCTCGCCGCCCGACAAGGTGTCGGCGCTGCGGTCCAGGCTCAGGTAGTTCAGCCCGACGTCGTTGAGGAAATGCAGCCGTGACGCGATCTCGCGGATCACCTTGTCGGCGATCTCGGCCTTCGCGCCCTTGAGCCGGAGCGTCTCGAAATAGGCCAGCGCCTCGCGCAGCGTCGCGTGCTCGACCTCGTAGATCGGCTTGCCGCGTTCGCCCTCGACCGCGTCCGCCGGCTGGAGCAGGACGTTGCGCGCCTCGCGCCGCAGCCGCGAGCCCTCGCAGTGCGGGCAGGGCTTGGCGCTCTGGTAACGCGCGAGCTCCTCGCGCACCGCCGCCGAATCCGTCTCCCGGAAGCGGCGCGTCAGCGTCGGCAGGATGCCCTCGAACGGGTGGGAGCGCTTGACGCTGCGCTTGCGCCCGTTGGCGCCTTCCGCCTGATAGGTGAAGCTGATCTCGTCCTCGCCGGAACCCTGCAGCAGCACCTGGCGCGCCTGCTCGGGCAGTTCCTCGAAGGGCAGCTCGATGTCGAAGTCGTAATGCTTGGCCACCGACTCGAGCATCGAGAAGGTGTAGGCGTTGCGCCGGTCCCAGCCCTTGACCGCGCCGCTGGCCATGCTCAGCGTCGGGAAGGCGACGACGCGTTCCGGATCGAACACCGTGACCTGGCCCAGGCCCTCGCAGGAGGGGCAGGCGCCGACCGGCGAGTTGAACGAGAACAGCCGCGGCTCCAGCTCCGGCAGCGAGTAGCTGCAGATCGGGCACGCGAACTTGCTGGAATAGATGGCCTCGGCGCCGCTGTCCATGTTCAGCACCAGCGCGCGGCCGTCGGCCAGGCGCAGCGCGGCCTCGAAGCTCTCGGCCAGCCGCTGGCGCAGCTGGTCGGCGCTGTCGTGGCGCAGCTTGACGCGGTCGACGACGACGTCGATGTCGTGCTTCTCCGCCTTCTTCAGCGCCGGCAGGTCAGGCACCTCGACGGTCTGGCCGTCGACCCGGAACCGCACGTAGCCCTGCGCCTGCAGGTCCTGGAACAGCTCGATGAACTCGCCCTTGCGGTCGCGCACGACCGGCGCCAGCACCATCAGCCGCGACTCGTCAGGCATCGCCAGCACCGCGTCCACCATCTGGCCGACGCTGGACGCCTCCAGCGGCAGGTGGTGGTCGGGGCAGAACGGCGTGCCGGCGCGCGCGTACAGCAGGCGCAGGTAGTCATGGATCTCGGTGACCGTGCCCACCGTCGAGCGGGGGTTGTGGCTGGTGGCCTTCTGCTCGATCGAGATCGCCGGCGACAGGCCCTCGATCACGTCGACCTCGGGCTTGTCCATCAGCTGCAGGAACTGCCGCGCGTAGGCCGACAGGCTCTCGACGTAACGGCGCTGGCCCTCGGCGTACAGCGTGTCGAACGCCAGCGAGGACTTGCCCGACCCCGACAGCCCGGTGATGACGACCAGCTGGTTGCGCGGCAGGTCGACGTCGATGTTCTTGAGGTTGTGGGTCCGCGCGCCGCGCACCCGGATCATCGGCCGCTCATCCCCCGGCCGGCCGAGCGCCTGGCCCAGGTACCGGCCCGGTTGCGACTCGGCGCTGGGCTCGGACGGGGCAGGAACGACGGGCGGGACATTCGTGGACATGGGGCCGGGGCATGGGGAGGCGAACTCGCCATGATAGGGCCAGCCCCGTTCCCGCGCCGCTGCCTGCTGACACCGCATGGCAGCGGGAGGAATGCCGAAATCCTTCTCGGCGTCCCCGCCTTTGCGGGATGGGCTCACGCTTTCGGGGGTGCAGAATCGCCGGATCCCCCGCCCTGCCACCCCTCCGCCTTGATGAAGCTCAAAGCCCCGTCACTGTCGCTGCGCAGTGTGATCCTGCTCGCGGTGGTGATCGGGATCGCGGCGCCGGCGCTGGCGCTGGTGGCCTTCAGCGACGCCTTCATCCGCCGCAGCCTGGAGCCGGTGCTGGAAGGCCAGCGCGCCGCCGTGCTGACGCTGGCGGCCAACGGCCTGGCCGAGCCGCTGTGGACCGTCGACGGCCGGGCGGTGCAGCGCGCGCTGGACCAGCTGCTGTCGGACGTGAACGTCTGCGCGGTGGAGCTCAGCGAGGAGCGCGCCGACACGCCCGATGTCGTGCGCGCCAAGTGCAGCCCCGGCTGGCCGACGGTCACGCTGGCCGCGACGATCCAGCGCGAGGGCCAGGTCCTGGGCAGCCTGCGGGTGCAGTTCGACGACGCCGCCCAGGATCGCATGCTGGCCGAGGGCCGGCGCCAGACGGCCCTGATCGTGGCGGCCCAGGTCGCCGTCGGCGTGGCCATCGTGCTGATGGTCTTCTACGTGCGCATGGTCCGGCCGATCGACCGCCTCAAGCGCCTGGCCAACGCGATCGCCGAGCGCCAGCCGGTGCCGCGCCTGCGCTGGAACCGCAACGACGAACTGGGCCAGCTCGGCGTCCACCTGGACCAGATGGGGCAGCAGATCTCCGGGCTGCTGGCCGACATGGAAAGCAAGAACGCGCAGCTGCACCAGCTGGCGATGTACGACCACCTGACCGGGCTGCCGAACCGGACGCTGTTCCGCGAGGTGTTCCTGCACGAGGCCGCCGTCGCCCGGCGCGACCAGACGCATCTGGCGCTGCTGTTCGTCGACCTGGACCGGTTCAAGGCGATCAACGACTCGCTGGGCCACGCCGCCGGCGACCGGATGCTGCTGCAGGCCAGCGAGCGGCTGCGCCAGGCGGTGCGGGAATCGGACCTGGCCTGCCGGGTCAGCGGCGACGAGTTCCTGCTGCTGATGCGCGACTCCAGCGAGCACGTCGCCCACGCGGCCCAGCGGCTGATCGAGGCGCTGAACGCGCCGCTGCAGCTCGAGGGTGGCGTGGCCAGCGTCTCGGCGAGCGTGGGCATCGCGCTGTTCCCCCGCGACGGCGAGGACTTCGACACGCTGGTCCGCCACGCCGACCTGGCGATGTACCGGGCCAAGCAGCTCGGCCGCTCGCGCTACAGCTTCTTCCAGCAGGACATGGACGCCGCCGCGGTGGCGCGCATGGAGCTCGAGCGCGAGCTCAAGCTGGCGCTGGAGCGCGACGAACTGCTGCTGCATTACCAGGCGGTCGTCGACGCCCGCACCGGCGCCTGGTCGGGGCTGGAGGCGCTGATGCGCTGGCAGCACCCGCAGCGCGGGCTGGTGATGCCCGGGCAGTTCATCGAGCTGGCGGAGGAGACCGGACAGATCCTGGCGCTCGGCTGGAGCACGATCGACCAGGCCTGCGCGCAGCTGGCGCGCTGGAAGGCGTCGGGGCGGCACCCCGGGCCGATCTCGATCAACCTGTCGGCGCTGCAGTTCCGCGAACCCGGGCTGGCGGAACGGATCGCCGAGGCGATGCGCCGCCACGCCGTCGAACCCGGCGAGCTGGCGATCGAGCTCACCGAGAGCTCGCTGCTGACCGATACCGACACGGTGCTGCAGACGCTGGCGCGGCTGTCGGAGCTGGGCTTGAGCCTGTCGGTGGACGATTTCGGGACGGGGTATTCCTCGCTCGCCTATCTGAAGCTGCTGCGCCCGGCGCGGCTGAAGATCGACCGGGCCTTCGTCCGGGACCTGCCGAGCAGCGCCGACGACCGCGCGCTGGTGCGGGCGATGATGGGCATGGCCGAGGCGCTGGGCATCGAGGTGGTGGCCGAAGGCGTCGAGACCGAGGCCCAGCGCGACGCGCTGCTGGCGCTGGGCTGCTGGCGGCAGCAGGGTTATCTGTATTGCCGGCCGCAGCCGGCCGCGGTCCTGGCCGGGCGCCTGTCGCCGTGGCCGCCCCAAATCGGGGCATCCCACGCGGCGCGTGGTTGAAACCACCCCATCGGTTCACCCCATTCAGCGGTCCGTCCGGCATTTCGGCGCGCGATAGCGGCAATTCGTCGCGTCGCGGTGGCCCCGCCCAGGGGGCGAGGCGCACAGTGCAACCTCGTTGATTTTCCAGGACAGGAAACACCACCGCAGGGGACCACCATGAACGACGCCGCAAAGACCTTCCTCACCGCCCTGGCCGCCGTGGCCAGCGCCGCCGTCATCGCCTTGTGCCTGGCGGACGCGAACGAAGCCATGCGTCCGTCGCCCATCGGTCCCCAGCACTGGGCCGAGCAGACCATGCCGGGACCTCAGGCCGAACAGGCCAGCAAGCCGCGCGGATGACCACCGCGCGGCCTGTGCTCCGATAGACGCCACGCTTCCCCCCGGCATTTCGAAGCCCGCCTGACCAGCGGGCTTCTTTTTTTCCCGGGTCGCGCGAGCCGGTGGCGGGCCACGGTGGCTTCGGCGGATGCGGCGGATGCGGCGGACGAAGCGGGTCATCGTCGAAGGCTGACGTTCGTCAGGCGCGGATGCAGTTCACGCCGCCGCGATGCAGCTTCATCGCTTCCACCTCGAAAGGTAGGGAACCAATGACGACACTGACTCCATCGACACAGCCAACCCCTTCAAGGAGATCGACATGAGCCACCTGAACATCACGTCCGCCACCGCCACCACCATCAAGGCCGTCGCCTTCGGCACCATCGCCTCGCTGGCCCTGGCCTTCGGCATCGCCCACGCCCAGGGTCAACGCGAGCTGCGCGCCTCGGTCGTCACGCTGGATCCGGTGGTCGTCACCGTCAAGCGCGAGCAGCTCCCCACCGTCGTCGTCACCGGCCGCCGCGCCACGACGGACGACGCCGGCCAGGTCGCCTCGGCCTTCTGAGCTCCGATGGTTGTGCTGTCTCGGCGGAGGGGATCCGCGGTCTGAACAGCCCTCGGTCCCTTCACGCAAAACGCCCGGCAATCGCCGGGCGTTTTGCTTTGTCCAAGCCTGTCCGGAGTGTCCGCGGACACCACCCTCGAATCGCCGGGAATACCGATGGAATGGGACGTGTGAGCGATCGACGGGTTTTGGTTCATCCATTCGTCGCGAGCCTGAGCAGTTCACTCCGCCGCCGCGCGCATTCGTCGCTTGTGCCTCGCGAAGCGGACCGGCAATGACGACACTGACTTCACTGACACACGCAACCCCTTCAGGAGATCGACTTGAGCACCACCACTTCCAAGACCACCCGCCGCACCAGCACCCGCCTGGGCGCGAGCTTCAAGGCCTTCGCCTTCGGCATCGGCGCGACGCTGGCCATCGCCGTCAGCCTGCTGCACGTGCAGGAACAGCGCGACCTGCGCGCCGCCGTGATCACGCTGGACCCGGTGGTCATCACCGCCAAGCGCGAGCAACTGCCCACCGTCTACATCACCGGCCGCCGCGACACGTCGGCCGACGGCCAGCAACTCGCCTCGGCCGCCCAGGTCGGCTGCACGACCCAGCTCTGCTGAGCTCCAGCGGTTGCGCTGTCGGTGGACGGCGACCGCGACGGATCCAGCTGTAGCGATCGCCAATGAAAAACGCCCGGCACTGCCGGGCGTTTTTCTTTGCGCGTGTCGATCGCGTGACGGAACGCCACGATGCGATCGGGCCGGGGGGTCAGTCCTCGCCGAGCACCTTCAGCAGCGCCTCGCCATAGGCCTCGAGCTTCTTCGCGCCGATGCCGCTGATGCCCGCCATCTCGTCGAGCGAGGACGGCTGCAGCCGCGCCAACTCCGCGAGGGTGACGTTCTGGAAGATCACGTAGGCAGGCAGCCCGTGCTCGCGCGCCACCTCGGCGCGCCAGGCCTTGAGCGCGTCGAAGCGCGCCTGCGCCACCGCGTCCAGGTCGGCCTCCGCCTCCGAGCGCCGCGAACCCGACGCGCCCGAGCGGCTCGACTTGCTGCGCTTCGTCGGTGCCGCCGGCTGGCGCAGCAGCATCTGCACCTCGCCGCGCAGCACGGCCTTCGCGCCGGCGCCGAGCGACATCGTGTTGTATTCGCCCTCCGTCACCGCGTATCCCAGCGCGATCAGCTGGCGGATCACGGCGCGCCATTGCTGCTCGCTCAGCGCGGCGCCGACGCCCCAGGTGCTCAGCGACTGATGGCGGTACTGGCTGACCTTGTCGGTCTCCTTGCCGCGAAGCACGTCGATCAGGTGGCCCGAGCCGAAACCGAAGCCCGTCACCTGATGGAAGCGATAGATGCACGACAGCGCCATGCGGGCCGCCTCGGTCGCGTCCCAGGTCGCGGGCGGGTTCAGGCAGTTGTCGCAGTTGCCGCAGGGCTCGCTGGTCTCGCCGAAGTAGGCGAGCAGCCGCACCCGGCGGCAGTCGATCGCCTCGGCCAGCGCCAGCAGCGCGTCGAGCTTGCCGCGCTGCACCTGCTTGAATTCCTCGGTCGACGGGCTCTCGTCGATCATGCGGCGCTGCTGCACGACGTCGGCCAGGCCATAGGCCATCCACGCCTGGGCGGGTTCCCCGTCGCGGCCGGCGCGGCCGGTCTCCTGGTAGTAGCCCTCGATGTTCTTGGGCAGGTCCAGGTGGGCGACGAAGCGCACGTCGGGCTTGTCGATGCCCATGCCGAAGGCGATGGTCGCGACCATCACGATGCCGTCCTCGCGCAGGAAGCGGTCCTGGTGGCGCCGGCGCTGGTCCTGCTCCATGCCGGCGTGGTACGCCAGCGCGTTGATGCCCTTGGCGCGCAGCCAGTCCGCGGTCTCGTCGACCTTCTTGCGGCTCTGGCAGTAGACGACGCCGGCCTCGTCCCCGTGCTCGTCCTGGATGAAGCGCAGCAGCTGCTCGCGCGGGCTGTCCTTCTCGACGATCAGGTAGCGGATGTTGGGCCGGTCGAACGAGGCGACGAACACCTGCGCCGCGTCGAGCTGCAGCCGCTCGATGATGTCGGCGCGGGTGATGTCGTCGGCGGTCGCGGTCAGCGCGATGCGCGGGATGTCGGGGAAGCGCTCGTGCAGCAGGCTCAGCGACAGGTACTCGCTGCGGAAGTCGTGGCCCCACTGGCTGACGCAATGCGCCTCGTCGATCGCGAACAGCGCCAGCAGCCCGCGCTCGTACAGCGACTGCATCTGCGCGATGAAGCGCGGCGTGTTGACGCGTTCCGGCGCCGCGTAGAGCAGCGTCAGCCGGCCGGCGAGCATCTCGCGCTCGATGCGCTGCGTCTCCTCCAGCGTCTGGGTGGAATTGAGGAAGGCGGCCTCGACGCCGGCTTCCTCGAGCGCGCCGACCTGGTCGTGCATCAGGGCGATCAGCGGACTGACGACCACGGTGACGCCATGGCCGGCGCGCTGCCGGGCGATGGCGGGGACCTGGTAGCACAGCGACTTGCCGCCGCCGGTGGGCATCAGCACCAGCGCGTCGCCGCCGGCGGTCACGTGGTCGACGATCGCCGCCTGCTGGCCGCGAAAGGCGCTGTAACCGAACACCTCTTGCAGGATGTCGAGCGGGACGGGATGATGCTTGGACGAACTCATGGAGCCCTCGATTGTCCCGCACATCGGCGGGCCCGCCGTTCACCCGGCCCGACCCGCCACGCGGCGCGGCATGAGCGCCTCCTCTCCCAGCACGCCAGAGACGAACCGATGATCGCTGCGCCGTTGCCCGACGACGAGAACGCCCGCCTGGCCACCTTGCGTGTGCTGCAGGTGCTGGACACCGATCCGGAGGAGCGCTTCGACCGGCTGACGCGGATGGCGCGGCGGCTGTTCCAGGTGCCGATCGCGCTGGTGAGCCTGATCGACGCGGACCGGCAGTGGTTCAAGTCGGCGCAGGGCCTGGACGTGCTCGAGACGCCGCGCGACATCAGCTTCTGCGGCCACGCGATCCTGTCGGACGACATCCTCCTCATTCCCGACACGCACGCCGATCCGCGTTTCGTGGACAACCCGCTGGTGACGGGGGCGCCGCACATCCGCTTCTATGCCGGCTGCCCGGTGCGGGCGCCCAGCGGCCACCGGCTCGGCACGCTGTGCCTGATCGACCGGGTGCCGCGCGGGTTCGACGAGGACGACCAGGCGACGCTGCGCGACCTGGCCTTCATGGTCGAGCAGCAGTTCGCCGCGATGTACATGGCGATGGTCGACGAACTGACCGGCCTGGCGAACCGGCGCGGCTTCGAATCGCAGGCGGGGCATGTGCTCGCGCTCTGCAGACGCAAGCAGTGGCCGGCGACGATGCTGTATTTCGATCTCGACCACTTCAAGCGGGTCAACGATCGCTACGGCCATGCCGAGGGCGACTGGGTGCTGAAGTCCTTCGCGGACATCCTGCGCTTCTGCCTGCGGGCGTCGGACGTGATCGCGCGCACCGGCGGGGACGAGTTCGTGGTGCTGCTCAGCGGCACGGCGACCGAGCAGATGGCACCGGCGCTGGAGCGGGTGCGCGCGCAGGTCACCGCGCTGAACCTGCGGGCGCAGCGCGGGTACGAGCTCGATTTCAGCGTCGGCGACGCCGCGATGTCCGGCGACCGGCCGCTGACGCTGGAGGAGCTGATGCAGCAGGCCGACGCGGCGATGTACGCGCACAAGCAGTCGCGGCGGCGCATGGGCTGAGGCGGCGCCCCTCGAGGCGGTGGTCCACCGACCTGGATCGGGCAGGAGATCGGCGTTTCCCAGGAAGTGCCTCGTGAAGGGGCTGGCGGCATAATCCGCCCCCTGCGCCGCGTTTCCGACGACGGCATCCGCCCGGAAAAGGGCGATTGGCGGCGCACGGATCCCCCTTTCGAACATTCAACGACACGCAAGCGAAGGCAACCCACCATGGCCTCGGTCAACAAAGTCATCATCCTCGGCAACCTGGGCCGTGATCCCGAACTGCGCTACACGCCGAGCGGCAGCGCGGTGTGTAACGTGAGCATCGCGACGACGCGCAACTGGAAGAGCCGTGAAGGCGGCGAGCGCCAGGAAGAGACCGAATGGCACCGCGTGGTGTTCTACGACCGCCTGGCCGAGATCGCCGGCGAGTACCTGAAGAAGGGCCGCCCGGTGTACGTCGAAGGCCGCCTGAAGACCCGCAAGTGGCAGGACAAGGAAGGCAAGGACAACTACACGACCGAGATCATCGCCGAGCAGATGCAGCTGCTGGGCGGCCGTGAAGGCGGCGGCGATGACATGGGTGGTGGCGGCGGCGGTGGCGGCTACAGCCGCGAGCGCTCGTCCGAGCGCAGCGGCGGTGGCGGCAGCGGCCGCGACAGCGGCGACTTCGACGCGCCGCGCGCGCCGGCCCCGCGTGCCGCGGCGCCTCGCGCCCCGGCACCCGCGCCGAAGCCGGCGACCGGCTTCGACGACATGGATGACGACATTCCGTTCTGATCGGGTTTGCGCTCCTTGGAGCGCCCCCCTGGCAGTAAGAATGAGCCCGCCAACTGGCGGGCTTTTCATTTCCGGATGAGCTTACCGGTTGGACTCTCGATGACCTGAGACCTTAGCCCGTAGCGCGTTTCACAAACTAGCCTGTGTAGCCGTCGCGAACAAGACGCGCGTCAAATGCGTCTCGCATGCAAAGGCGAATCGTCGTGAAGAACGCGGGCCACCTCACTCGAAGATATCGATCGGTGAGGTTCGCCATCCCCTGCTGGGGCGTGAACCCTTGGTCTCGTTGCTGCTTCTTCGCGTGTTCAATGCTGCGACTGACCATCAGGCGTGCTTGGCACAGGCGGTCGCAATTGAGATTGAGGATGTCGATCGTCTGCTCCACGAGGTCGGCTAGCGACTCCATCTCGTGCTGAATCTGAGCCTCGAACTTCATGCACTCGTTGACGTCAGCTTCCAAGCGACCGGTACTACGCTGAAGCTTGAGGAGGCAGGCGTCGGCAGGGATCTGCTCTGGGCGAAGGATCCGTCCCTCACATTGCATTAAACGGTCATCGCGTTGAACACGACGATCCTTTGCGGCGTCACAGCTCAGGTTTTGATGCAGTGGCTCCAAGGTGTGAGGTGCCGCACCATAGCGATACGAACCGCCAGCGCAGACGCCCAGAAGATTGAGCCAATCCAAAGCCCAGTTTTTCTCTGGTGTGATGTCTGATTTCGGATGGAAGTGCTCGACGCGGCACGTCAGCGGATTGCCGTCCCTGACGTCGATTTCGCAATAGGCGCAAAGACCACCCTGGGATTCGAACAGCTCTGTCCGGCAGTCCTTGTAAGGATCATTCTCTTGGCCAGCAGCAGCGTCTCTGAACGCGTCCCACGTGCCTTCTGGATGCTCATCGCGAAACCTCCTCAGCCCTACGGGCTCGCTCCCGCGCAGCGTCCGCTTCATTCGCCCAATTCCCAGCGACGGTTATCGATCCGAAGATCGGCATCGATCAGATCGGGCTCATGGCCTTTGAAGTTGTCATCAAGGATTCGCCGCAATTCGAGCGCTCGTGGCGTGGCCCATTTGTCCTCGTCCACCAATGCGAGGTACTCCTTCAGGTCGCGCGTGATCGCCAGGTCCGGCCTGAGTTCGGGAACTCCGAGCACTTGCTTCAGCAGCCGTGCTGGCTCGGCGCCTTGGGTACCGGGCGGCGCTGAGAACAATTGACCACCGTCGATGACTCGGATGCATTCATCGGGCACGGTGGTGAGGATCTGCGGGCTATGCGTCGTGACAATGAATTGTGTATTCGGAAACGCCGCCATTAAGTCGCCGAGCACGCGTTGTTGCCAAGTGGGATGAAGGTGGAGGTCCAGCTCATCCACCAGCATGATGGCCGGCGCCAGCAGGGCTGGGAGTACGTTCGCCGCGCCTGCCAGCGGAGCGATCGGCTCGGAATTCGCCGGTGCCAGATGCTCACGATCGGCCTCTGTCAGATGCGGGTTGCCCAAGGACAGCCGTCGCGCGAAGTCCATTGCGAGTGCCAGCATGCTCTGATAGCCCTGACTGAGTTGCATGACTTGCATGGGCGCATTCGTTTCCGTTTTCTCAACAACGAAACGATGGTCGCTATTGAAGTACGGATTCTTGTATTGGTCGCCAAGCAGTCGAACGATGGTTTGCCGGACTGCCTCAAGCGCTGGTGAACGCGCGAAATCGGTCTCTGGACGCCCCTTGTTGGTTCGTAGCTCCGAGGTCTCGGCGAGGTCGAACCACTTGAGCATCTCCTTGAAGTCGCTCAAGGAGTCCAGAGCGCCCACCAAGGCTGACGTAGGGTGGTCGTACTTCTCCTTGGTTTGCCGAAGTCGCTCAGGCACAACGATGCGCCCGCGTTGAGCTCCGTAGTAAGCAAAGACCGGCATCAGCCTTGGGGTGCTGCCACTCTTGCTCTCGCTGATTTCCTTCATCACGGCGGCGAGCTTTCCACCTTCCGGACGTAGCTCCGGAACCTTTCCGGAAGAGGCTGCCCGCCAATAGTCCCATTCAAGGTCGTCATCGGTTTTGACAATGACCTGTGCGTAGTCCGCTACGGTCCAACGGTCATTGCCTCGATTGACAAGCTTGAAGTCGGAGTCCTTCAGACCGGCGCCCTCGGTGCTTAAGCGCTGATTCGCTGAAGATAGATGCCGGAGCACCGGTGTCAATCCGGCGGCAATGGCGTCAAGCAATGCAGTCTTGCCAGCGCCATTGATGCCAACAAACACCGTCAATCGGGAATGGAAGTTGACTTCCAGTCGGTCAAAGCAGCGAAAGTTGGACAGAGTGACTGATTTCAGTCGCATGGCGAAGTGCGCGCAATGGATTCAATGCTGGAGACTCGATGGCCGCTGCGCAATCGCAATCGCCTCGAATCAATCTTGAGAAGCGACTGTAGTGGATCTGGGAGGCCCAGCTCCCGAACCGGATTGAATGGCGTGCAAAGCACCTCGTGCGCAGATGACTCGTATTGCCAATGCGATCTTTTCAATGCTCCGCGGCTTTGGTCGAGTAGTGAGAAGTCTCGTGAAGTGACGAGCCAGAGCCGGCATCCGGCTTGATGTACCCAAGGCCCGCCGCGCTCCCGCGCCGCGGGCCTTTCTCATGGCGTCAATTGAAGAAGCAATACGGCTGCACGCGGGTGTTGGGGCAGAACACCTCGTCGACGTAGGTCCGGTTGTCCCACAGCGAGAAGCTGTACCCGTTGAAGTTCAACGAGAACACCTGGTCGTTGGACGTCGCGATGTGGGCATACCCCGTCGGGCCCTTGATGTAGTGCTTCGGGTCGCCGATGGTCATCGTCAGGTCCGCCGACCAGAACGCGTTGGCCAGGTCCGTCTTGAAGCTCGGCCACAGGTCGACGCCGTTCACCAGGAACAGGTTGTTGGGCAGGCTGTTCAGCCCCATCAGCTGCACTGGCGCGAGGTTGCTGAGGTCGCCCAGCGCGTTGTAGGCCGTGCGCACGCCGTTGGCGATCGCCTGGTCGACGTAGTGGTCCACCACCGCGTCCACCACGATGTTCACGAACGGCACCCAGTCCAGGCTGGTGTCGCAGGTGTAGGTCGGCGTCACCGCGAAGTTCTCGATGTTGGCGAACGTGAACACGCCGGTGTACGGGTCCAGCGTGCCGTTGATCCGCGTCGCGGAGCTGACCGTCGCCTGGATCTGGCAGCTGACGGTGATGCCGAACTTCTGCTGCTGGACCCGGACCGACCCGGTCGCCTGCAGGCCCCAGAACGACGCGACGCCGTTCTTGAGCTGCAGGTAGATCGGTCCGCTGACCGTGGCCGCGGCGCTGTTGGCGACGGCGCCGTTCACGGACTGCAGCGCGTCCTTGATCTTGGGCTGGATCTCCGACTTGATGCGCGACATCACCGCCTGCTGGGCAACCGCGATCGGGCGGTAGACGCTGTTGCCGTTCTGGGCCTGGTCGAGGCGCGCGCCGCGGCCATCGGGCATCGCCAGCGTGCCCGAGTAGGTGGAGGTGATGGTCGCGGAAGCCGGCAGCGCGGCCAGGCCGGCGAGTGCGACGAGGCCGGTCATGCCGAGCCGATGCAGGAACTTGTTCATGACGTTGAAACTCCCTGGTTGAGATGCCCCAGCGACGTCCACGAGGGACGGGTCAGAGGACGCTTCCAGGCAGGCCCCACCGGGTCGCGGACATGCGGCGGCCAGCGATGGCGGCGTCGCTCGTGTCGTGGATCGGGGGGCCCTCCCTTGGGCGTGTCCGCGCTTGTTCTCGCGCTTTGGACAGCATCGGCGCGGGGCGCCAATGCTGGGGGCATGCTAGCGAAGGGAGGTCTGGCGCCGCGCAGTGCAAACCCTGCCGGACGTCATGGCGTGCGACACGCCGCCGTCATCTTGACGACATCTTGAAGTTGGTCGGCGGTGTCAGGCCTTGCCGGTCGGAGCGGCTCCGCCCGCGACGGCCACGGTGAGATCCAGCTCCACGCTCGCGTTCTTGGGCAACGCGTAGACGCCGACCGAGGTCCGCGCGTGCGTGCCCGCCGGGCCGAGGATCCGGACCAGCAGGTCCGACGCGGCGTCCGCGACCTCGCTGTGCTGGGTGAAGGTGTCGGCGCATTGGACGAAGACATTCATCCGCAGGACCTGC
The DNA here is from genome assembly GCF_029840635.1 of Mitsuaria sp. GD03876. Taxonomy (GTDB): domain Bacteria; phylum Pseudomonadota; class Gammaproteobacteria; order Burkholderiales; family Burkholderiaceae_C; genus Roseateles. Next base: position 3,328 of record NZ_JAOCCU010000018.1, on the reverse strand, counting down.
TTCACGCCGTCGAGCGAGCCCAGCGAGCGCTGCAGCAGCGCCAGTGCCCGCATCGCGCAGATCTTCGCGGCCAACTGGGCGCCCGCCAGGTCGACCTCGGCGCCCACCCGTCCGGTCACCACGATCGTGCTGCCCACGCGCGGCACCTGACCGCTCAGGTAGACGGTGTCGCCCTCGCGGGTCAGCGGGAGGTAGTTGCCGCCGGCCTTGATCTCGCCGTCGAAGGAATGGCCCAGCTCCCGGGCGGCGTCTTGAAAGGCGTTGTCTCGGCTCATGGCGTCCTCGCGCATCGTGGAGGCGCCATTCTGACCAGATCGCCTCGCCTCAGGCCTTCTTCTCCGGCCTCACATCCATCACGACCAGGCCGACGAGCATCACCAGCGGTAATACCAGCGCCCAGAACTTCCACCCGACGTAGGCGAACGCCCCCGCCATCGCGCCGGCGCCGAACGCCACCACCGGCCAGATGAAGCGCTTGAGCCGGTCCCGCACCTCCGGTCCCGCCGCGCCGCGCAGCAGGTCCACGCCGTCGATCACCACCTGCGTGACGTTGCCCGTCATCACCGTCGTCGGCGTCAGCGCCGGCCACGCCAGCCGGCCCGCCGCGTTCTGCACGCCCATCGCCGCCGTCATGAACAGCCCCGTGGCCATGGCCCACGGCGCGTCCGGCGCCAGCACCGCGCCCGCCGGCACGCTGCATGCGAGCGCCACCGCCAGGAACACCGCCTCCATCACCAGCAGCGGCCGGCTCGCCACCGTCCCGGTGCGCTCGCAGCGCAGCGCCGTCATCCGCGACAGCGCCACCGCCGCCACGAAGGTCGGGAACACCAGCAGCTTCAGCAGCACGCTGCTCGCGCTCGAGCGGCTCAGCTCCGCGCCGATCAGCACGAAGTTGCCCGTCACGTGCGCGGTGAACAGCCCGAACAGCGCGACGAAACCCACCGTGTCCACGTACCCGGCGATGAAACCCAGCATCAGGCTCGCCACCAGCAGCCGCCTCGCGCCGGTCATGCCGCCTCCTTGCGTTCGAGCACCGAGATCCGCGCCGCCATCGCCAGCGCGCAGATCAGCCCCAGGTGCTCGAAGAACGCGTTCTTGGCCATGAAGCGCGCCTGCCCGCTCAGGTCCCAGAAGTTGTTGGCGACCAGCATCGCCACCAGCGTCAGCACGCCCAGCGCGCCCGCCGCCAGCCACACCCAGCGGTTGACGATCAGCAGCACCGACGCGACCAGCTCGACCGCGACCGCCAGCACCGCCCACAGCACCGCCGGCTGCAGGCCGAAGTGCGCCTGCTCGGCCACCGCGCCGGGAAAGTCCATCGCCTTGTCGATGCCCCCGATCAGGTAGGCCGAGGCCAACCCCACCCGGAGCAGGAGCCCGAAGGTCGGCCATTGCAGCAGGCCCTCCACCCACCGGGGGGCGGCGGGGGACAGCGTGCGCATCGGACGGAACGCGCTCATCGGGTGACCTCCGGCCGTCGCGCCGGCCCCGCGTGTGTCGTGTCGCGCCGCATCACACCGCCCAGCAGGCGCAACCCAGCGCGCCCCAGAAGCCGCGCAGGTCGGACGCCGGGATCTCCGACGCCCACGCGTTCGCATGCGCATGGCCGTGGACGCCGCAGGCGGTGTCGCAACACGCCACGCGCCGCATCGCCGCCTGCATCGGCTGGCCTTCAGCGCCCCAGGCGCCGTAGCCGCCGTAGCGCCGCACCGGCGACCAGTCCGGCATCGCCGGCGGCGGCGGCGCCTCGTCGAGGTCGGCGAACTCTCCCGCGCCCCACACGACCTTGCCGCCGACCATCGTCAGCAGCGCGCTCATGTCGGCGATCTCCGATTCCGGGCAGCCGAAGAAATCGCGGTCCGGCACGATCAGGTCGGCCAGCTGCCCGGCGGCGATCTGGCCCTTGTTGCCCTGCTCGTTCGAGAACCAGGTGACGTTCTCCGTCCACATCCGCAGCGCCGTCTCGCGGTCCAGGCAGTTGCGCTGCGGCGTGACCTGCAGCCCGCCGACGGTCCGGCCCGTGATCATCCAGGACAGCGACACCCACGGGTTGTAGGACGCCACCCGCGTCGCGTCGGTGCCGGCCGAGACCTTCATGCCCCGGCGCAGCATCTCCGCCACCGGCGGCGTCGCCTCGGCGGCGCGCGCGCCGTAGCGCTCGACGAAGTACTCGCCCTGGTAGGCCATCCGGTGCTGCACCGCCACGCCGCCGCCCAGCGCGGCGATCCGGTCCATCGAGCGCGTCGAGATCGTCTCCGCGTGGTCGAAGAACCAGTTCAGCCCGTCCAGCGGCGTCTCGCGATGGACCTTCTCGAAGACGTCCAGCGCCCGCGAGATCGTCTCGTCGTAGGTCGCGTGCATGCGCCACGGCCAGCGGTTCTGCGCCAGGATGCGCACCACCTCCTCGAGCTCGCCTTCCATCCGGTCCGGCATGTCGGGGCGCGGCTGGCGGAAGTCCTCGAAGTCCGCCGCCGAGAACACCAGCATCTCCCCCGCGCCGTTGTGGCGGAAGTAGTCGTCGCCCTGCTTGTAGGTGACCGACTTCGCCCAGTTGAGGAAGTCCTCCTTCTCCTGCCCCGCCTTTTGGGTGAACAGGTTGTAGGCCAGCCGGATCGTCAGCTGGCCGGCGTCGGACAGCTGCTGGATGACCTGGTAGTCCTCGGGATAGTTCTGGAACCCGCCGCCCGCGTCGATCGCGCCGGTGACGCCGAGCCGGTTGAGCTCGCGCATGAAGTGGCGCGTGCTGTTCACCTGGTACTCGGGCGGCAACTTCGGGCCCTTGGCCAGCGTCGCGTACAGGATCGCCGCGTTGGGCTTGGCCAGCAGCAGGCCGGTCGGGTTGCCGGCGCCGTCGCGCAGGATCTGGCCGCCGGGGGGCTCCGGCGTCTCGCGCGTGTAGCCGACCGCCCGCAGCGCCGCCCCGTTGAGCAGCGCGCGGTCGTAGAGGTGGAGGATGAACACCGGCGTGTCCGGCGCGACGGCATTGAGCTCGTCGATCGTCGGCAGGCGCTTCTCGGCGAACTGGTGCTCGGTGAAGCCGCCGACCACGCGCACCCATTGCGGCGCCGGCGTGATCGCGACCTGCGCCTGGAGCATCGCCATCGCGTCGGCCAGGCTGCGCACGCCGTCCCAGCGCAGCTCCATGTTGAAGTTCAACCCGCCGCGGATGATGTGCAGGTGGTTGTCGATCAGGCCCGGCAGCACGCCGCGGCCCTTCAGGTCGATGCGGCGCGTGGCCGCGCCCGCCAGCGCCAGGATCTCCTGGTTGCCGCCGACGCCCAGGAAGCGGCCGTCCTTGATCGCGACCGCCTCGGCCCGCGGCCGCGCG
>NZ_JAOCCU010000017.1 GCF_029840635.1 Mitsuaria sp. GD03876 | reverse complement strand
CCAGCCCGAGCCATCGCCGCCCACGAGCGGGCTCGCCCCACCGGGTCGTCGACCTCCACGTCGATGTGATTCGCGCCGCCGTCATTCGCGCCGCCGTCCTGCCGGCGCGCCGCCTCGATCCATCGCGCCCTCCCCGGCCGACGTGTTCCGGGGCGCATGCTAGCCGCGGGCCGGCGCGCGCCGGAGGTCGACACGCCGCCAATTCATGTTCCCTTCATCCAGCCGACACCGGGACGGCCGGGATGCCGGGACGGGAACGGCGATGGCGCGAGGCCTTGGGCGCTGCGCGGCCGGCGGCGATGCCGAACTCAGGCGTCGTCGCGGTCCAGCGACGCCGACAGCGCCGCGTGCGCCTCCACCTCGGCGATCCGGCGCCCGAAGGTGTCGCGCGCCATCGCCAGCGCGTCCGACCCCGCCACGAAATGCAGCGGCGGCGCCGGCATCGTCGCCAGCTCGACGAAGGCCCGGCCCAGCTTGGCCGGGTCGCCCGGCTGCTGGTGGTTGTAGGCCTCGTAGGTCGACAGCGGCGGCGTGGGCAGCGCCGCGTAGTCCGCGATCGCCCGCGAGCCGTAGCGCACCGAGCTGGCGTCCAGGAAGTCGGTGCGGAAGAAGCCCGGCTCCACGACGGTCACCCGGATGTTGAAGCCGGCGAGCTCCGGCGCCAGCGACGCCGAGAAGCCGTCGACCGCGAACTTCGTCGCGCAGTAGACCGTGGCGCCGTCGAAGCCGCGGAAACCGCCGACCGAGGCGATGTTGATCACATGCCCGTCGCGTTGCCGGCGCATGATGGGCAGCACGGCGCGGGTGACGTGCATCAGGCCGAAGACGTTGGTGGCGAACTGGCGCTCGATGTCGGCGGCGCCGATCTCCTCGAACAGGCCGAGCTGGCCATAGCCCGCGTTGTTGACCAGCACGTCGATGCGGCCGAAGCGCGCGACGGCCTGCTCGACCGCATGGGCGGCGTCGGCCTCGCGGGCGACGTCCAGCGCCAGGCACAGGACGGCGTCGCCGTCGCCGGCGTAGGCCGTCTTCAGCGCGTCGAGGTCGCGCCCGGTGGCGACGACGCGGTCGCCGGCGGCCAGCGCGGCGCGGGCGATCTCGCGGCCGAAACCGCGGTTGGCGCCGGTGATGAACCAGATCTTGCTCATGGGAGTGCGTCCTTTGGAGGGAATGAATGGAAGCTGAAGGGGACCGTCCCGCTCGACGGCTCGAACGGTGCGAACCGGTCGATCGGGAGGACGGATTCATCGTAGGAACCGGCGCCCGGGGCGACGTGTCCGTTCCGGCGCGCCGCTTGCCCAATCCGGCAAAGTACCGGTCTGGCGGCCCTGGAAACTCATGGGGGATGCGCGACATGGGACCTTGCGCTACAATCCGCAGCTTGATTCGCACAAGACCACCCTCTTCAGGTCTTCTTCTGCAGCCCCTCCGGTCCTTCTCACGGACATTCCTGCGAGCGGCTCGCACCAGCATCAACCCCCGGTTCGTGCGCTTGAGCGTTTCAGGCTTCGGTCTGCGTGCGCGCCTTCGGCGTGCGCGAGGGCTGGAGCACCCTTCCGTGCAATGTCCCAGGATCGCGTCATCGATCCGGAGCCGCGCACGTTCCCAAACCGCGCCAAGACGGTTGCTTATAGCGATTGCCTGTCAAGGCGCACACCTCATGAGAACTATGCGAAGCAAAAGCATTGAGGTGGGGCGATTCCTTGTCTCACCGATGACCAAACCCCATGCCGACGGCGGATTCGCCGCGGTTGTCTCGATCCGATCGGGACAAGGCATGACCAGCACCGACCGTGTCATGCGGTTCGTGCCCGCCTTCCTCAGCCGTCGCGCCGCGTTGCGCTACGCGGCGACCGAAGGCACCGCCTGGGCGCTCAGCCACTGAGCCGAGCGCCGTTGAACCCGACAAGGCGAAGGTCGCGACGAACGCGGCCCGCGCCCTTCACAATTTCAAGTAAGGAGCATCCCGAATGGCCAAGGAAGAACTGATTGAAATGCAGGGCGTGGTCAACGAAATCCTGCCCGACTCGCGCTTCCGCGTGACGCTCGAGAACGGCCACCAGGTCATCGCCTACACCGGCGGCAAGATGCGCAAGCACCACATCCGCATCCTGGCCGGCGACGCGGTCTCCCTGGAAATGTCGCCCTACGACCTGACCAAGGGCCGGATCACCTTCCGCCACCTGCAGCGCTCGAACCACTCGGGCCCGCCGCCGGTCCGTCGCTGATCCGTCCCTCTGCCGCGGCGGCCGTCGCCACCGCGGGAGAACGTCCGGACATGACCACCGCCTTGCCCGATCCCGCGCCGGCCGCCTCCGCCGAGGCCACCGACGCCGGCGACCCGATGCCCGTGCCGCCCGTGCAGCCGGACCTCGACGCCTGCTGCGGGAACGGCTGCGATCCGTGCATCTTCGACCTGCACGACCTGGCGATGGACGACTACCGGCAGCGGCTGCGCGCCTGGAAGGCCCGTCACCCCGAGGCGTCCTGACCGACGCCCCACCCCCACCCTGAAGGGCCGCCTCGCGCGGCCCTTTCCTTTTGGCGCCCCCGAAAGCGGCAGCGAGCCGGCCTGCCACATGCAGGCCACCGGACCTCCGCGGCGCTGCGAAGGCCCCGCCGGTTTGCGTTTCGTGACGTTTTGGGGGACATCCCGGGGATTCAGATCCCGGCGCCGCCGGCCGACATTCAGGACAGGCGCCGCGTTTGCCTGAGCGGCGCAACGCCGTCCGCCCGGAGGTCTCGATGTTCATGACCGGCCAGAACCGCTTCCACGTCGCCCATTCCGACGCGCAAGCCAACCTGCGTTTCGCGCTCGCGCGGCTGAGCACCGACTGGCGCCAGCTGGAACCGCTGCCGCTGGAGATCCTGCTGCGCCACCTGCTGATGGCCGAACACCGCTGCATGCCGCATCCGAGCGTGCTGCGCGAACGCCCGACCAACCGCTGGCTGCTGCCGCGGCTGCGGCGCCGCCGGATCGAGGTCGCCGAGCGCCTGGTCGCCCTGGGCGGCCGGGTCAGCCACGCGGCGCTGGCGCGGGTGCTGCCCCGCGGCCGCGACTGGCCCGGGATCTCCTCGCTGGTCGGGCGGCATGCCTGGGATCCGGTCGAAGGCCGGACGCCGCGCTCGCGCCTGGCGGTCGTCGACGACCCGGCGCCCACTCGCAGCCCGGTCGCCGCGCGTCCCGCCGAACTGCGCGCGGCCTGATCAGCCGGCGCGCGCGTCCAGCAACGCCCGCGCCACCTCGGCGAAGCCATCGCCCCGCTCGCCGGCGGTGACATAGGCCGGCGGGTGATCCAGCATCGGCAGGAAACGCGCGATGTTGGCCACCCCCACCGAGAGCGGCACCCGCTCGAACATCAACTGGTCGTTGGTCGAGTCGCCGACGTAGACCCACTCGCGAGGGACGAAGTCCAGGCCCGTCAGCCGCTTCACCGCCCAATGGGCGGCGCTCCACTTGCTGTGCTCGCCGATCCAGCCGTTGACGTGGATCGAACTGACCGTCGCCACCAGCCCGTGCGCGCGCATCCGGTCGCAGACGGCGGCGATCGCGTCGTCGTCCAGCGTCGTGAACTCGCTGTGATCGATCGCGATGTCGGTCAGTCGACCGGCGCTGTCGCGCGCCAGCGTGGCGCCCGGCACCGTGGCGAGGATCTCCCGCGCGCAGGCCTGCAGTCGGGCGAAGTTCGCCTCGCGCGTCGCGTCGTCCTGGGCGAATTCGGTGACGAGGCGATCCCCCTGGCGATGCAGCAGCACCCCGCCGTTCTCCGCGACGATCCCCCGCACCGGCCAGGCCATCGCGAACGGCGCGCTCCAGCCCGCCGGGCGCCCGGTGATCGCGATCACCGGCACGCCGGCCGCGTCCAGCCGGGCGAGCGCCTCGAGCGCCGCCGGCGCGATCACCGCGGTGGCGGCGGTGGCGGCCTCGTCCCCCGCGCCAGCGTCGGCGGCCCCCGTCAGCGTGTCGTCGATGTCGGTCAGCACCCCGCGCAGGGGGGCCCAGGCGGTACGCGGGCAGTCGCTCAACGGGGGGAGGCATCGCATGGGCCGCGATTGTGGCCCCGGCCGTGACGCTGTCATCGAACCGTCCGGTGGAACATGACTACAATCGCGCCCTGTTCCGAGGAGCGTTGCGACCTCCCATCCCATCGAGGCCAGGCTCGGAACCGCCGCCCGGCGACATGCCGGCGGCCATGGCAACCGCGCTCACCCGTCGACCCTTCGTGGGCCGGGTGAGGACCGAGCGGCAAGCGCCCGACTCCCTCCGATCCCGACTTCCCGCCGCTGGCGTCGACGGCCCTTCCTCGCAGGAGTCCGCATGAACGCCCAAACGAAGCCGCTGGCCCAAGACCAGTACCTGATCAAAGACCTGTCGCTGGCCGACTGGGGCCGCAAGGAAATCAAGATCGCCGAGAGCGAGATGCCCGCGCTGATGGCCATCCGCGAGGAATACGCCGCCGCGCAGCCGCTCAAGGGCGCGCGCATCACCGGCTCGCTGCACATGACGATCCAGACCGCCGTGCTGGTCGAGACGCTGCAGGCGCTGGGCGCCGAGGTCCGCTGGGCCTCGTGCAACATCTTCTCGACGCAGGACCACGCCGCCGCCGCGCTGGTCGCCGCCGGCACCCCCGTCTTCGCCTACAAGGGCGAGACGCTGGAGGACTACTGGGACTACACGCACCGCATCTTCGACTTCGGCGCCAAGGGCACGCCGGGCGAAGGCCCCAACATGATCCTGGACGACGGCGGCGACGCGACGCTGCTGATGCACCTGGGCCAGAAGGCGGAGAAGGACCTGTCGGTCCTGGCCAATCCGGGCAGCGAGGAAGAGCGCATCCTGTTCGCCGCGATCAAGAAGAAGATCGCCGAGGACGCCACCTGGTACACCCGCAAGAGCGCCGAGATCATCGGCGTGACCGAGGAGACGACCACCGGCGTGCACCGCCTCAAGGAGATGTCGGCCAAGGGCACGCTGCTGTTCCGCGCCATCAACGTCAACGACTCGGTCACCAAGAGCAAGTTCGACAACCTGTACGGCTGCCGCGAGTCGCTGGTGGACGGCATCAAGCGCGCCACCGACGTGATGATCGCCGGCAAGATCGCCGTGATCGCCGGCTACGGCGACGTGGGCAAGGGCTCGGCGCAGGCGATGCGCGCGCTGTCGGCCCAGGTGTGGGTCACCGAGATCGATCCGATCTGCGCGCTGCAGGCCGCGATGGAGGGCTTCCGCGTCGTGACGATGGAGTACGCCGCCGACAAGGCCGACATCTTCGTGACGACCACCGGCAACAAGGGCGTCATCCGCCATGAGCACATGGCCGCGATGAAGCACAACGCCATCGTCTGCAACATCGGCCACTTCGACAACGAGATCGACATCGCCTCGATCGAGAAGTACGAGTGGGAAGAGATCAAGCCGCAGGTGGACCATGTGATCTTCCCGGACGGCAAGCGGATCATCCTGCTCGCCAAGGGTCGCCTCGTGAACCTGGGCTGCGGCACCGGCCATCCGAGCTACGTGATGTCGTCGAGCTTCGCCAACCAGACGATCGCCCAGATCGAGCTGTTCGCGCACAAGGACGCCTACGCGGTCGGCCAGGTCTACGTGCTGCCCAAGCACCTGGACGAGCACGTCGCGCGCCTGCAGCTCAAGACGCTGAACGCGCAGCTCAGCGAGCTGACGGACGAGCAGGCCGCCTACATCGGCGTGTCGAAGGCGGGCCCCTACAAGCCCGACACCTACCGTTATTGATCGAGCGCTACTGCGCGGGCGCCATGCGTCGTTGCGGGTCCCTCCGTGAATCCTCACGTAGCGCTGCTACGTTCCGGTTCCCGGATCCCCCCGCGCCTAGCCTGACACCCGCTCGCGACGCGCTGCAAAGGCTACTTCGTTCATGAGAGCTGACCAACTCCTCCTCTCCCTTGGCCTGGCGCCCACGCGCTCGGCCGCCCAGCGGCTGATCGACGCCCGCGCGGTCGAGTGGGAAGGCCCCAAGGGCTGGACCGTCGTGCGCAAGTGCGGCGAGGACCTGCTCGAGACCACGCCCCTGCGCGTGACGGACGACGCCGAGCTGCGTTACGTCTCGCGCGGCGGGCTCAAGCTCGAAGGCGCGCTGGCCAAGGTCGGCGTGTCGGTGGCCGGCCTCTCGGCGCTGGACATGGGCCAGAGCGCGGGCGGTTTCACCGACGTGCTGCTCAAGGCCGGCGCGGCGCACGTGACCGGCATCGATGTCGGCCACGGCCAGCTGCACGAGACCTTGAAGGCGGACCCGCGCGTGACCGCCCTCGAAGGCATGCACGTGAAGGACTACGTGCCCGCCGAGCCCTTCGACCTGGTCGTGGGCGACCTGAGCTTCATCTCGATGATCGGCACCCTCAAGCACGTGGTCGGCTGGCTCAAGCCGCAAGGCCAGGCGCTGCTGCTGGTCAAGCCGCAGTTCGAGCTGGGCCCGAAGGCCTTGAACAAGAACGGCATCGTCAAGGACAAGTCGCAGTACATCGTGCTCAAGGAGCAGGCCGTGGCCGCCGCCGAGAAGCGCGACCTCGTCGTCAAGGGCTGGTTCGAAAGCCCCGTCACCGGCGGCGACGGCAACACCGAATTCTTCATCTGGGTCCAGAAACCATGACGACGCCCGTCAGCATCGAATTCTTCCCGCCCAACACGCCCGTCGGCACCGAGAAGCTGAAGACCGTCGTGCAGGAGCTGCGCGCGGTGAATCCGCAGTACTTCAGCGTCACCTACGGCGCCGGCGGCTCCACGCGCGAGAAGACGCTGTCCACCGTGGCCGACATCGCGGCCCAGGGCTTCGACGCGGCGCCGCACCTGTCGTGCGTCGGCTCGACCCGCGAGAACATCGCCGAGATCCTGGCGACCTACCGCGCGCAGGACATCCGGCGCGTCGTCGCGCTGCGCGGCGACCTGCCCAGCGGCACGGCGACCGCCGGCGAGTTCCGCTACGCGGCCGAGCTGGTGCGCTTCATCCGCGAGACGCAGGGCGAGGACTGGGACATCGAGGTCGCCGCCTACCCCGAGTACCACCCGCAGCAGCGCTACGCGGCGCGCGACCTGCAGTTCTTCGCCGACAAGGTGCGCGCCGGCGCCAGCGGCGCGATCACGCAGTTCTTCTACAACCCTGACGCCTACTTCCACTTCGTCGACGCGGCGCGGGCGATGGGCGTGGACGTGCCGATCGTGCCGGGCATCATGCCCATCAACAACTACGCCCGCATCGCGCAGTTCGCGCAGCGCGACGGCATCGAGATCCCGCGCTGGGTCGCGCTGAAGATGGAGGGCTACATGGACGACGCCGCCTCGGTGCGCGCCTTCGGCCTGGACGTCGTCGCGCGGCTGTGCGAGCGCCTGATCGCCGGCGGCGTGCCGGGGCTGCACTTCTACACGCTCAACCAGAGCGCGCTGACGCTCGCGTTGTGCGAGCGTCTCGGCCTCGCGGCCGAAGCTTGACAAGGCGCAATCGCGCCGGGACCGGGCCGGGAACCTGACCGGTTCTCCGCCGTTCCTTGTGAACGGTCAAGGCCTGACCCCGGGCCGCGGCGTTCAATCCTGTCGTCCATTGACTTCAGGAGTGAACGCATGTCCCGCACCCCCGCCCTCTCCCGCCCCTCGATCGCCGTCGCCACGCTCGCCGCGCTGATGGCGCTGCCCGCGTTGCCGGTCCAGGCGCAGGAAAGCCCGTGGCAGTTCCGCGCCCGCGCGGTCAACATCGACCCGGCGGACAAGGACAAGACCGGCCTGGGCCTGTCGCTCAGCCGCAAGACGATCCCCGAGATCGACATCAGCTACTTCTTCACGCCGAACATCGCCACCGAGCTGATCCTCACCGTGCCGCAGGAGCACAAGCTCTCCAGCAAGGGCACGCGCGTCGGCACCGTCAAGCACCTGCCGCCGACGCTGACGCTGCAGTACCACCTCAACCCGACCGGCACCTTCCGCCCGTACGTCGGCGCCGGCGTGAACTACACGCACTTCTCGGGCGTCCACTTCGAACCCGCGGTCCAGGCCGCGCTGCAGCCCAGCATCAAGAAGAGCAGCATCGGCCTGGCCGTGCAGGCCGGCTTCGACGTGATGCTGGACAAGCAGTGGTCGATCAACGTCGACGTCAAGAAGCTCCAGATGGACACCGAGGTCCGCTCGTTCGGCTCGACCGTCGGCAAGTTCAAGATCGATCCGCTGCTGATCGGCGTCGGCGTCGGTTACCGCTTCTGATCGACGAACGCGCGGCATGCCCGCGCTCCCCAAGGCGGACGCCGCGCCGGCGCCCGCCTCCATGACAAAGGGCCCCTGAGGGCCCTTTTTCCATGGCGCGTCGCGCGGCCGGTCGATCAGGCCAGCGCGGCGAACGCGTCCCGCGTGAGGTTCTCCGGCGCGCCGCTCTCGCGGCAGGCGACGTCGTCCTCGATGCGCACGCCGCCGAAGGCGCTCAGGTGCTTCACCAGCGCCCAGTCGACGCTCGCCGCGGCCGGCGTGGCGCGCAGCCGCTCGAGCAGCATCGGGATGAAGTACAGCCCCGGCTCGATCGTCACCACCATGCCGGGCCGCAGCACGCGGGTCAGGCGCAGGTAGGGATGCCCGTCCGGCTTGGCGATCGTGCCGCCGTCCTCGCCGGCCATGAAGCCGCCGATGTCGTGGACCTGCAGGCCCAGCAGATGGCCGATGCCATGCGGCAGGAAGGTCGAGGTCACGCCCTGCGCGAGCATCGCGTCCTCGTCCATCTTCACGATGCCGAGCTGGCGCAGCACGCCGGCGATCTCGCGGTGCGAGTCCAGGTGGATGTCGCGGTAGTCGACGCCGGCCCGCACGCGGTCGACCAGGCGCAGCTGCGCCGCTTCCATCGCGTCGATCAGCGCCTGGAACGACGCGTCGCCGTTGCCGGTCGTGCGGGTGATGTCGGACGCATAGCCGCAGCTGTGGGCGCCGGCATCCACCAGCAGCGACAGCGATTGCGCCGGCGCCTGTTCGTCCTGGTACTGGTAATGCAGCACCGCGGCGTGGTCGTTGAGCGCCACGATGTTGCCGTAGGGCAGGTCGCGCTCGGCCAGGCCGCAGGCCTGCAGGTAGGCGCGGTGGATGCCCGCTTCCGACTGCCCGTCGCGGAACGCCCGTTGCGACGCGAGGTGCGCGCCGGCGGCCAGCGACGACGCCTCGCGCAGGCGCAGCAGCTCATAGCCGGTCTTGACGGCGCGCGCGTGGTGCAGCGGGTTCAGCACCTCGGGCGGGTTGTTCGGGACGATGTCGCCGAGCGCCGCGTCGGCCTCGCCGACGATCGCCAGCTCTCCCGGCAGTTGCAGGTAGGGCAGCGCCTCTTCCCGCCGGCGCACGACGATCAGCTCGAAGTGCCCGACCCAGAAGCCGCTCGGCGCCTCCGGCGGTACATGCCAGTAGTCCTCGGGCTGCACGTACACGAGCCGGGGCTTGTGCCCGGGCCGGATCACCAGCCAGCTGTCGGGATGACGCACCAGCGGCACCCACAGCTTGAAGTGGGGATTGGGCTGGAACACGTAGGGCCGGTCGTCGAGGAAGGCGAACTTCTCGATGCCCGAGGCGATCAGCAGCGCGTCGTAGCCGCCGCGCGCGAGCGCGTGGTCGGTGCGGCGCTGCTGCTCCGCCAGGTGGGCCGTGTACAGGGCGTTCAGGTCGCGGGATTCAGCGGGATTCATGCGCGGGAATTCTCCCAGACGACCCCCATCTCGGTCAGCATCGCGTCCAGCCGGACGTCGTTGGGCTGGGCGGTCAGCGTCGGTTGGAAGCCGTGGCTGAAGCCCACGCCGACGACCACCGGCCGCGGCTGGATCTGGGCGATCGTGCGCAGCATGAAGCCGCCGCCGTAGCCCATCCGGATGCCGCCGGGGCCGTAGCCGAGGCAGGGGAGCAGCAACAGCTGCGGATCGAAGGCCTCGGTGTCCTTCGGCTTGGTGATGCCGGTGGCGTCCTCTTCCATCGGGCAGCCGGGGTACCAGACATGGAAGCGCAGCCGGCCTTCCTCGCGGTCGACGACCGGCAGGCCGATGCGGCGGTTGGCGTCGACCTCGCTCCAGCGGAACAGCGCCGGCAGCGGATCGAATTCGCCCTTGATCGGCCAGTAGGCCGCGATGCGCGTTTCCTTGCGTCCGACCAGCCAGACGCGCAGCACGCCCTGCACCAGGTCGGCGAGCTCCAGGCGACCCGGCAGGTCCAGGCGCTCCTGGATCAGGCGCTCGCGCAGCGCCTGGCGGTCTTCGGAGATCGGCAGCTTGTCGTTCGGATCCATCCGGTCCTTTCGCCTGGCTCAGCGGGACCGACGGGCCCCGGGAAGCGGCGATTGTGGCCGCGTGGCGACCCCGGCGCTAGAGTCGGCGCCATGGCACGAGGCACCACCACCACGGGAACCGTCCGCCGCGTCAGCGGCGCGGGCGGCGATTTCGCCAATCACTGCATGGAGCTGCTCGCGCCGCTGGGGCCGGTGCTGGCGCGGCGGATGTTCGGCGGCTTCGGGCTGTACGTGGACGGGCTGTTCCTGGCCATCATCAGCCGCGACGAGCTGTACCTGAAGGCCGACGCGCTCAGCCAGCCGCGTTACCTGGAGGCGGGCTGCGCGCCCTTCCAGTACGCCAAGAGCGGCAAGGACGGCCGGCAGGAGGTCGCCAGCCTGAACTACTTCCGGCCGCCGGAGGAGACGCTGGAGTCGCCCGCGCTGATGCTGCCCTGGGGACGGCTGGCGATGGAGTCGGCCTTGCGCTCCGCGAACGCGAAGGCGAAGGCCAGCACCCCGAAGAAGAGGGCCGGCACGACCGCCGAGCCCAGCACCGAGAAGAAGGTGAAGCCCGTCAAGGCCGCCGCTCCCCCGGTCACGCGTTCGCCAGGCGCTGGCCGAACAGGCCGAAGGAAGGCCGGCGGCTGACGCTCGCCTGCCGGGCCTGGCAGGCCTGCGGCGGCACCAGCAGCTGGAAGCGGGCGGCCGGCCAGGCTTCGACGACCAGCTCGGCGCCGCTGTCGACCTCGAGGGTCTCGCCGGCGGACAGCCAGAAGTCCTGCGCCGGCAGCGACAGGTCGCCGCGCTGCGTCACCCAGACGCGGCCTTCGAGCACATGCAGCTCGCGCCGGCCCGGGCCGATCGGCAGGCTCATCGCCTCGCCCGGCGACAACGCCCACGCGGCATCGTCGCGAGTGACCTGGATTGATGACTTTTGCATGACGTTCATGATCGGCTCCCAGTCCGGCGGGCGCTCCGCGCACTGGCGGCTTTCCTCGTGGACATGGTGCAATCCTAGGGTTGACCCGCACGCCGGTCCAATGAGTCTTGATGCGTCGATTGATACCATCCGCGCATGAATCCCGCCCGCCACCGCCCGCTCGCCGTCGGTCCGCTGCGCGCTTTCGAGGCGGTCGCCCGCCGCTTGAGCTTCAGCGCCGCCGCCGAGGAGCTGTTCCTGACCCAGTCCGCCGTCAGCCGCCAGATCCGGGCGCTGGAGGAGGAACTGGGCGCGACGCTGTTCCTGCGCGGCACCCGCCACGTCGAGATGACGCCCGACGGCAAACTGCTGCTGACGGCGGTGGAGCCGATGCTGGAGCGGCTGGACGGCATGGTCCGGCAGATCCGCTCGACCCGCGGCCGCCGCGTGATCAACGTGACGACCTTCGCCTCGTTCGCGTCGCTGTGGCTGATCCCGCGGCTGGAGGCGTTCCAGCGCGAGCACCCGGACATGGACATCCGCGTCTCCGCGCTGGACCAGCTGGTGGAGATGGACGACAGCGAATTCGACCTCGCGCTGCGCTACGCCGCGCCCAACCGCGTGTCGCCGACGGCGCAGCGGATGTTCGGCGAGATGCTCACGCCGGTGGTGAATCCGTGGGTGGCGGCGCAGGCGCGCGACGGCCAGGGCCCGCCGCTGAACCAGGCGGCCGACCTGCGCCAGTACACGCTGGCCGAGGAGGACGACCAGCGTCCCAGCGGCATCTTCCTGAGCTGGCGGCGCTGGCTGTCGCTGCACGGCGCGCCGGAGCTGCAGCCGCGGCGCTGGATGTACCTGAACTTCACCTACCAGCAGATCCAGGCGGCGGTGTCGGGCCAGGCGGTGGCGCTGGCGCGGCTGCCGCTGGTCTACGAGGCGCTGCAGCGCGGCGAGCTGGTCGAGCCCTTCGGCATGGCCGGCCGCACCGACTGCCCGACGGTCTACTGGCTGGTGCTGTCGCCGCAGGGCCGCGCGCGGCCGGAGGTGGTGGAGTTCGCGCGATGGATCGCCGAGCAGGCCGCGCTCACGCGCCGCGCGATCGGCGAGCCCGATCCGATCGAGGACGATCGCTCGGGTTGATCGCCCGGTCCGACGGCGGCCACGGGCGCCCCGTCGTCGACGGGGTCGGCGTCAAGGCGAGGTCAGCGGGAGGTCAAGGCGCGATGACTTCGCGCTCGGTCAGCACGACGGTCATCGCCTGGTCGTGCGGCTGGACCTCGAAGGGCGCCTCGCAGCAGTGCCAGGCCACGCCGATCGTGGTGACGCCGGGATGCGCCTCCAGCCAGCGGTCGAAGTAGCCGCCGCCGTAGCCGAGCCGGAAGCCCTCGCGCGTGTAGCCCAGGCAGGGCACCAGCAGCACCTCGGGCACCAGCACCGGCCCGCTGGTGCTGGGAATGCCGCACTCGTCCTTGAGCGCCGGCTCGCGGCCGTCCCAGCGGCGGAATTCCATCGACGCCGGCCCGCGGTCGCCCGCCTTGCGCGCGAAGGGCAGCGCCAGTTGCATCTCTCCCCCCAGCTTGTGCGTCGCGGCCCAGGCCGCTGCGTTAAATTCCCCCTCCAGCGGCCAGTACAGGCCGAGGCTCAGCGGCTCGAGCTGGCGCAGCAGCACAAGCAGCTGCTCGCCCAGCTTGTCGGCGGCGAGACGCGCCTCGGCGCCGGCCCACCATTCGCGGCGGCGCGCCAACAAGGCGCGGCGCAATTCGCTTCGCTCATGGGGCCAGGTCTTGCCGGTTGCGCCGGCGGCATCGGGGGCCGTGGGGGAGTCACTCATCGCAGTTCGGCATGAAGTTCGCTCGGATCACTGTAACCGCCCTCGCCTCCGCCACCGGGGCCGCCTTCGGCGCGCTGGCCACCTTGCTGGCGCTGGCGTCGGCCCCGGCCGCCGCGCAGTCGGCCACGACCTTCGCCGTCGTGCCCAACCCGCCGCCACCGCTGCCCGACCTGGTCACCGACGCCCGCGAGGCCTGGCGCACCCGCGACCGCTCGCGGCTCGCCGCGATGCGCCAGGTCGCGCTCGACCAGCAGCATCCGCTGGCGCCGTGGTTCGACTACTGGGACCTCAACGCCCGGCTGTCCGAGGCGCAGCAACCCGAGGTCAACGCGTTCTACGCGCGCTGGCCGGGTGCCTACGTCGAGGACCGGCTGCGCAACGACTGGCTGCTGGAGCTGGGCCGCCGCCGCGACTGGGCCAACTTCCGGCGCGACCTCGCCGCCTACAAGATGCAGGACGACCGCGAGGTCGTCTGCTACACGCTGCTGGCCGATCCCCCGAAGCGCGACCTGCGCGAGACCGCGCGCGCCGCCTGGTTCGCGCAACGCGACGCGGACGAGGGCTGCCACATGCTGGCGTCGACGCTGCGCGAGAACGGCGAGTTCAAGGACGCCGACGTCTGGCGCAAGCTGCGGCTGGTCGTGGAGACCATCAAGCCGCGGGCGGTGAAGCAGACGGCCTCGCTGCTGTCCAAGCCGGAGCAGGACGCCGTGGCCGAGCTGTACGACAAGCCCGACCGCTACCTGAAGAAGAAGGCCGGCGCGTCGCCGCGCGCCAAGGCGGAGCTGACGCTGCTGGCGCTGATGCGGCTGATGGCGACCGACTTCGACAAGTCGGAGGACGAGGTGCGCCGCTGGGCGCCGAAGCTGCCCAACGACCTGTCGGCGTGGTTGTGGGCCCAGTACGGCCGCCAGGCGGCGCTGCGGCTCAAGGACGAGGCCAACGACCACTTCGAGCGCGCGATGAAGCTGCAGGCCAGGCTGGGCGGCCCGCTCGAGTGGAGCGACGAGACGGTCGGCTGGATCGCGCGCGCCGCGCTGCGCGGCGACGCCGGCGCGAGCCGCCCGGAGCAACTGGTCGCGGCGATCGCGCTGATGAAGCCGGCCGACCAGAAGGACATCGTCTGGCAGTACTGGCGCGCCAAGGCGCAGCAGCAGCTCGCCGCCAACGGCGCGGCCGGCGACGCGCAACGCCGCGAGGCCCAGGAGTCGCTGCGCGCGATCGCCTCGCCGCTGAGCTTCTACGGCAAGCTCGCCGCCGACGAACTGAAGCTGCGCCTGCCGCTGCCGCCCACGCCCGCCGACCTCAGCGCGCAGGAACGCGCGGCCGCGCTGGCGATGCCGGGCATCCAGCGCGCGCTGCAGCTGCTGGCGGTCGGGCTGCGCGGCGAGGGCCAGCGCGAATGGAACTTCAGCCTGCGCGGCCTCTCCGACCGCGAGCTGCTGGCCGTCGCGCAGGCGGCCTGCGAGCGCGAGCTCTGGGAGCGCTGCATCCAGACCAGCGAACGCACGAAGACCGAGATCGACCTCGCCCAGCGCTTCCCGATGCCCTACCGCGCCGACGTCCTCAAGCAGTCGACGGCGGTGGGCCTGGACCCGGCCTATGTCTACGGGCTGATCCGCCAGGAGTCGCGCTTCATGATGGACGCGCGCTCGCACGTCGGCGCCGGCGGGCTGATGCAGGTGATGCCGGCGACGGCCAAGTGGACGGCCCGCAAGCTGGGCGTCGAGTTCCGGCCCGACATGCTGCATGACCGTGACACCAACCTGCGCCTGGGCACCGGCTACCTGAAGCTGGTGATGGACAGCTTCGACGGTTCGCAGGCGATGGCCGCGGCGGCCTACAACGCCGGGCCCAACCGGCCGCGCCGCTGGCGCGAGGGGCCGCAGCTCGACGCCGCGGTCTGGACCGAGAACATCCCGATCTGGGAGACCCGTGACTATGTGCGCAAGGTGCTGTCCAACGCGACGATCTACGCGCAGCTGATGGGCCGCGAGGGCGGCACGGTGCTGCGCGACCGGCTCGGCCGCGTCATCGGCCCGGCGGCCGCCTCGGCGCCCGACATCCCGGCCAACGGCACGAACTGAGCCCCCGATCCATCCCCCCCAACGGAGAGAGCTTTCCGCATGCAATTGATCGTCGGCAACAAGAACTACTCGTCCTGGTCGATGCGCCCCTGGGTGCTGATGAAGGCGCTGGGCATCGACTTCCAGGAGCGGGTGGTCCGCTTCGACTTCACGCCGGATTCGGCCTTCTACCGCGAGGTCGGCGCGGTGACACCGACCGGCAAGGTACCGGTGCTGGTCGACGACGGCTTCGCGGTCTGGGACACGCTGGCGATCGTCGAGTACCTGGCCGAGCGCTTCCCCGACAAGGGCGTCTGGCCGCGCGACGCCCGCCAGCGCGCGCGGGCGCGCAGCCTCTGCGCGGAGATGCACAGCGGCTTCGGCCAGCTGCGCGGCCACTGCATGATGAACATCGATGCCGACCTGGGCACGGTCGGGCCCCGGCTGCTGGCCGCCCACCCCGGCCTGCGCAAGGACCTGGACCGGGTGGTCGAGCTCTGGACCGACGCGCTGGCCGACAGCGGCGGGCCCTTCCTGTTCGGCGAGTTCGGCGCGGCCGACGCCTTCTTCGCGCCGGTGGTGATGCGGGTGACGCGCTACGGCCTGCCGTTGCCGCCGTCGCTGCGGGCCTACGTCGAGCGCGTGGAAGCGGCGCCGGGCGTGCGCGAGTGGATCGCGGACGCGATGGCGGAGAAGGATTTCCTGGACTTCGAGGAGCCCTATCGCGACGTCAGCGGCCCGGTGCCGGTGCTGCGCGCGTTGGACTGACTCATGAAAAACCGCTTCCGGACACCTGTGCGGGCAGGCGGCGGGAAGCGGCGAGGTGGACCGTCGCGATCAGTGATCGCGGCGGCGGCGGACCAGGAAGCCGGCGGCCAGCAAGCCGCCGAGCATCATGGCCTGGTTCTGGGGCTGGGTCACGAAGGACGGGACGATGGCGTCCGCGCCTTCCTGTTCATTGACATCCGGCAGCTGGGCGGGGGCCGCCTGGCTTTGCTGGACAAAACTGCTGTCAGCGGCGACGTGGAGCTGGGGGGCTTCCGGCGCCGGCTGTTCCTGCGCCTGGGCGGCGAGACCAATTCCGCCCAGCAGGAGGAGAAGAACAGACTTCATTCATAAACTCCCTACTGCTTTTGCCGCCCTGCCTGACTACAAGCGTCTCTCTCGGTAGTTGGCCTGCTCGAACAGGCACTGGTGTGCAGGTGGCATTGGTGAATATACGGAGTCACAGCCTACGTGAGCTACCCCCATCCTTGGGGATGCTGCGCCGCAACATGAGTGTTCAGATGTTTCTCGTCGGGGGCGCCGTCCGGGACGCCCTGCTCGGCCTGCCGGTCCAGGACCGGGATTGGGTGGTGGTCGGTGCCTCACCCAAGTCCTTGATCGACCAGGGTTTTCAGCCGGTCGGTAAAGATTTCCCGGTGTTCCTGCACCCGCGGACCCATGAGGAAGTGGCCCTGGCCCGGACCGAGCGCAAGACCGGATCCGGATACCACGGTTTCCAGTTCCACACGGCCCCCGACGTCACCCTTGAGCAGGACCTGGCCCGCCGGGACCTGACGATCAACGCGATGGCGCAGGCCGAAGACGGTTCGCTGGTCGATCCGTATGGCGGCCGGCGGGACCTGGAGGCCCGGGTGCTGCGCCATGTGTCGCCGGCGTTCGCCGAGGATCCGGTGCGGATCCTGCGGCTGGCGCGCTTCGCGGCGCGCTTCGGCGATTTCTCGGTCGCGCCGGAGACGATGGCGCTGATGCGCGACATGGTCGCCGCCGGCGAGGCCGACGCGCTGGTCGCCGAACGCGTCTGGCAGGAGATCGCCCGCGGCCTGATGGAGCAACACCCGGCGCGGATGATCGAGATCCTGCGCGACAGCGGCGCGCTGGCGCGGATCGCGCCGGAACTGGACCGCCTGTTCGGCGTGCCGCAGCCGCCGGCCCACCACCCGGAGGTCGACACCGGCGCGCACCTGCTGCTGGTGCTCGAGGAATGCGCGCGCGTGTCCGCGCCGCTGCCGGTGCGCTACGCCTCGCTGTGCCACGACCTCGGCAAGGGCACCACGCCCGAGGAGGAATGGCCGCGCCACCTGAAGCACGAGTCGCGCGGCGTCGAGCTGGCGGCGGCGCTGTCGCAGCGCTGGCGCGTGCCGTCGGACTGCAAGGAGCTGGCGGAGCTGGTCGCGCGCGAGCACACGAATGTCCACCAGAGCCTGGCCTTCACGCCCGAGGCGCGGCTGCGCCTGATCGAGCGCTGCGACGCGCTGCGCCGGCCGGAGCGCTTCGCGCAGTTGCTGCTGGCCTGCGAGTGCGACGCCCGCGGCCGCGCCGGCCTGCGCGACCGGCCATATCCGCAGCGCGAGTCGCTGCTGACGGACCTTCGCGCGGTGCAGGCGGTCGACCAGTCGGCGATCTCGGCCGCGGCGCTGGCCGCCGGCAAGAAGGGGCCGGCGATCGGCCAGGAGATCCACGCCGCGCGGCTGGCGGCGATCCGCGCGGTGCGCTGAACGGCGCGCCCTCCCCCTCCCTCGAGGGCTTCCCCGGGAAAACGACGAAGCACGGCCCCCCCGCCACGGCTGCGGACGCCTCTACAGTCCGCGCCATGTCCAGGGAGAAGCACGACAAGCACGCGCCGCTCGACGGCAGCGATCGCGATGCCTTGAGTCCGTTCGCGGCGCAGCGCCGACGATGGGTGCGCGCCGCCGCGCTGTCGGCCGCCGGCCCCTGGGCCGGGGGCGTGCTCGCCGCGGAGCCGGAGACGCCACCGGACGGCGAAGCGCCGACGGCGGCCGAGGAGCCGGACGACAAGGATCCGATGGCGGTCTGGCTGGACATGCCGGCGATGGCGCGCGCCGACCTCTCGCCCGATGGGCAGCATCTCGCCGCGGTCGGCTACGGCGGCGGCATCGCGCTGGCGTACGTGGTCGACCTCACCACCGGGAAGGTGCTGCCGCTGACCCCCACGACCCGCGTCGCCGGCCGCTGGATGCTGAACGGCTATTACCCGGAGGATGTCCGCTGGATCGGCCAGGCGCTGCTGGTGCTGCGCATGAGCAACGGGCAATCGTTCGTGCTGACCCCGGCGGGCGCGATGGTCCGCGCGCTGGATGGTTTCTTCGTGATGCGGCTGGACGACGCCGATGACGGCGCGGAGCGGCTGCTGGTGGCGCGCGGCGACGAGCTGCACGTGGTGAACCTGCGCACCGGCGCGCGGCTCAAGAACGACATCGACTTGCCCGACGTCATCATCGGCGTCGCGTTCGATTCGAAGGGGCGCCTGCGCGCCGCCACCACCAAGGACGCGTCGCGATGGACCGGCGAGCAACGCTTCACGCAGTGGTACCGAAGCGACCAGCCGGGCGCGAAGTGGCGCAAGCTGGAGGAGTCGACCGACTTCGAGGCAGTCTGGCAGCCGCTGCAGGTGCTCGACGACGGCACGATCGCCGTGCAGACGCGCGGCGATCGCGACGCGCTGGGGGTCTTCCGCTACGACCCGGCGCAGGGGCGCCTCGGTGAGCTGATGGCGGGCCATGCGACCGACGACATCCTCGCCACCGTGGGCCTGACCGAGGAGCGGGTGGGCAAGGTCGTCACCAATGGCCTGAAGCGGCAGACCTACTGGTTCGACGCGGGCTGGGCCCGCCTGCAGAAGTCCGTCGACGCGGCCCTGCCCGGCACGCTCAACGCGCTCTCGGGCAACAAGGACGGCATGGTGCTCGTGCACAGCCGCAGCGACGTCGAAGCCGGCCGCTGGTACCGGCTGGACACCGCCACGCGGCAGATCGCCGAGGTGGGCGTCGCCCGGCCCCGCGTCGACACCGCGCGCATGCGGCCGATGGAGGCCTACCGCTACCCGGCGCGTGACGGCTTGAGCGTGCCAGCCTACTTGACCCGCCCCGCCGGGGACGGTCCCGCGCCGACGGTCGTGTTGATCCATGGCGGCCCCTGGGTGCGCGACGCCTGGCAGTGGGACCCGGAAGTCCAGATGCTGGCTGCGGCGGGTTATGCGGTGTTCCAGCCGCAGTTCCGCGGCTCGACCGGCTTCGGACACGCGTTCGCGCAAGCGGGCTACCGCCAATGGGGGCTGTCGATGCAGGACGACATCACCGACGGCGTGCAGCAGTTGATCGACCGCGGCATCGCCGATCCATCGCGACTGGCCATCGTCGGCGCCAGCTACGGCGGCTACGCGGCGATGTGGGGCTTGGTCAAGACGCCCAAGCTGTACCGGTGCGGCGTGAGCTTCGCCGGCGTCAGCGACCTGACGGACTTCCTGACCATCAGCTGGAACGACGACGCCAACGCTGAAACCCGGCGCCTGCGCCGCCGCCTGGTCGGGGATCCGGCGACCGCGCGCCAGCAGCTCGACGCCGTGTCGCCGATCCACCACGTGGGCCGCATCGAGGCGCCCCTTCTGCTGGTCCACGGGGAACTCGACCGGCGCGTCCTGCCCGGCCAGAGCGAGAACATGCTCAAGGCCATGCGCCGCAGCGGCAAGGCGGTGGAATGGTTGCCGCTCCCGCGCGCGGGGCACGGGCTGTTCTGGCCGTCCGACAAGCGCCGCTACTACGGCGAACTGCTCGCGTTCCTGGGCAGGCACCTCGGTCCCGTCGGCGCCGCGCCGGCCTGAGCCCGTCCGGGCCCGCTCACAACGTGTGCGACCGATCCCCCGCGCTGAACCCCAGCGCGTCGAAACCCTCGCCCGGCGCGAAGCCGATCACCTTGAACAGCTCGCCCATCTCGTGCTCGGCGATCAGCCGGTGCGCCATCGCGCGCCGCGGCAGGTCGGCCTCGGCCAGCAGCTCGACCAGGCCGCAATTGATCAGGAAATTCGCCTGGCTCGTGTAGCCCAGCACCATCAGCCCCGCGTCCTGCCCGGCCAGCGCGATGCCGGTGAAGTTCACATGCGTCGTGATGTCCTTCTGCCCCGGCAGCGCCAGCGGATCGGGATCGGCCCGGTGCAGGTGGTGGCACATCAGCGTGCCGCCGGTGCGCTGCGGGTGGTAGTACTCGGCCTCGGGGAAGCCGTAGTCGAGGAAGAAGGCCGCGCCGCGCTTCAGGCGCTCCGCCAGCGTGCGGACGAAAGCCTCGGCCTGCGGATGGACCTCGGTCACCGTGCCGGGCACGAACCCCACATCGTGCTCCGGCGGCGTCGGCGGACGCGCGTCGCCGGGCCGGTCGACGAAGCGCAGCGCGCCCTGCTCGTCCAGGCCCACGCCGCGTTGCAGCCATCGCGCGCCGTCCCAGCACACCAGGTCCACCGGCATCGCGTCCAGCAGCTCGTTGGCGACCAGCACGCCGTGGATCTCGTCGGGCCAGCGGTCCAGCCATTCGACCCGCGGCGCGAAACGCGCCAGCCGCTCGGCCTGGCGCGCGCGCAGCGAGCCCGACAGGTCGACGATGAAGTACTTCGACACCGGCTGCCCCAGCGCGTCCAGCGTCTCGAGCAGTTGCTCCGCCAGCGCGCCGCTGCCGGCGCCGAACTCGATCACCGTGTCGGTGCCGCTGGTGGCCAGCGCCTGCGCCACCTGCCGCGCCAGCGCCCGCCCGAACAGCGGTGACAGCTCCGGCGCGGTCACGAAGTCCGAGCCCTGCTGCGGCATCGTGCCGAACTTGCGACGCGCGTTGGCGTAGTACCCCAGCCCCGGCGCGTACAGCGCCAGGCTCATGTAGCGGTCGAATGGCAACCAGCCGCCCGCGGCGGCGATCTCGTCGCGCAGCAGCGCGGCCATCGCGGGATCGGTCGCATGGACCGGCGGTCCGGCGGGGGCAACCGCCGCGCCATTCGGGCGGCGGGGATCAGGCGTCTTCGAAGTCATGTGTCCAGTCCGGGAAGCGTCGGCGCGCCGCGTTGGGCGAGCCAGGCCTCGAATTCCTCGGCGGGCATCGCCGGCGCGACCACCTCGCCCTGGAGCTCGTCGCAGCCCCATTCGGCCAGCAGGTGCCATTGCCGCGCGTTGCGCACGCCTTCGGCGCCGACGCGCAGGCCCAGGCCCTTGGCCATCTGCACCATCGCGCGGGTGATCGCCGCGGCGCCGCGGTCCTCCGGCAGCACGGCGACGAAGCTCTGGTCGATCTTGAGCTTGTCCAGCGGCAGCCGGGTCAGTTGATTCAGCGCGGTGTAGCCGGTGCCGAAGTCGTCGATCGAGATCGCCAGCCCCTGCGAGCGCAGCGTCTGCAGCAGCTCCGGCAGGCGGTCGATCTCGTCGGTCAGCATGCGCTCGGTGAGCTCGAGCTCCAGCCACTCGCCCGGCACGCCGGCCGTCTTCAGCACATGGGCCACCGACTTGGAGAAGCTGGTCAGCCGGAACTGCATGCTGGACAGGTTGACCGCGATCGGCACCGCGGCCACGCCGCGTTCATGCCAGGCGCGCGTCTGCCGCGCCGCCTCGTACATCACCCATTCGCCCAGCGGCAGCATCAGCCGATGGCGCTCCGCGACGACGATGAACGCGTCCGGCGTCAGCAGCCCGCGCTGCGGATGGCGCCAGCGCAGCAGCGCCTCGGCCCCGACCAGCGCGCCGGAGCGCGCGTCGACCTGCGGCTGGTAGAACAGCACGAACTCGTCGGCCGTCAGCGCCTGCGCCAGCTCGCTCTCCAGCACCAGGTCGGCGTAGGCGTTCTCGGCCATCGCCTGCTCGAAGAAGCGGTAGGTCGCGCGGCCGGCGGTCTTGGCCAGGTACATCGCGGTGTCGGCATGCTGCAGCAGCTCCTCGGGCGACTCGCCGTGTTCCGGGTACATCGCCACGCCGATCGACGGCGTCACCGACAGGTCGCGCCCGTCGGCCTGCACCGGCACCTCGACGACGCTGAGCAGCGCGTTGAGCACCGTCTGCACGTCCTTGCGCTGGTGCACATCGTCGAGCAGCACGACGAACTCGTCGCCGCCGAAGCGCGCCACCAGGTCCGAACCGCGCAGGCCGCCGCGCAGCCGCTCGGAGACGGTCTGCAGCACGCGGTCGCCTTCGAGGTGGCCCAGCGAATCGTTGACGCGCTTGAAGTTGTCCAGGTCGATGAACAGCAGCGCCGCGCGCCGCGCCGGGCCCTGCGACAGGCGCTCGCGCAGCCGCTCCATGAAGGTCGCGCGGTTCAGCAGCCCGGTCAGCGGATCGTGCTGCGCCAAGTGCTGGATGCGGGCTACCGCCTCGAGATGCGGCCGCAGATCGCGCACGATCGTCATGCGCAGCCGCTCGCCGTTGCGCCACAGGGTGCGGACGATGAATTCGACGTCGATGCGCGTGCCGTCGCGATGCAGGATCGCGGTGGCGTAGCGCGTCTCCTTGCCGGCCTCCATCACCGCGCGCACGGTGTCGACCTGGTCCGGCGCGATCAGCGACAGCGCGGTGCGGCCGACCAGCGCCTCGAGCGGCCAGCCGATCAGCTCGCAGATCGGCGGGTTGGCGTCGGTGACGATGCCGTCGCGGTGGAAGACGATGCCCTCCATCGACGCCTGCATGAACTTGCCGAGCCGGTCCTCGGACTCGCGCACCGCCAGCTCGGCCTCGCGGAAGCGAGTGATGTCGGAGATCAGCACGAAGCTGGACTGCACCTCGGTCTCGCCGGGCGGGACGTAGGGGATCAGGTTGACCTCGATCCAGTGCGGCCGGCCGTCGCGGCGCTCCAGCCGGCGCTCGTAGCTGACGGTGACGCGCTCGCGCAGCACGCGCTGCACATGCGGCTCGATCTCCTGCGAGGCCTCCTCGCCGATGATCTGCGCGAAGGTGCGGCCCACGGCGCTTTGTTCGTCCAGGCCGAAGCTGCGCGCGTACTGGCGGTTGGCGAAGCGGCAGGTGCGGGTGGCCGCGTCGAAGACCGCGATCAGCACCGGCACGTTGTCCGCGAGCAGCCGGAACTGCGCCGCCTGGTCCTCGGCGGACGGCGCCGGACTGGCCGGCGGCACGGGCGGCACCGGCGCGTTCATTCAGTCGCTTCCGTGGCCGGCGGCGTCGCGCGCCGGGGTCTCGTCGTGCGTCTTCAGCGCCAGGCAGAGGTCTTCCCAGGCGCGCGCCTTGTCGGGCAGGTTGCGCAGCAGGTAGGCCGGGTGATAGGTGACGATCAGCGGCACGCCCTGGTAGCGGTGCACGCGGCCGCGCAGGCGGCCGATAGGCTCCTGGCTGCGCAGCAGCTGCTGCACCGCGAAGCGGCCCATCGCCAGGATGATGCGCGGCTGGATCAGCTCGATCTGGCGCTGCAGGAAGGGCTCGCACTGCGCGAGCTCCGCCGGATCCGGATTGCGGTTGCGCGGCGGCCGGCACTTCAGCGTGTTGGCGATGTAGACCTGGCGCTCGGGCGGTCCCTCGCCGCGGCCCAGGCCGATCGCGCGCAGCATGCTGTCGAGCAGCTGGCCCGCGGCGCCGACGAAGGGCTCGCCCTTGAGATCCTCCTGCTCGCCCGGCGCCTCGCCGACGACCATCCAGTGCGCCCGCTCGTTGCCGACGCCGAACACCGTGTTCTTGCGCGACTCGCACAGCCCGCAGGCGCGGCACTGGGCGACCTCGTCGCGCAAGCCCGGCCAGTCGAGCCGCGCGATCGCCTCGCGCGCCAGTCCGCGCGCCGGGGCGGCGTCCGCCGGAGCGCTCGTGGGCGCCGTCGCGGGCAGCGCCTTGGCCAGCACCTCGGCCACGCGGCGGGGCGCGGGCGGCTCGGCGGCGCGCCGCGGCGCGGGCGGTTCCGCGACCGCGACATCGGCGCCGGCCGGTTCGCGCGGCGCGGGCGCCGCGACGGGCACCGGAGCGGCGGCACGCGGCACCGGTGCCGCGGGCGCCATCGGTTCGGACGGGACGGCCGGCGCGGCCTCGTCGCCCGCCGGGGTCGTCCACAGCTTGAGGCCCATCGCCTCGAGCATCGCGCGCTGACGATCGGTCCAGCTCATGCGGCGGGCTCCGTCAGGCGCAGCGTCATCAGGACCGCGTCCTCGCGGCCCTCGGTGCCGGGGTAGTAGCCGCGGCGCAGGCCGCTCTGCACGAAGCCGTAGCGCTCGTAGAGGCGGCGCGCGCGGAGGTTGCTCTCGCGCACCTCCAGCCAGACCTGGTGGCAGCCGCGGGCGCGGGCGAGCAGCCCCAGCGCGTCGAGCATGCGCCGCGCCAGGCCCTGGCCCTGCCGGGCCGGCTCGACGGTGATGTTGAGCAGGTGCATCTCGTCGATCACCTGCATCGCGAGGAAGTAGCCGCACAGCCGGGCCTGCTCGTCGCGCATGACGAAGCCGGCATAACCCGCCGCCATCGAATCGATGAAGTTGCCGCGCGTCCACGGATGGCTGTAGGAGACGCCCTCGATGGCCATCACCTCGTCCAGGTCGACCGCGCGCAGCGGCTGCAGCGATTGCAGCGACGGCGGCCAGGCCAGGTCCTTGGGCTGGGCGCTCATCTCGGCGCTCCGCCCGCCGCGTCGGCGGTCGATTCGCCGGACGCGGCCTTGGCGGCCTCGCGCTCGGCGGTGGTCAGCGCCACCTTGTCGCGCACGTACAGCGGCAGCGCCTGGGCGGCGTCCTCGGCCAGCCCGGCGTCGAACGCCTGCGCCGCGAGCGCCCCCAGCGCGCGGGCGCGCGAGACGGTGTCGGGAAAACGGCGCGCGGCGCCGGTGTCGAGCTCGAACGCGCCGAGCGCCGTGCCGGCGACAATCGCCGGCGGCGCGTCGCGCCACAGCGCGCGCAGCGGGTCGAGGTCGGTCAGCGCCGGCTCGAACGTCGTCGTCCAGCGCGTGCCGTTCCAGCGATAGCGGCCGAGGTAGACCTGGTTCATCCGGGCGTCCATCGCGACCCAGACGTCGAGCGCCGCGTCGTCGCCGCCCTCGGCGAGCCATTGGGCGCGCGCGTCCTCGGCCACCAGCATCAGGCTGTCCAGCGCCAGCACCGGCTTCCCGGCGCCCAGCGCCAGCCCCTGCGCCACCGAGCACGCCGTGCGCAGCCCGGTGAACGCGCCGGGGCCGCGGCCGAAGGCGACCGCGTCCACCGCGGACAGCGGCACGCCGGCCTGCCGCAGCAGCGCCATCGCGTCAGGAACGATCCGGCGGGACGCCAGGGTCCCGCCATCGGCGTCCAAAAAAGCAGCATGGCCCTGGCCAACGAGGGCCAGAGCCATGTGTTCGGTCGAGCTATCCAGGGCCAGCAACACGCTCATGCGGCAAGTGTAGTGGCCCGGGACAGCCGAAGGCGGGGGCAAGCCCCCTCCGGGCGGGTCACGCGTCGATCAGAACGAGTAGCCCAGCGACAGCGTGTAGACCATCGGGCGGAAGTTGATCTTCGTGTGCAGCTCTTCCACGCCGTCCTTGGTCGTCGTGTACGAACGCATGTTGCTGCGCACATCCGCGTAGGCGACGGTGCCGGTCAGCGACCACTGCTTCGTGTAGGCCACGGTGAAGCCCGCGTGCGCCGCGGCGCCCCAGGAGTTCTCCAGCGTGATCCGGGTCGGGCCGCCGCTGATCGCGTCGCCGGTGGGCGTGCTGCGCTTCTTCTCGAAGTAGGTGTAGTTCACGCCCACGCCGACGAAGGGATGGAACTTCGGGATCCATTCGCCGAGGTGGTAGTTCACGAACACCGTCGGCGGCATCTGCCGCACGACCGCGATCTGGCCGGCGTTGGCCAGCACGCCGTTGCCGTAGATCTTGTGCGAGGGCGGGATGCCCAGCACGATCTCGCCGCTCCAGCGCGGCGCGAAGCGGTAGGTGTAGCCGAAGCCGGTGGTGGTGGCGTCGCCGACGCGGATCTGCGCGCCCGGGGCCGGGAACTGGCGGCTGCCGCCGGCCAGCGGCGCGGCCTTGCTGTTCACGTCGATGTGGGCCAGGCCCAGGTAGAACGTGTGGGTGCCGACCGCCGGCTCTTCAGCGCGCGCGGCGCCGGCCATGGCCATCAGCGAAGCGGCCAGGATGAGGGTGATGTTCTTTTTCATGAAGGGTGTCTCCGTGCTGCTCGTGCGCGATCAGGGCTGGGCCGCCAGGACCGATTGGAAGAAGCCACGCGCCAGCGCGTTGCAGAACGGCGGGACCAGGGTCCCGTGGTACGCGCCCTGCACGGCCGCGGCGCCTGCCGTGCCGCCGCCCGCCGCGGCGGAGGTCGCCGCCTTGGCCTGCGCGAAGCCGCCGGCGATGGTGGCCGCGGTGACCGAACCGGCCCAGCTCATCGAGGCCGCGCTTTCCAGGTTGGACGCCGGCACCGCCTTGCCGCGCGAACCGAAGTCCAGCTGGGCGTCGGTGGTGTTGAAGAAGAACACCGTCGGGTCGTTCGCGCCGCCGCACAGCGCGACCGGGGCCTTGGGCGTCCAGCCCAGCAGCGTGTTGGTCTGCAGCGCCTTGCGGAAGTTCGAGCCCAGGTAGCCGGTCTTGAACGAGTCGGTCAGCAGGCCGCCGGTGCCGAACAGCTTGGTGAAGGTCGGGTCGTTGGGCAGCTTGCCGGCCGCGATCAGCTGCGCGATCGACTGCTTGGACGGGAACAGCGTTTCCGAGGTCTTGTCGTACGGCGACTGGTACACGTCCGACGGCGTCGAGTAGATGTTGCCGTAGGCCTTCTGATAGCTGGTCAGCATCAGCGGCAGGAACAGCGTCGCGCCGGCGTTGACCGGGCCGGTCGTGTTGATCACGTCGCCGAACTTGACCAGGTTGTACGGGCCCGACATCGGCGCGGCGGCGGTGACGGTGAACTCGGACGCGTAGTCGCGCTCGATGACCTTCTGCGTGGCCATCGCGACGTGACCGCCCTGCGAGTAACCGGCCAGCAGCAGCTTGGCCGACGGCTTGACCGCGCTCTCGGCGTTCAGGTGGGTCTTGGCGGCGCGCAGGCCGTCGACCATGTCCATCGCCGAGCTCTCGGCGTTCAGGTAGGGCGTGTACTGCAGGCCCGAGCGGTCGTAGCCCATGTAGTTCGGCGCCACGACGATGAAGCCCTGGGCGGCGTAGAACGCGGCGACCAGCGAGCCTTCGGCGTTGTTCTGGATGTCGGCCATGTTGAAGGCCTGGTCCGTCGTCGTGCCATGCGCGTACAGCACCACCGGGCGGTTGCCCGTGCAGTTGGCGCCGGTGCCCGCGGGCACCAGCACGGCGGCCGACGCGGTGGCCGGCAGGCCCTGGGGATCGCGGGTCCAGTAGTAGACGTAGCGCACGTCGACGTCGCAGGCGGCCTTGCCGCTGATGGCCTGCACGCCCTTGGCGGCCGTGCCGGCGTCGATCTGCGCGGCGGTGGCCGCGCCGGCCTTCAGGCCCAGTTCGAGCGTGCCGCGCGCGGGCGGGGCATCGTCGCTCGACGCGTTGCTGCCGCCACCGCAGGCGCTCAGCATGGCCGCTGCGGCCAAGGTCAGGCTGGCCAGTTTGAATTGGCTGTTCATTCGGACTTCTCCAGGGGTTGTCTCCGTCGTTCATGCCGTCCCGGCGATCGCGGGCGGCATTAAATCGAACGGTCGTTCGTTTTTCTCAGGGATCACTGTAAGCGCACGTCACGCGGCGTCCGCAAAAGGAAAACCCTGACACGCGGCAGCATGCCAGGGTCCAGGCGTCGAGGGACGCACAACCTGCCCCCATCGAGGCGCGGTTGCAACACTGCCGTCATCGATGTGCGAACTCGACGGGGTCGCGTGACCCCGCCTTGTCGCCGTCGACGCTCAGCGCGGGAAGGTCAGAACGGGTTGGAGGTGGCGCGGTTGATGGCCTGCAGTCCGATGTTGGAATGCAGCACCGGACCGATCAGCGTGTCGCTGGCCCACATGTGGCTGGTGGCCGTGGCGTTGGCGACCAGCGTCTTGTCGGTGCACACCGGCGGCAGCGAGCTCGCCAGGCAGGCGCCGTCGACCGAGTTGGTCGCGCCGTACGCCGTCGGGAAGCGGCTCATCGTGCCCATCAGCTCGTCGGTGAGGATCAGTCCGATGTAGTGGCCGTCGTTGCGGATCTTCAGCCGCATGCCGGCGTTGAAGCGGCGCGACAGCTCGGACAGCAGCGCGGCGCGGTCGGTGTCGGAGTGCGCGGCCTTCTCCTTGATCGCGAACGGCGACAGGCCCATGTCCTGCACCGTCGACAGGACGATGCGGCCGTCGGCGTCGACGATGCGGTTGACCAGCGCGGCCAGCGCCTCGCCGCGGGCCTGCGCGGCGTTGCCCAGCGTGCCGGCGTCCTGCGCGGGGAACTGCGCGTACAGCTCCAGCACGTCGTTGGCGCCGGCCAGGATGGTGACCAGGTCCTTGTTGTTGAAGCCGTCGAGCGCGAACTGGCGATCGATCTGCGCGCCCACGTCGGCGACCTTGGCGCCGGCCGCGGCGTACATGCGCGCGGTCGGGGTGGCCAGCTTGTCGGGGTTGCACTGGCCGAAGACCAGGCCGAAGCGCGCCGCCACGGACTGCACCCAGATCTGGTTGCCGCCGCAGACCAGCGCGCCGGTCGTCGTGTCCAGGGCGTTGATCGAGTACTTGGTGCCGTCGGCGCGCAGCGTGCTGGCCTCGTCGCCGAAGGCGATCACGCGCTTGGGGTTGAACGGATCGATCTGCTCGCCGCCGCCGCCGCAGGCCGCCAGCAACGCGGTCGCACCCAGCAGCACGGCCAGGTGGCGCTTCAAACTCTTCATGAACTCTCCAAATCTCGAAAACTCAGCGGGGCGCGAAAGCCGCCGCCGCGCGGGACAAGCGGTCCCGCACCCCATCCCAGGCTGCCTCTTGCGGAGGTGCCTCGATCCAGATCTCCGTGGCGCCCGCCGCGTCCAGCTCGCGCAGGACGGCGAACAGCTGTCGCGCCGCCGCCCGCGCCTGGGCCGGCATGGCGCGGTGCAGCGCCGGCGCCGCCCCGGCGACGTCGGCCGAAAACGTGCGGGAATATACCGCCAGCCCCGCCGGACGCTCGCCCGACAACGCGTCGCGCAGCGCCTCGGTCGACATCAGCCGGACCGTCGCGTGCGGTGCGTAGTGCGCCGCGAGTGTGCCCGAGGCGCGTGGCGCGCGTGCGTCAGGGGCTTGTAAAGGCTGCCCGGCCGCGGCTTCGAGCTGCTCCGGCGTCAGCACGCCCGGGCGCAGCAGCACCAGGCCGCCGCGGCTGACGTCGACGATCGTCGACTCGATGCCCACCTCGCAGGCGCCGCCGTCCAGCACCGGCAGGCCGGGCTCGAACTCGTCGGCGACATGGCGGGCCGTCGTCGGGCTGACGCGGCCGAAGCGGTTGGCGCTCGGCGCGGCCAGGCCCTCGACGCCGAGGGCGCGGCACTCGGCCATCAGCGCGCGGAAGACCGGGTGCGACGGGCAGCGCAGGCCGACCGTGTCCTGGCCGCCGGCGGCCGCCGCGGCGATGCCGGGCACGCGCCGCACGATCAGCGTCAGCGGCCCGGGCCAGAAGGCCTCGATCAACTGGTGGGCGACGGGCGGCAGGTCCTGCGCGAAGACGCGGGCGCCGGCCTCGTCGAGCACGTGCACGATCAGCGGATGGTCGCTGGGCCGGCCCTTGGCGGCGAAGATCCCCGCCACCGCGGCGTCCTGGTCGGCGCGCGCGGCCAGGCCGTAGACGGTCTCGGTCGGCACGCCCGCCAGGCCGCCCTCGGCGAGCACGCGCGCGGTGCGGCGCACGTCCTCGGGCGAGTGGCCGTCCAGCAGCATCGCGGCCTCCGTCACCACGTGTCCGGCAGGCCCAGCAGCGCGCAGGCGCGGCGCGCGTTCGCGCGGGCCTCGGCGGCGGTGGCGCCGATCACGTTCAGGTGGCCCATCTTGCGGCCCTGGCGCGCCTGCGCCTTGCCGTACAGGTGCAGCTCCGCGCCGGGCAGCGCCAGCACGCCGGCCCAGTCGGGCGCGCGCTCGCGGCCGTCGGCGTCGAACCAGAGGTCGCCCAGCAGGTTCAGCATCACCACCGGCGAATGCAGCCGCGGCTCGCGCAGCGGCAGGCCGGCCATCGCGCGGACCTGCATCTCGAACTGCGACAGGTCGCAGGCGTTCATCGTGTAGTGACCCGAGTTGTGCGGCCGCGGCGCCATCTCGTTGACGACCAGCCGGCCGTCCTTCAGCACGAAGAACTCCACGCACAGCACGCCGACGTAGCCCAGGCCCGCGGCGATCGCCGCGGCGGACTGGCGCGCCTGCGCCTGCAGCGCGGCGTCGACGTCGGGCGCCGGCACCTCGGTGACGGCCAGGATGCCGTCGCGGTGCAGGTTCTGCTGGACGGGGAAGGTCACGACCTCGCCATCGGCGCCGCGCACGACCAGCACGCTGAGTTCCAGCGCGAGCGGCAGCATCTGCTCGAGCACGCATTCGACGCGGCCGAGCTCGTCGAAGGCCGCGGCCAGTTGCGCGCGGTCGGCGACGCGGCGCTGGCCCTTGCCGTCGTAGCCCAGGCGCGCGGTCTTCAGGATGCCCGGCAGCAGCGCGTCGGGCACGGCCGCCAGGTCGGCGGCGGCGCGCAGCACCGCGTACGGCGCGCAGAGCACGCCGCTGGCGTCGAAGTGGGCCTTCTCGCGGGCGCGGTCCTGGCAGACGGCGACCGCCGCGGCGCCCGGCGCCACGACGCGCGTGCGCGCCAGTTGCTCCAGCGCGCGGGCCGGCACGTTCTCGAATTCGGTGGTGATCGCGTCGCAGCGGCGCGCGAGGTCCTCGAGCGCCGCCGGGTCGAGGTAATCCGCCTTCAGGTGTTCCTGCGCGACGGCGCCGGCGGGGCTGGCCGCGTCGGGGTCGAGCACCACGCAGCGGTAGCCCAGCGCCTGCGCGGCGTGGACGAACATGCGGCCCAGCTGGCCGCCTCCCAGCACGCCCAGCGTGGCGTCGCCCGGCAGCAGCGGCATCAGCGCAGCTCCTCGGTCATCGCGGTCGCGGCGGCGGTCTGGCGCTGGCGGAAGGCGTCGAGCTTCGCGCGCAGCCCGGGGTTGTCGCGGGCCAGCATGGCCACGGCGAACAGCGCCGCGTTGCCCGCGCCGGCGGTGCCGATGGCGAAGGTCGCCACCGGGATGCCCTTGGGCATCTGCACGATCGAATGCAGCGAGTCGACGCCCTGCAGGTGGCGGCTGGCCACCGGCACGCCCAGCACCGGCACCAGCGTCTTGGCCGCCAGCATGCCCGGCAGGTGGGCGGCGCCGCCGGCGCCCGCGATGATCGCGCGCAGCCCGCGGCCCTCGGCCTGCTCGGCGTAGCGGAACATCTCGTCGGGCATGCGGTGGGCGGAAACGACCCGCGCCTCGAACGGCACGCCGAACTCGGTCAGAATGTCGGCGGCGTGTTTCATGGTCTCCCAGTCACTGCTGGAGCCCATCACCACGCCGATGACGGGGACGATGGCGGGAGTGGTGGCGCTGCTCACGGGTCGGTCCTCGATCTGTCAAATCGTGAAACCTTGAATTGTAGGCGGGCAGCCTCAGGTGCCGTTCTTGCCGCTTGGCGAACGTCGCCAGCCCCCGCCGTCCTCCCCCCACCATGACCGACATCACCCTCCAAAACTTCGAAGCCGACCTGTTGCAGGCCTCCATGCAGCAGCCGGTGCTGCTGGACATCTGGGCGCCGTGGTGCGGGCCGTGCCGCACGCTGGGCCCGATGCTGGAGAAGCTGGAGGTGGCCTATGCCGGCCGCTGGAAGCTGGCCAAGCTCAACAGCGACGACCAGCCGGAGATCGCGACCCAGTTGAGCCAGGCCTTCGGCGTGCGCTCGATCCCGTTCTGCGTGATGTTCGTCGGCGGCCAGCCGGTGGACGGCTTCGTCGGCGCGATCCCCGAGGCGCAGATCCGCGAGTTCCTGGACCGCCACGTCCCGACCGGCGAGGCGCTGGAGGCCGAGGAGGACCTGGCCGAGGCGCAGGCGCTGCTCGAGGAAGGCGACGCCGACGGCGCGCTGCAGAAGCTGCAGGCGGCGGTGCACGCCGATCCGGCCAACGAGACGGCGCGCTTCGACCTGGTCCGCGCGCTGCTGGAGGACGACCAGCTGGCGCATGCGAAGGCCGCGTTCGAGCCGGTCGCGCACCGCGCCGCCGACACGATCACGCCGCATGCGCGCTTCCAGGCGCTGGCCGCGTGGATCGCCGCGGCGGAGCGGGCCGAGCAAGGCCTGGATCCGGCGGCGCTGCAGGCGGCCATCGGCGCCAACAAGCGCGACTTCGACGCGCGCTTCGCGCTGGCGCAGGGCCTGTTCGCGGGCCGCGACTTCACCGGCGCGATGGACGAACTGCTCGAGATCATCATGCGCGACAAGGCCTGGAACGAGCAGCTGGCGCGCAAGACCTACGTGGCCATCCTGGAGCTGATGACCAAGCCCGCGCAGCCCACCCATGCCGGCGCGGCGCCCCAGGCCGGCGGCCTGCAGCTGTCGGGCCCGAGCACCGTGGCCCCGGCCGACCCGCTGGTCGACCAGTACCGCCGCAAGCTCAGCATGGCGCTGTTCTGATCAGAAGAGCACCCGCGCCACCCCGGCGCGGGTGAGCCGCTCCAGCTCCTGCGGATCGGCTTCGCCGTCGGTGACCAGCACGTCGATGTCGGCGCAGTCGCAGACCCGCATGCGGCTGCCCTGCCCCAGCTTGCTGGCATCGGCCAGCATCACCCGCTGGCGCGCGCGCGCCAGCATCGCCTGGGCCACCGCCACCTCGGCCCACAGGTAGCTCATCGCGCCCTGGCGAGCGTCCAGCGCCGTCGGCGACACGAAGGCCACGTCGACGCGGTGCCGCGCGATCTCCGCCACGGTGAACTCGCCGAAGGTCGCCGAGGTCTCCGGCACGTAGCCGCCGCCCAGCATCAGCACCTCGTGCCCCTGCCGGCCGGCCATCGCGTCGCACACGGCCACCGAGTTCGTGATCACCCGCAGCTCCTGCGCCTGGGCCAGGGCCTGCGCCAGCGCGTGCGTCGTCGACCCCGCGTCGATGAACAGGCTCATTCCCGGCTTCACCAGCGTCAGCGCCTGGCGCGCGATCGCCTGCTTCTGCCGCCGGCGCGACTGCGCGCGCTCCGCGTAGCTGGCCTCGGCCGGCACCTCGGACTGCACCGCGCCGCCATGCACGCGCGCCAGCTTGCCGCCCTGCTCCAGCTCGATCAGGTCGCGGCGCACCGTCTCGCGCGACACGCCCAGCTCGCGCGCCGCCTCGTCCGTCGTCAGCCGGTGCCGCTCCCGCAGCAGCAGCAGGATCTTGTCGTGTCGTTCCTGGGACCACATGGATCGCTTGTTCTCCCTTGGCTTGTCCGGCGGCGAGCTTGCCTCGCCACGCCGGACCCCGCATTCACCCAAACCCGCGCAGCAACTTCGTGACAGTTTGAGGATTCATTTGTGATGTTGTGGATTTCCAGCATCACAGGCCGGTTCTGCTGTGGTTTTTCGTGTTTGTCGTTGTTTTGTCGTGGACGGTTGTGACAGTGCGGGGCGTTCGATATCCAAACCGACGCCCTCCGACACCTCCTCACCGCACCGAGTTCCACCATGAAGCACCCGATGCCCACCGCCCTGGTCCTGGCCCTGAGCCTGGCCTACGTCGTCCCCGCCGCCGCCCAGTCCAGCGACGCGGCCGCCGCTTCCTCCACCACCGCCGCCGCGGCCGCCTCCGACCGCGCGGAACTGGAGCGGGTCACCGTCTCCGTCGGCCGCGGCCAGCTGCGCTCGGTGCAGAGCCTGAGCGGCGTCGAGTTCGACAACGCGCTGGCCGGCAGCAGCCCGCTGCAGACCGTGGCGCGCCTGCCCGGCGTGAACTTCCAGGCCGCCGACGGCCTGGGCAATTACGAGTGGTCGACCCGCTTCACCGTGCGCGGCTTCTCGCAGAACCAGCTCGGCTTCACGCTGGACGACGTGCCGCTGGGCGACATGTCCTACGGCAACTTCAACGGCCTGCACATCAGCCGCGCGATCTCCAGCGAGAACGTCGGCCGCGCCTCGCTGTCGCAGGGCGCGGGCGCGCTGGAGGCGGCGTCCTCGAGCAACCTGGGCGGCACGCTGCAGTTCTATTCGAGCGACCCGCTGGACAAGTTCGGCTTCCGCGCCTCGCAGACGGTGGGCAGCGAG
This sequence comes from Mitsuaria sp. GD03876, assembly GCF_029840635.1. Taxonomy (GTDB): domain Bacteria; phylum Pseudomonadota; class Gammaproteobacteria; order Burkholderiales; family Burkholderiaceae_C; genus Roseateles. The sequence goes on along the minus strand of NZ_JAOCCU010000017.1, from coordinate 97,075 downwards.
TCGACCCGCCGCACCTTCGTGCGCGTGGACAGCGGCCAGTCGGTGCTGGGCCAGTTCTACGTCAGCTACACCAACCAGGACGCCGACAAGTGGCGCGGCGAGGGCCAGCAGAAGCCGGAGCAGTGGAACCTGAAGTGGGTGAAGAACGTCGGCGACAGCCGCCTGTCCGCCTTCATCAACACCTCGCGCCGCAAGGAAGTCGACTACCAGGACCTGTCGCTGGACCTGATCCGGCGCAAGGGCGACAAGTTCGACAACTTCTATCCGGACTGGAACGCCGCGGTGAACGCCGCCAACACGCTGTGCAAGGCGCCCAACGCCGTCGCCGCCTGCGACGACCAGTACTACGCCGGGGCCGGCCTGCGCAACGACGAGCTGGCCGGCGCGACCGCCGATGTCCGCCTGGCGCCGAACGCCACCTGGAAGACCACCGCCTACTACCACCACAACAAGGGCGCGGGCCTGTGGTTCACGCCGTACAACCCGACGCCGGCGCTCAAGGACGCCAACGGCGCGGACGTGCCGGGCACGGCGTCGCCGATCTCGATGCGCACCACCGAGTACGGCATCCACCGCTGGGGCGTGGTCTCCAACGCCGAGCTCGAGCTGGGCGACCACCTGCTCAAGGCCGGCGTCTGGTTCGAGGACAACGACTTCGACCAGGCCCGCCGCTTCTACGCCGCCCGCACCGGCGCGGTGCCCAGCGTCTACGAGTTCCCGAGCAACCCGCTGTCGACGCAGTGGCAGTACGGCTTCAACACGAAGACCTCGCAGTTCTCGGTGTCCGACACCTGGTCGGTGACCAAGGACCTGACCGTGGGCGCCGGCTTCAAGGCGCTCAAGGTCAAGATCAACGGCAAGCGCGAGGTCGGCACCGACATGCCGTCGGGCACGATCACCGCGCAGAAGGGCTTCCTGCCGCAGCTGGGCCTGAACTACCGCCTGTCGGCCACCGACGAGCTCTACGGCACCGTCGCCCGCAACATGCGCGCCTACCAGGGCGCGGCGACCGGCACCTCGCCGTTCGCGACCAACGCGGTCGGCTTCGACGCGATCAAGGGCACGCTCAAGCCCGAGACCTCCGACACCGTCGAAGCCGGCTGGCGTACCAGCGGCCGCGGCTACGAGGGCTCGGTCAGCGCGTACTTCGTGAACTTCAAGGACCGGCTGCTGAGCATCCAGCAGGGCAGCGGCATCCAGGGCAATCCGGTGGTGCTGTCCAACGTCGGCGACGTGCGCGCCACCGGCATCGAAGGCGCGCTGTCGATCCGCCTGGCCTCCGCCTTCACCTGGTACAACAGCGTGAGCCTGGCCAAGTCGACCTACCGCGACGACGTCGTCAGCGACGGCAAGCCGGTCGCCACCCGCGGCAAGCGCGTGGCCGACGCGCCCGACACGATGGTCAAGTCGCAGCTGGGCTACGACGACGGCGCGCTGTTCGGCACGATCGGCGTGGACTACATGTCCAAGCGCTACTACTCGTACACCAACGACGCCTCGGTGCCGGACCGCACGCTGGTCAACGTCAGCGCCGGCTACAAGATGAAGAACGTGTCGATGCTGCGCGAGCTGAGCCTGCAGGCCAGCGTGACCAACCTGTTCGACAAGCACTACATCTCGACGATCGGCTCCAACGGCTTCACCAACAGCGACAAGGACGGCACCTACGCCACCTTGCTGCCGGGTGCGCCGCGCCAGTTCTTCGTGACGCTGACCGGCAAGTTCTGACGTCCATGAGCGCGCATGCCGATGACGACGCGCCGGGCGTCGCCCCGCTGACCCGCCGGCAGCTGCTGGCGCGGTCGCTGGCCTCGCCGATGGCGGTGCCGCTGGCAGCGCCGGTGCTGCTGCCGCTGGCGAGCTGCGCCACGACGTCCGGGGAGGCGCCCGCCTCCCCGGCGTCGACGGCGGCCGGCGCGACGGAAGTGCCGCCCCCGCGGCGCTTCCGCGTCGCCTTCGGCTCCTGCGCGAAGCAGTCCAAGCCGCAGCCGATCTGGCGCGCGATCGGCGCGGCGCGGCCCGACCTGTTCGTGTTCCTCGGCGACAACCTGTATGCCGACGCCCGCGACGAGGCCACGCTGCGCCAGCGCTACGCCGAGCTCATGGCGGTCAAGCCGCTGCAGGACTTCCGGCGCGCGACGCGCCACGTCGCGATCTGGGACGACCACGACTTCGGCGACGACGACGAAGGCGCCGACTACCCGCTCAAGGCGCTGTCGCAGCAGCTGTTCTGCGACGCCTGGGGCGAGCCGGCGGACTCGCCGCGCCGCCGGGCAGACGGCATCTACACCAGCACCGTGTACGAGGCCTTCGGCAAGCGCATCCAGGTGATCCTGCCCGACCTGCGCTTCAACCGCACGATGCTGACGATGGACCCGGCGCTGAAGTCGAGCTACGCGGCGATGGTGCTGCGGGCCAAGCTCAGCGGGCAGCCGATGACGGGCTGGTACGTGCCGGACCCGCGGCCCGAGGCGACGCTGCTGGGCGAGGCCCAGTGGCGATGGCTGGAAGCGCAGTTGCGTGTGCCGGCGGACGTGCGGCTGATCGGCTCGAGCGTGCAGTTCGCGGCCGACGGCAGCGGCTGGGAGTGCTGGGCCAACTTCCCGCGCGAGCGCGCGCGCCTGGTCGAGCTGATCCGCGCCACCGGCGCCGAAGGGGTCGTCTTCATCAGCGGCGACATGCACTACGCGGAGCTCTCCAGCGTCGAGGTCGAGGGCGGCTACCCGCTGTGGGACGCGACCTCGAGCGGGCTGACCGAGGTCTGGGACATCCCGACGCCCAACCGCAACCGGCGCTCGGCGGTGATCGCGGAAGTGAACTTCGGTCTCGTGGACATCGAGCCTGTCACCGAAGGGGAGGATGATCTGCGACTTCGCATCGCGCTGTGCGACGTGAATGGAAAGGCCAAGGTGACGAAGGACCTGCTGTTGTCGGACCTGCGTCGGCCGGCCAAGGAGACGACCGCATGACCGTGTCCCGACGCGCCCTGCTCCGGACCCTGCCCGCCCTGTGCGGGCCTTTCGCCCTGGAGGCCCTGGCCCAGGGCGGCATGCCGGCCTCGCCGGCGCTCGACGCCCTGATGACCGCGGCCCGCAAGGAGGGCCGCGTGCACAGCCTGGGCATGCCCGACGACTGGGCCAACTGGCGCGCCACCTGGGCCGACCTGCAGCGGCTGTACGCGCTGGCCCATGTCGACACCGACATGAGCAGCGCCGAGGAGATCGCCAAGATCGAGGCCGAGAAGGCCAACGCGAGCGCGGACATCGGCGATGTCGGCTTCGAGTTCGGCGCGATCGCGAAGGCGCGCGGCATCACGCAGCCCTACAAGCCGACGACCTGGGCGCAGGTGCCCGACTGGGCCAAGGACCCCGAGGGGCACTGGGCCCTGGCCTACACCGGCACGATCGCGTTCGCGGTGCATCGGCAGCGGGTGAAGGACGTGCCGCGCAGCTGGCAGGCGCTGTTCGCGTCGAAGGCGCGCGTGATGATCGGCGAGGTCGGCCGCGCGGCGCAGTCCAACGCGGCGGTGCTGGCCGCGGCGGTGGCGCTGGGCGGCGACGAGACGCGGCTGCAGCCGGCGCTGGCGGCCTTCGCGGCGCTGGCCAGGGACAAGCGGCTGATCGGCACCAACGCGACGCCGGCCCTGATGGAGCGCGGCGAGGCGGACGTCTTCCTGCTGTGGGACTTCAACGCGCTGTCCTACCGCGCCAAGCTCCCCAATGCCGCCGACTACGAGGTGCTGATCCCGTCCGACGGCTCGGTGACCAGCGGCTACACGACGATCGTCAACCGCTGGGCGCCGCATCCGAACGCGGCGATGCTGGCGCGCGAGTACATCTTCAGCGACGCCGGCCAGATGAACCTGGCGCGCGGCCACGCGCGGCCGATCCGGATCGCGCAGCTGAAGCTGCCGCCCGACCTGAAGGCGCTGCTGGTGCCCGAGGCGCAGTACGCGAAGTCGCGCGCGCTCAAGCCCGCCGTCTGGACCGAGGAAGTCAAGAAGCTGCCGCGCGCGTGGCAGCGCGAGGTGCTGGGAGCGGCTCGATGAGCGGACCGATGACCGGGCCGATGGGGGGATCGATGGGGACATCGAGGCTCGATGCGCCGGACGGCCGCGCGGGCGATGCGACGGCACCGGCGGGGACGAGCCGTTCGCGCAAGCTGGTGGTGCTGCTGGCCGACGGGCTGCGCGCCGATACCGCGCGTGACTACATGGGTTACCTGCAGGCGCTCAACGAGGCGGGCCGGGCGCAATGGCGCTCGCTGCGCTGCGAGCTGCCGAGCCTGTCGCGGCCGCTGTACGCGACGGTGATCAACGGCGAGCCGCCGTTGACCCACGGCATCCTGGGCAACGGACAGGCGGGGCAGCGGCTGGAGCGCCACCTGTTCCAGCGCCTGGGCGCGGCCAAGGTGCCGAGCGCGATCGCCGCGTACCACTGGTTCTACGAGCTGCTGGCCGGACAGGTCTTCGATCCGCTGCGCCATCGCGACCAGGTCCTGCCCGGACTGGGCGTGGCCGGCGCGCGCTGGTACTGGGAGGACGACTATCCCGACAGCCACCTGCTGGCCGACGCCGAATCGCTGCGGCGCGCGCATTTGGCGGAAGCGCCGGGCGCGGCGCTGCTGTTCGTGCATCCGATGGGGCCGGACCTCGCCGGCCACCTGCATGGCGGCGAGTCGACGCAGTATTCGATGAGCGCGCGCAAGCTGGACATGCTGCTCGCGCAGCTGCTGCCGCGCTGGCATGCGGACGGGTTCGACCTGCTGCTCACCAGCGACCACGGCATGCACGCGGACCGCATGCATGGCGGACCGCTGCCAGTCGAGCGCGAGGTGCCGCTGGTCTGGGCGCCGCACGACGGCGCGGTCGGGCTGGAGCTGCCGGATCGGCAGACCGGCGTGGCGGGATGGATCCTGGAGCGGCTCGGCCTGCCCGCCGCGATGCCCGAGCGCGCGATCGCCGACCGCGCCGGCGCGGACCGCCTGGGAGCCACGGCCGCGGCGATCGCGGCGGTGGCGGGGACGGCCCACGAGGATCCGGCCGCATGCCGCTGAACGCGCGCAACGCCTGGCGCTGCGCCGGACCGCTGCTGCTGCTGACCGGCGCCGCGCTGGTGCTGCCCTTCGGTTGGCGCGCGGTGGCGATCCTGGGCGACTGCGTGTCGCACGGCGACGGCTGCGCGATCGGCGAGTTGACGGCGGACGGCTACTACCTCGAGGCGGCCTGGAACACGCTGTGGCTGAGCGCGCTGTCGGCGCTGATCGGCCTGGCGATCGGCCTGGGCGCCGCGATCGCGCTACTGCGCCTGCCGCGGATGGCGGGACCGGTCACGCTGCTCGCCAGCCTGGGCGCAAACTTCTCCGGCGTGCCGCTGGCGGGGGCGCTGCTGTTGCTGTTCGGCGCGCAGGGCGTGGTGACGGTCACGCTGCAGGCGCTCGGCCTGGCGCCGTGGATCGACCTGCAGGGCCCGGGCGGCCTGCTGCTCGCGTATGTCTGCTTCCAGGCGCCGCTGGCCGCGCTGCTGCTGATCGCGCCGGTGAAGATGCTGGACGCCACGCTGCAGGACGCGGCGGCCACGCTGGGCGCCGGGCCGGTGCTGTACTGGCGGCGCGTCGGCCTGCCGCTGATGCTGCCCAGCGGGGTCGAGGTCTTCGGATTGCTGTTCGCCAACGCGGCCGCGGCCTTCGCGACGCCGTTCGCGATCAGCGGCACGGCGGCGCATGTGCTGGCGGTGCGGATCGCCGCGCTGGTCAGCGGCGACATCTTTTCGCAGCCCGAGTTGTCGGCGCTGCTCGCGCTGGTGCTGTTCGCGATGCTGGCAGCGGTGCTCGGCCTGACGCGCTGGGTGGCCGCGCGGCTGCGCAGGGGGCACGCATGAAGGCCCGGCCTCCCTGGCTCCGCCCGACGTGGTCCTCGCTCGCGCTGGCGGCGCTGCTGATCGCGGTGCTGGTGCCGATGGCGGCGCTGCTGCTGTACGGCCTCACCGGCCGCTGGGACCGCCACTGGTGGCCGGAGGACCCGACGCTGCGCTGGATCGCCGAGGCGGTGCTGGATCCGCGCGTGCAGGGCGCGGTGCTGCGCACGGCGCTGCTGGCGCTGGCGAGCGCGACGCTGGCGTTGCTCTTCGGCGCGCTGGCGACGATCCCGGCGGCGCTCGCCGCGCAACTCGATACCGATCCCAAGGCGCGCGCGCTGCGACGCACGCTCGACCTGGTCGCGCTGCTCCCCTTCGCGATCGCGCCGGTGGTGATCGCGATCAGCGCGCTGGAGCTCTTCGTCGGCCGCTGGGGTGGCTGGCTGCCCTTGCCGCTGGTCTACGTGGCGGTGGTCGCGCCGACGCTGTTCCCGCTGATCCACAAGACGCTGCAATCGGCGCTGGCGCAGCTGAACGCCGCCTCGCTGATCGAAGCCGGCCGCACGCTCGGCGCCAGCGACGCGCTGACGGTGCGCCGCGTGCTGCTGCCGATGCTGGCGCCGGCGCTGCTGGCGGCCTTCCTCCTCGCGTGGGTGACGGCGGCGATGGAATTCGCGATCGCCAACCTGCTGCTCGGCGGGCAACTGGAACTGCTGCAGCCGCTGATGAACAGCCTGCGCAACGCCAACGGCCACCAGGCCGCCGCGCTGATGGTGCTGGCCTTCGCCGGCGTGGGCGCGATCGTCGCGGCGGTGGCCGCGCTGACGCGGCGCTGGACCGCCGCCGCTTGACCTCGAAGAACGACCGATGACGCCGACCGTTTCCCCTTCCGATACCGCCAGCGACTCGTCCGCCGATACGTCGCCGGCGACCGCGCGGCCCGCCGAGGCGGACGCGACGCGCGCCGCCCAACTCGCGATCCGCGGCGCGCAGCTCGCGCTGGGCGGCCGGCCGGTGCTGCGCGGCATCGACCTGACGCTGGCGCGGGGCGAGGTGGTCGCCCTGCTGGGCGCGTCGGGCTGCGGCAAGACGACGCTGCTGCGCTCGATCGCCGGGCTGCAGCGCCTGGACGAGGGCTCGATCGCGATGGACGGCCGCCACGTGCAATCGCTGCCACCGCAGCAACGCGACATCGGCATGGTGTTCCAGCACTACGCGCTGTTCCCCAACCTGTCGGTGCGCGAGAACATCCGCTTCGGTCCGCTGGCGCGCGGCGAGGACGCCGCGGTCGCGGACGCGCGCGCCGAGGAGCTGCTCGCGCTGATCGACCTGAAGGCGCTGGCGGACCGGTTGCCGCAGGCGCTGTCGGGCGGCCAGCGGCAACGCGTGGCGCTGGCCCGGGCGCTGGCGACACGGCCGATGCTGCTGCTGATGGACGAACCGTTCTCGGCGCTCGACGAGCACTTCCGGCTGCCGCTGCGGCGGCAGTTCCGGCAGTTGCAGCGCCAGCTCGGCCAGAGCTGCGTGATCGTCACGCACGACCGCGAGGAGGCCTTCGAGATCGCCGACCGCGTCGCGGTCATGTTCGACGGCGTCATCGCGCAATGCGCGTCGCCGCGCGAGCTGGGCCGCGCGCCGGCGAATCGTCGGGTCGCGGATTTCCTGGGCATGTTCAACCGGCTCGACGCGACGACGCTGGATGGTGGATGGCGCCGCGACACGGGTCACTGGATCGCGCCGGTGGAGGCGCTGACGCTGAACGGCACCACGGCGGGCACAGGCGCGGTGCCTTGCGGCGCGCTCGGTTTCGACGCGGTCCTGCGCGCGAGCTACCCGGGCCAGCAGCGCGTCGCCTGCGAGCTCGAAGGCCCGGGCGGCCAGACGCTCACGATGTGGCGACGGCACGAGGACGCCGAACTGTCGCCGGGCAGTGTGCTCCAGGTCGCGATCCCGGAGCCGGCGCTACGCTGGATCGAGGACTGAAGGTTCGGCCGACGGCCACGTGTTACTGCGCGAGCCCCGGGCCGGTCTCCACCATCAGCCCAAGCCGGCCCAGCCCGTCCTCCGTGCCCTGGATGCGCTGCTCGACATCGCGATGCCCGTCGAAGTAGGCGAGCTGCTCGGTGTAGACCATGCGCGCGCCGGCGTCCACGGCCTCGAACTCCACGGTGACCAGCGACGCCGACAGCTTGCGTCCACCGATCGCCATGTCGTAGGCGAAGACGATGCGCCGGTCGTCGACGATGTCGAAGAAGACCTTCTCGACGACCTGCTCGCCAAACTCGGTATGCCGCGCGTGATACGACTCGCGACCGAGCGGGCGGAAATCGAGGCTGTAGTGGACGACGTTCTCCGGATGGCAATCGGACCATTGCCGTTTCGCCTCGGGGTCGGCCCAGGCGCGGAAGACCGCGGCGGGGCTGGCGCGGAAGGTGCGCTCGATGACGAAGCTGGTGTGCATGGTGGGGATCGGCGTCATCTCATTTCCTCTTCGGGGATTCGGCGGCCAGGTAGGCGTCGAGGCGGTCGAACTGCGCGTTGAGGTCGGCCTTGCGTTGGGCGACCCATCGGTCCATCGCGGTGAAGGCTTCCGGGACGAGGCGATAGGTGCGCACGCGACCGGACTTCTCGGAGGCGACGAGCCCGCCGGCTTCCAGCACCGCGAGGTGCTTGACCGCCGACGGCATCGCGATGCCCAGCGGTGCCACCAGGGCTGTGGCCGAGGCCGGCCCGATGCCGAGTTGGTCGAGCATGTGCCGCCGCGTGGCGTCGGACAGCGCGAAGAACTGGCGATCCAGCAGATCGGGATCGATCGGGGGTGGCGACTTCACGGCGCCCGTGACGGCAGATGCGCGAGGCATGTCAGGCCTCCATCGCCGGGCGATAGCGCGGATGGAAGTGCGGGCTCAGCGACATCGTGGCATTCCTCAACAGTTTCCTATGGCGGAAAGTGTAGTCAATACTTTCCTGATTGTGCAAGCGTTGGATGCCGTCGCCCTGCGAAGTTAGGGGCATCGCTTTCCCGTGCGGTCGCCTAAGTTCTTTGGCTCTCGACCCGGGAGTGGAACGGAGGATGCGATGAAGAAGATCGTCGTGAAGGCGTTGTTGGCCGCGAGTCTCTGCTGCGTGACCTTGATCGCTCCGGCGCCCGCGCTGGCGGGCGACTGGCCGCTCGTGATGGGCGACTACTGGGAGGTCACCGGCGTGCATCTGAAGGACGGCGGCGCGCTGTCCTATGCCGAGTTCCTGGCCAAGGACTGGAAGGCGGACCAGGAGTTCGCCAAGTCCAGGGGCTGGATCAAGGGCTACATGGTCCTGGGCAACGTGCACCCGCGCAAGGGCGAGCCCGACTTCTATCTGATCGTGATGACCGAGCGTCTCGTCTCCGGCCCGGAAAGCGAGAAGCGCAACGACGAGTACCTCGCTTGGCGCAAGAAGACCGAAGCGCAGATGCAGAAGGAATCGGGCAACCGGCTCGAGATCCGCGAGATCGGCTCGACGACGTTGTGGCAGGACCTGAAGTTCAGGTAGCCGTCGACTACACCCGCCCCTGCGCATGCCCCCACGCGACGGCCTCGGCGAGCGTCCGGAACGACTCGCCGTGCGTGGCCGCGCCGCGCTCCTGGAAGAAGAACTCCCAGCCTGACCGCGACGCGAGCAGGTACCACCCGTCGCGGGTGTCGGGCTCCCACGAGAAATCCACCGGCAGTTGCCGCAAGCGCGCCAAGGTCGCGGGCTCCGCCGCGAGCACCTCCGCGAGCGCGAGGTCCGGATTCGCGCGAGCCAGCGCGGCGATGTACTCGTTACCGTTCATGACGATCTCTTTGCCAGGAAGCGGAGCTTAATCGGCGCCTCGGCCGGGAACGCCCCTTGCTCCCTGCCCATTCCCCGTCCCGGGATGCATCGCGATAACGTCGAACAAGGAGGACCCGATGGACGCAGCCTCTCTGAAACTCGGCCTGGTCGGCAATTGCGCCGTCAGCGCGCTGATCGACGACCGCGCCCGCGTCGTCTGGTGTTGCGCGCCGCGCTTCGACGGCGATCCGGTGTTCCATGCGCTGATCGACTCCCCCGACGGCATCGGCCTGGACGGCACGTTCCAGGTCGTGCTGGAAGACTTCGCCCGCAGCGAGCAGGCCTACGACCACGGCACCGCGGTCCTCCGCACCCGGCTCTACGACGCGCACGGCAACGCGATCGAGATCACCGATTTCATGCCGCGCTTCTTCCTCAACGACCGGCCTTACCGGCCCATGATGCTGGTTCGCCGCATGCGTCCGCTGCAGGGCCATCCCCGCATCCGCGTGGTCCTGCGCCCGGTCATCCAGTGGGGCTCGGCGCACCCGGCCCGCACGCGCGGCAGCAACCACCTGCGCTTCGTCAGCCCGGAGGGCACCATCCGGCTGACCACCAACGCGCCGCTGACCTACGTCCAGGAAGAGACCCCCTTCGCGCTGGACATGCCGATGAGCTTCATCTTCGGTCCCGACGAGACGCTGGACCGCAGCGTCGAGGACATCGCCCGGCAGCTCGAGGAGAAGACCGTCTCCTACTGGCGCGACTGGACCCGCCGGCTGGCCATCCCGCTGGAATGGCAGGAAGCGGTGATCCGCGCCGCGATCACGCTCAAGATGTGCCTCTTCGAGGAGACCGGCGCCATCGTCGCCGCGATGACCACCAGCGTGCCGGAGGCGCCGCACACGCAGCGCAACTGGGACTACCGCTACTGCTGGCTGCGCGACGCGTTCTTCGTCGTGCGCGCGCTCAACAGCCTGTCCGAGACCGGCACGATGGAGGATTACCTGCGCTGGATGCGCAACATCATCGGCCAGTCCAAGGACGGCCACGTGCAGCCGCTCTACGGCATCGGGCTGGAGGCCAAGCTGACCGAGTACCTGGTCCCGCACCTGCGCGGCTACCGCGGCATGGGCCCGGTGCGCGCGGGCAACCAGGCCTTCGAGCATTTCCAGCACGACGTCTACGGCAACATCGTGCTCGGCTCCGCGCAAGCCTTCTTCGACCACCGGCTGCACCAGCGCGCCGGCATCGACGAGTTCGCGTTGCTCGAGCGCGCCGGCGAGCAGGCCTTCGCGATCCACGACAAGCCCGACGCCAGCATGTGGGAGCTGCGCACGCGGGCGCGGGTGCACACCTCGTCGGTGCTGATGAACTGGGCCGCGTGCGACCGCCTGGCCAAGATCGCGCGGGTGCTGCGGCTGCCGCAGCGCGCGGCGCTCTGGCAGGACCGCGCGGACCTCATCAAGCGCAAGATCCTGGACAACGCCTGGAGCGACCACCGCAAGGCCTTCGTCGAGAGCTTCGGCGGCAAGGACCTCGACGCCAGCGTGCTGCTGATGACGGAGGTCGGTTTCATCGACCCGCGCGACCCGCGCTTCATCAGCACCGTCGACGCGCTGGAGGCCTCGTTGTGCGACGGGCCCTACATGCGCCGCTACGAGGCGCCCGACGACTTCGGCAAGCCCGAGACCTCGTTCAACATCTGCGCGTTCTGGCGCATCGACGCGCTCGCGCGCATCGGCCGCGTCGACGAGGCGCGCGACATCTTCGAGGCGCTGCTCGCGGCGCGGAACCACCTGGGCCTGCTGTCCGAGGACACGCACCCGGTCACCGGCGAGCTGTGGGGCAACTTCCCGCAGACCTACTCGATGGTGGGGATCATCAACGGCGCGATGCGGCTGTCGCGGCCGTGGGAGTCGCAGATCTGAGGTCGACCAGCGGCTCGCGACGCCCGCCCGGATCGTCCGCCGACCGCTGATCGCCCACCGCGTGCGATCCGGCACGGCCGGCCCGGGAAAGCCCGCCCCCGTCCGGCCCCTCTTCGCGGCGCGTTCACCGCAAAATCCGGCCCCGGATCCGGAGGGAGGGATTGACGATGAACACTGCCGACTTCGAGCAGATGGTGGCCCGCCTCGAGCGGGAAAGCGAACAGGCCCCCGAGGCCTACAAGATGAAGGTGGCGCTGCTGGCGCTGGCGGGCTTCGCGCTGCTGGCGGTGCTGCTGTCCTTCGCCGGGCTGGGCCTGGTGCTGCTGGCCGGCTTCGCCTGGCTGCTGATCACGACCGGCGGCGGTGCGCTGATCCTGCTGCTCAAGCTCGGCAAGCTGCTGATCCTGCTGGCCTTCCCGCTGTGGTTCCTGGTGAAGGCCTCGTTCTCCGCGCTGTTCGTGCGGCTGCCCGCGCCTACCGGCCTGCCGGTCACCCGGCAGCAGGCGCCCGCGCTGTTCGCCGCGCTCGACGACATGCGCCGTCGCATGCGCGGCCCGCGCTTCCACCACGTGCTGCTGATCAACGACATGAACGCGGCCGTGGTCCAGCGCCCGCTGTTCGGGCTGATCGGCTTCCCGCGCAACTACCTGCTGCTGGGACTGCCGCTGCTGGAGTCCTCGACGCCGGACGAGGCGATGGCCGTCGTCGCCCATGAATACGGGCATCTCGCCGGCGCGCACGGCCGCTTCGGCGCCTTCATCTACCGGCTGCGGCTGTCGTGGGGCACGATCCAGGCCCTGGCCGAGCAATGGTCCGGCTGGACCGGACGGCTGCTGCGCAAGCCGGTCGATTGGTACGCGCCCTACTTCAACGCCTACACCTTCGTCCTGGCCCGCGCCAACGAGTACCAGGCCGACGCCGCCTCCGCGGAACTGGTCGGCGCCGCGGCGGCGGCCTCGGCGCTCAAGCGCGTCAACGTCAGCGGCGGCAGCTACGACCGCTTCCTGACCGACACCTTCAAGACCGCGCGTTCCGAGAAGACGCCGCCGTCGGACCTTTCGGAACGCTGGGCCCGCGCCGCGCTCGCGCCGCAGGCGCCGGAGCTGGCGGACAAGGACCTGCGCGCGGCGCTCGCGCGCGATCCCGGCGTCGCCGACACCCACCCGTCGCTGCGCCAGCGCCTGCTGGCGCTGGGCCTGGCGGATGCGCAACTGGACCAGTTGCCCGTGGCGATGCCGGCCTCGCCCGCGGCCTCCGCCGCCGGCACCTGGCTCGGCGACGCCCTGCCCGCGCTGCGCCGCGACCTGCAGGAACGCTGGCGCGACGACATCGCGCTGGGCTGGCGCGATCAATACGGCCACTGGGCCAGCCTGCGCGAACGCGCCGACGCGCTGCGGGCCCTGCCCGAACGCAGCGTCGACGAGGCCTTCGAACTGCTGCGCCTGAACGCCCAGCTGCTGCCGGACGAGGATCACCTGAGCGCCGTGGCCGCCTTCAACGCGGCCCATCCGGACCGTGCCGGCGCGCTCTACCTGGAAGCGCTGCTGCGCCTGGACAAGGACGACGAGACCGGCCTGGCGCTGCTCGACCGGACGATGGCGCTGGACGGCGACGCGGTGCGCCCCGCTTGCGAGCGGGCCTATGAATTCCTGAAGCAGCGCAAGGACCCGCGCGCCGAGCAGTACGCGCAGCGCTGGCAGCAGCGCGGCGAGTGGGAGGCCACGCGTGACCAGCAGGTCGCCCGGCTGGACCCGAAGGCCGAGGCGATGGGCAGCGGCCTGTCGCCCGAGGCGCTGGAGGAAGCGCGTGCCCGCGTGGCGGCGGTGAAGCCGGCCATCCACGAGGCCTGGATCGCGCGTCGCCGGATCCCGGCGGATCCGGACGCGGTGGCACTGATGATCGTGGTCCGGTTCTCGCGCTGGACGCGCGCGAGCAAGCGCGAGTCCGCGCTGCAGGAGCTGGTGCAGCAAGGCTGGCCCGCGACGATCCACATCTTCAACGACGAAGCGCCCTACACCGCGCTCCACAAGCGCGCCCGCGCGGCGGGCGAGCGGCTGATCTGAATCGCCGGGAAGACGTTTTCGCCCCCTTCCGGTGCGGGCTACGCCGTGCTTGAATCGGCATCGCCCCGTTGAGCCCTGGTCCAGTGACAAGTTCCTACCTCCGGGGGTGGTGACAGGTCTTGTCCATTGTTGAAAACGCGCGCGGGCAGGCGCGCACCGGCGCGCAAATGCCGGTTCCACGCCGTGGCTGCCACGGCATCTTTCATTACGGGTTCGTGCGCTCCGCGCGTGCCGCGCCAACGCTTCAAATCCTCGGCAAAGAAGCCTTGCAGGGGGATTCATGCAGCGTGACGACGACCAGCGTCTCGAAGCGGCCAAAGCGCGTCCGCGTCGTGTCGATCTCTTGCCCGGCGCCTCGCGCCGCCGCGTCCTCGCCGCGCGCTTCGCTGCCGGGCTCATCGCCACCGGTCTGGCGGGCGCCGTTTTCGCGCAAGCGGTCACGCTGACGCCTCCCAACCTGGCCGGTCCCGCGCTGGTGGGCGGCATCAAGGGCAACGAGGGGGCCTTGCCCACCGGCGACGCCGCCTACGTGATCCCGGTCCAGTTGCCGCCTGGCACCGCCGGCATCGTGCCGACCCTGCAACTCGCCTATGCCAGCCGCGCGGAGGAAGGCTTGCTGGGACGGGGCTGGGCCATCGGCGGCCTGTCGCAGATCACCCGCTGCGGCAAGACGCTCGCGCAGGATGGGCTGCATCGTGGCGTGGACCTGACCGCCGTCGATCAGTTCTGCCTCGACGGCCAGCGCCTGATGCTGCGCTCCGGCACGCATGGCGCGGTGGCCGAGTACCGGACCGAGCTCGACCAGTTCAACCAGGTGACCAGCACCGGCACGAATCCCGCGGCCGGTCCGACCAGCTTCACGGTGCGCTCCAGGGATGGACTGATCCACACCTACGGCGGGACGGACGACTCCCGGATCGAGGCCCAGGGCAAGACAGCCATCCACACCTGGGCGCTGTCCCGCGTGCAGGACCGCCGAGGTAACTACTACGACATCGACTACGAGGAGAACAACGCGACCGGCGAGTTCTACCCGGCACGCGTGCGCTACACCGGCAACTTGCGCACGGCGACGCCGACCTACAACGCGGTGCGCTTCGTCTACGAGACGCGGCCCGACCCGTGGAACGGACACGTGATGGGATCGCTGATGCAACGAACGCGCCGGCTGACCGCGATCCGGACCGTCAAGAACACGGATGGCGCGGGCGCCGGCGGCGACCTGGTCCGGGAAGTCCGGATCGCCTACGCCGTTAGCCCCACCTCGGGCCGCTCGCTGGTCGTCGGCGTCTCCGATTGCGACGCGCAGGGCAGTTGCCTTCCGGCCACCACCTTCAGTTGGACGACGCGCGATCCCGCGGCCAATACCTCCTATGCCGCCGGCAGCGGCATCTGGGGCGGGCCGGCCATCACGATCGAATCAACCGCCAAGCAACCGATCCCGTCGGAGCAGGTGAAGGCCAAGACGCTGATGGGGGACTTCAACGGCGACGGCGCCACCGACCTGCTGTACGCCGACGGCGGCAGCGCCTGGAAGGTCTGCCTGGCCGCGAAGACGACCTTCAACTGCCAATCCTGGCCCGCCGTCGCGGGCCGGTCAGAGGAGGCGCTCGTCGGCGACTTCAACGGCGACGGTCGTTCCGACATCGCCCTGCTGCCCACCGAGTTCAACGTCAAGGGCAACTACACCGTGTGCCTGTCCACCGGCAGCGGCTTTGCCTGCCAGGCCTGGTCCGCGCAGACGGCCGGCAAGAGCGCCCAGCGCTACCTGGTCGCGGACATGGACGTCGACGGCCGGGACGATCTGCTGGTGCTGGACTTCTATGGCGGCTACCTCTGCCGCTCCAACGGGACCGGCTTCGATCCCTGCATGGCCCAGGCCAACCTGGGCGCCGCGCTGCAGATGGGCGACGACCCCGAGCTGCGCACGCGGATCGTTCAGCGGCTGGGTGACCTGAACGGCGACGGCAGGCCGGACATCATCAAATACAACATGCGGACCGGCACGCCGGCCTCCGGCCACTGGCAGGCCTACGTCGCGGTGGACGGCGGGTTCGCTGCCTGGCCGGCGGCCGCCAGCGCGGGCATCGCGCTGGGTCCGCTGCAGCCGGGCCAGTCGCTGGTCGCCGACTACAACGCCGATCCCTTTGGCGCCTACGGCGACACCGCCGCGGTGGTCGGGACCAGCGATCCGCTCCAGCCGAAGATGGAGATCTGCCGCTCGACGGGCGTGTCGCTGGTCTGCACGACGCGGCCTTACGCCTCGGCCACCCAGATGCCGTTCGAAGCGCTGGCGGACCAGGACCGCGACGGCCGCATCGACGGCTTCGGCTACGGCTACCTGTGCCAGCTGTCCGACACAGCGGTCACGCCGTGCGCGACGCTGACCGGCCCGCCCTTCCAGGGCGCGTTTCAGATGGCCACGCTGGTGGGCGACTTCAACGGCGACGGCCTTCTCGACCGAGCCTTGTACGAGCCCGCCGCCAACGGAAATCCCGCGCGTTGGGACGTGCGCCTCACCGGCGCGGGCCGCTACGTCGACCTCCTCGAACGCGTCGACGAGGGCGGCGGCCGTTCCGTGCGCTTCACCTATGCCGGGTTGGACGATCCGACGGTCCACGAAGCCGGTCCGCTCGTCGCCTATCCCGCTCGGCGCGTGACAGCCGGACAGGCGGTGCTGTCCCGCCTGGAGACGAGCAACGGGCTGGGCGGATGGTTCGCCAAGGACTATCGCTATGCCGGCGCCCAGATCGACCTGCGCGGCCGCGGCAGCAACGGCTTCTCGCGCGTCACCGAGATCGACCGGACCCGCAACACCACCACGGTGACGACGATGTCGCAGGCCTTCCCCTACACCGGCGCCGTACTCTCCCGCACCCGCACGCATGCCAACGGCGTGGTGCTGTCGCAGGAGAACTTCACGCCGGCGAGGCTGGACACGGGCACGGGCACGGTCCACACCTACGCGAAGTCCGGCACGACCACCGAGCGCGACCTGGACGGCACGCCCCTGCCGACCGTCACGCAAGCCGTGGACGACGGCGGCATCGATGCCTACGGCAACCTCACGAGCGTGACGGAAACCGTCACCGAGCCCGGCGGCGCGGTGTGGAGCTCACGCACGACGGCGCAGTACGACAACCGCGTCGCCGACTGGCTGCTCGGGCTCAAGACGCGCCAGCAGGTGACGAAGACCGCGCCGGCGGGCGCCGGCGGCCTCGTCGCGCCGGCGCTCACGCTGACGCGATGCGTGGCCGGTCCGGGCGCCGTCGCGCCCAACCGGGACGTGACCACCTGCAAGCTCGGCAACACGGGCCAGACACCCGCCAGCGGCATCGTCTACGGCGGGCCGGCCAACGTCACCGTCACCGGCCCCGCGACTTGCCCCGCGGGCACCGCCGACTGCGGCACGGTGACCGCGCAGAGCGGCACCGCGGCCGGCCAGTACACCGGTGCGATCACTGCCACGCCGACCCTCGGCACGCCCGGCTCCGCGAACGTGAGCCTGCTGGTGCGCGCTCCGGCCACGCTCGTGCTGGACACCTGCTCGGCCAACTCGGGAACGGTCACGCCGACGCCGGCGACCTTGTCCTGCCGGGTCCGCAATGCCGGCGAGGTGGCCGCGCAGTCGATCAGCTACGGCGGCGTCTCCGGCGCCACGATCGCCGGCCCCACCGGCCGGTGCGATCCCGGCGCGGTGTGCGGCACCGTCACGGTCACGACCGGCACCGCGGCGGGCAACACGACCGGCACGTTGACGGCCACGCCGGACGCCGGCATCGCCGGCACCGCCACCGTCAACCTGTGGGTGTACACGCCGGGTCAGCTCGCGCTTGGCAATTGCTCCTCGACCTCGCCCACGGTGGCGCCCTCCGCCGCGCGACTGACCTGCACGGTGAGCAACACGGGCGGCACCTCGGTGGCGTCCATCGGCTACGCCGGCGCGCCCGGCACGAGCGTCAGCGGCCCCACCGGCGCCTGCGCCGCCCAGAGCGCGTGCGGCACCGTGACCGTCACCACCGGAACTGCCGCGGGCACCTACACCGGCACCCTGAGCGCGAACCCCAACACCGGCGGCGCCGCGCAGACGCCCATCAACCTGACCGTGCTGACACCGGCGCAACTCACGTTGGCCAACTGCGCGGTGAACTCGCCCACCACGACGCCGTCCGCCGCCTCGATGAGCTGCACGGTCGGCAACAGCGGCCAGGCCGGCGTGAGCTCGATCACCTACGGCGCGGTCGCCGGAGCCTCCGTGTCCGGGCCGACAGGCGCCTGCGCGGGCGGGGCCGCCTGCGGCACCGTGACGGTCACCACGGGCACGGCGGCCGGCGCCTACACGGGCACGCTCGCCGCCACGCCCAACGCCGGCGGCGGCGCGAGCCTGGCGGTGAACCTGCAGGTGCTGACGCAGCCGCAGCTGGCCTTCAGCAACTGCGCCGTGACCTCGCCCACAACCGCGCCGACCGCGGCGACGATGCAGTGCACGGTGAGCAACGTCGGCCAGACCGCGACCGGATCGATCAGCTATGGCGCGCCGGCGGGGGTGTCCGTCGCCGGGCCGACCGGCGCCTGCGGCGCGGGAGCGGCCTGCGGCACGGTCACCGTCACGACCGGCACGGCCCCGTCGATCTACGCCGGTACGTTGACGGCGACTCCCGCAGGCGGCGTGACGGGCAGCGTGGCGGTGAACCTGCGGGTCTATCCGCCGCCGCCCAGCGTCGCCAGTTCGCCGGTCTTCCCGATCTCGTTCACGGGCAAGGGGCTGCCGACCTACAACGTCAACGTCACCGCCAACGTCACCGACGGGCTGGCTCCGTTCACGTACCAGTGGTCCTCGCTCAGTTCCAACAACACGGCCGCCTTCATCACCAACCCGACGTCCGCCACCGCGTCCCTGTCCACGCGGATGACCGTGGCCTGCGAATGGGGCAGCGCGGTCTATCGCGTCGTCGTCACCGACGCCCTGGGCCGTGCCACCAGCCTCGACATGACGATGAACATGCGGTCGACCAGCCCGCCGTCCGGACAGGTGTGCCCGTGAGCGCGGCCATGACGCCGGTGCAATCCGACAACAAGGGGGTTTCCATGCAGGCGAGACAGCGATCGACTGTCCTGGCAAGGTCTCTGGCCAGGTCCCTGGGGCACCTGGCGGTCGCGGCCGCCGCGGGCCTGGTGGGTGCCGGCGCCGCAGCCCAGGCAGTGACGCGGACGACGGTCTTCGAGTACGACGCCTTCGGCCAGCTCGTGCGGCGGACCACGGAACCCGAGGGCGACATCAACACCGTGCGCAGCGCGGAGGTGACCACGCGCGACCCCGGCACCGGCGTCCCGACGAAGCGGCAGGTGCTGTACCGGGATCCGCAGACCGGCCTGGACGTCGTGCGCGACCTGGAGACATTCACCTACGACCCGCGGTTCCGCTATGTCCTGGAGACCTTGAACGCGAAGTCCCACAAGGAGACGCGCGTCTATGACGACGGCCGCGGCGTGCTGCTGTCGTTGACGGGCCCCAACAACCTGACCACGAACTGGACCTACGACGCATGGGGCCGCAAGACAAGGGAGGACCGGGCCGACGGCAGCAGCCAGACCTATGCCTACCGAGGGTGCGTGGACAGCTGCGCCAACGGCGCGCAGCGGGTGCTGGTCACCCAGTCGTGGTTCGGCACGACGCAGCGCGAGGTGCCTCTCGAGGAGTTCTTCGACGCGCTCGACCGTCGCGTGCAGACCCGCACCTGGGGCTTCAAGGGCGAGCAGATCGTCGCGGACCGAATCTATGAGGAGAAGGGGCGGCTGGACCGGGTGTCACGCTCGCGCTTCGTCGGCGCCACGCCGGTCTTCGTCCGGTTCGCCTACGACGACCTGGGCCGTGCCATCGAGATCCGCACCCCCAACGCCGCCGGCGGCACGGACCTCAGCACGCAGACCTTCTCCGGCCTGACCCTGACGCGCGTCAACGCGAAGGGTCAGCGGCGGGTGGAGGTGCGCGACGGCATGGGCCCGTTGCGCACCGTGCGCGACGAGGACGGCTTCACCACGACCTTCGTCAACGATGGCTTCAGCGCGCTGGTGAAGGTGATCGACGCGCGCGGCAACGCGATCCGCATCGAGCGCGACGTGCTCGGGCGCCGCACCCGGCTGGTCGATCCCGACCTCGGCCAGCGCGTCTTCGCGATCGATCCGCTCGGGCAGGTGTATCGCCAGACCAATGCCAAGGGGCAGGTCACGACGATGGAGTTCGACGCGCTCGGCCGCATGACCCGGCGCCTGGCGCCGGACCAGGACGCGCGCTGGGAGTTCGACACGGCGGTCACCGGCGTCGGACGGCTCGCGGAGGCGTCCACCTGGCTCGGCGGCGTCAAGGACTACCGCGCGGTCCACGAGTACGACTCGGTCGGCCGCCACCGCCGCGTCACGGAGACGCTGGACTGGAACTACGTGACCGAGTTCAGCGTCGACGCGCTGGGCCGGCCAGGCGCCACGCTGCATCGCCGCCGGCCGCTGGATTCGCTGCTCGGGGTCAACAACGGCTACGCCTACTTCTACAACAGCTTCGGTTATCCCTCGAGCGTGATCTGGCTCTCGGACCGCGGCAGCGGCACCTTCGTGACGCGCAAGGCGCTGAGCCCCGACGGCGTGCCGACCGAGGAGGAGTTCGGCAACGGCATGGTGCGCCGCCGCACGATCAACCCGAACACCGGCCGCGTGGAAGGCATCGCCGCCGGCATGGGCGGCTCGCCCAACAACCGGCAGAACGACGTCTACACCTACGACTCGCTGGGCAACCTGGCCACGCGCACGCAGTCGGCCACCAACGGCGGCGCGAGCCTGACCGAGGTCTTCAGCTACGACGGCCTGAACCGGCTGGCGAGCTCGCAGTTGGCCGGGCAGCCGGTCAAGAGCTATGGGTACGACGCGATCGGCAACCTGGTGAGCCGGACCGGCGTGGGGCAGTACAGCTATCCGGCATCCGGCGCGGACAGCGTGCGGCCCCATGCGCTCAGCGCGATCCAGACTGCCAGCCCGGTCGCGGGCGTGAGCAACCCGGCCTTCAGCTACGACGACAACGGCAACCTCGTCGAGGGGCTGGGGCGTCGGTATGGATGGACCTCCTTCGACCAGGCGGCGACGATCGACCGGTTGTCGGGGGGCGCGGCCGTGCAGCGCACCGCCTTCGCGTTCGGACCGGACCGACAGCGGCTGCGCCAGACCATCAGCCCGATGTCGGGCGGGGTGCCGGGAGCCCCGACGCTGACCATCCACTACGCCAGCGGTCTGGAGAAGGAGGTCGACGTCGCGGCCAACCGGACGATCATCCGGGCCTACATGCCGTGGGGACTGGGCTACCTGGAGGAACGTCTGACCGGCACGGCGGTGACGCCGGGCGACCAGTCGATGCGCGCGCAGCGCTACTTCCTGAATGACCACCTGGGCAGCCTGGTGGCGGTGGCGGACGAATCGGGCAACCTGCTCAACCGCCTGAGCTACGACCCCTGGGGCAGGCGCCGCGGTGCCGACGGGCTGGACGATCCGGCGGGCGCCAGCGGATTCGGCGCGTTGAAGAACACCCAGGACCACACCGGCTACACGGGGCAGGAGCAATTGGACCAACTGGCCCTGGTACACCTGAACGGGCGGATCTACGACCCGATCGTCGGACGCATGGTGAGCGCGGATCCGACCGTGCCGGACGCGGACGACGGCCAGCAATACAACCGCTACAGCTACGTGCTGAACAACGCGCTGGCCTTCGTCGATCCGACCGGCTTCAGCAGCGCCGACCCGCTGCCGCGGATGATGTCCGACGGGGGCTTCGTCAACGGGATCAGCATCGGGCAGTTGCTGCAGGCCCAGGACAAGGACAAGCAGGAGCCGGTGGTCCTGCCGCCGAGCGTGATCGTCGGCAACTCGACCCCGCAGCTGGCCGGCATCGGCTTCGGTCACCTGTCCAGCGGCGGCGCGTTGCGGGCGCCGCCGGTCACGCTGCCCAAGGTGACCATCACCGGCGCCGCGACGCGGCTCGCCCTGACGCCAATCGGTTGGGTCATCGGGCTGGCCGTGCTGCCGGGCAACTTCGCGCAGAACGATCCCTGCAAGACCGGCGCGCTATGTGCGCCACCGCGCTGGAGCGATCGGGTCAGACTCCTGTCCGTCGCGGCCGGCGACAAGGGCGATGCGCTGAACGGCGAGGCGCCCTACAGCAGCATGAATCCGCCGCCGCCGGATCCCGATGACGATGAGCCGAGTTGGTCGAAGGCCCGCTCGGACTATTGGAAGGGCAAGGCTGACAAGGCCAAGCCCGGCGAGTACTCCCCCGAGAACCTGGCGCGGATGAAGGAGGGCAAGCCGCCGCTGCATGAGGAGTTCGGTGTTCCGAAGGAGCTGCACCACAAGGTGCCCCAACGCGAGGGAGGCAGCCATCAGCCGAGCAACCTGCAGGAAGTCTGGCCCTGGGAGCATGCAAAAATCGATCCGTTCCGGCACTACAACGGCCCCAAACCCCCGGGCTTCTGACCATGCAAGACAAGCCTTCGTTTGCTGCGCCCCTGGCACCCGTCATGAGCAAGGCCTTCACCGAAGCCGGTCAGCCTGACGTGGTGAAGTGGGAGGTCTTGCCTGTCACGGACGGGGAGCGTCTTTGCCTGGTGTTCGAGAGCGCCCGCGCCGGCGGCCGGCACGGCGTGTGGCTGATGACGGACGCGGGCTTGGTCGTGAACGGCCAGCGGGCGCCCAGCATGGACATCTGGCAGGACAGCGCGCCGCAAATCGTGGAGATCACCGTCGGCACTTCAGCCGGCGCGCTCCATCTCTACAACATCTGGGACACCGGCGACGGACGCGGCTCGCAATCCTGGAGTTCCGGCATGCGGGTCGAGGAGCTGCCGACCGGCCGACGCTATCGCTGCAACGACATCGGCTTCGATGGCCCCTTCGACGATCTCGTGTTCCGCATCGAGCGGATGAGTTCTTGAGCGTCCCGGGCCCATCTACCCGTGGCGAATGCATTCCTCCCGACTTCTCTCGCTCGCCTCCGCACCCACCGCCGCGCCGCTGGACGCGGCCGATTCCGCTCTCGCATGGCGGAGCCTCGGTCCCCGACATGAAGAGTTGGCGCAGTTGCTGTTCGCGAGGAACGGCTTCTTTGCGTTCGAGAGCGCGCTGCACGTCCTGCCTGCCGTCGAGACCGTCGCCGCGCCCGTCATCGGCGTGCAAGCATGGAACGCGCAGGACACCTGGCGGGATCGCTACGAGGACCTCCTGAGCGCAATCTTCTTCTTCGCCGAGGACGCCTTCGGCGGTCTCTTCGGCATCCGCGACAAGGAGATCGTCTCGTTCGAGCCGGAAACAGGAGACCTCGATGTCATGGCGGACAGCCTGGACGGCTGGGCGGCCGCCATCCTGTCAGACCATGCCCAATGGACCGGCCATCCGGTCGCCCACGCGTGGCAGGCCGCGCATGGTGCGATCCCCGCCGGCAAGCGGCTGCTGCCCAAGCGCCCGTTCATCCTCGGCGGCGCGTTCGACGTGGCCAACCTGTTCGCCGTGGACGCCGTCAAGGGCATGAGGTATCGCGGCGACCTCTGGCGGCAACTGCGCGACCTGCCCGATGGCGCGCAGGTCCGGCTGATGCCTTTGCCGCTGCACTAGCGACATCGTCACCGCGCCGTCGTCGCCACGTTCGGCGTCGGCGGCGCCGCCGACCTCAGCACCCACAGCACCGACGCGATCGACAGTCCGATCACCACGACGTTGCTGACCGCGAACAGCACCGGTGCCAGCGTGGCGAAGAGCCGATCGCCAGCGCCGCGCTCGGCGAAGCGCATCGTGCCGGTCGCGATCGCGGTCACGCCGAAGGTGAAGCCCCAGTACGACAGCGTGAACGGCTGGCGGATCCACGGCAGCAGCCGCGCCACCATCAGCGCCTGCACCAGCGCGTAGCCCAGCAGCATCCGCGCGATCAAGTCGGGCGGACCGACCGTCACCGCCGCGTACGCCAGCAGCGACACCGCCGGCGGTGCCATCTGGATACCCAGCGTCGGACGCAGCGGCGCCGGCAGCGGCTCGACCGTCAGCAACCGGCCCAGGATGATCGATTCCTGGACGATCCACGCCAGCACGCCGGCGCCGAAGAACAGCTGGCCCCACTCCGGCCAGCCCAGCGCGGACATGCCGATCGCCGACACCAGGTTCGTGCCCACCGTCGGCAGGTAGAGCACCGGCGTGGTCGTCTTCTCGTCGCGCCCGCCGCGCCACAGCCCGCCATGGCGCCAGAGGCCGAAGAGCAGCGCACCCACCGCGCCGCCGACGATCAGCACGCTGCCCGCGGCATGCGCGTGCGGCAGCACCCCGACGCCCGCGAGCATCGTCGCCACCGGCGCCAGCGCGACGAAGCAGCACAGGATCGGATGCGCGATCTCGGCCCGCGCGTCGTCGCGCGCGAACAGCCACTTGGCGGCGAAGCGGATCGCCAGCACCGCCCAGACGGCGACGCCCACGGCCATCACCGCCTCGCCGATCCAGGCCGGGAAGCCCCACAGCCGCGCGGCCACCCGCCAGTTGTTGCCCAGGCCCGTCAGGCCCAGGACCATGCTGAAGTAAGAGGCGGGGATCGCCCAGCGCGATGCGGTCATTCGGAGGCTCCTCGGTTCACGCGACGGCGATCCTCCGCGCGATGCCCCCCGCTTGTCCATCGGGCGGCGCCCGGTGTGTGCGATTCGAGGCCGCGTCCCCCGCGGCGCTCAGAGGTCCAGCGTCAACGCCTCGCCCTCGGCGCGCGACACGCAGACGCACATCAGGCGCTCGTCCGACCGCTGCGCCGCGGTCAGCACCTCGTCGCGGTGCGCGGGCGTGCCGTCGATCACCGGCGTCGCGCAGGTGCCGCAGGTGCCCGTCCGGCATGACGCCGGCACGCGCACGCCCTGCGCCTCCGCCACCTCCAGGATCGACCGGCCCACCGGCACGACCAGGTCCTTGCGGCTGCGCACCAGATGCACGACGAACTCGCGGTCACCGGCCTTGGCCGCGTCGACGCTGAATTTCTCGACGTGCACGCGCGCACCATCGACACCGGCGGCCGCGGCGCTTGCCGTCACGGCGTCGATCAGGCGCGTCGGCCCGCAGGTGTAGACGTGGTCGTCGTCGCCAAGGCCGCGCATCAGCGCCGCGACATCGAGCCGCCCGCCCTCGTCCTTCGCATGGACCTTCACGCGCTCGCCGAAGGCGGCGATCAGTTCACCGAGGAAGGCCGCCTGCGATCGGGCACGCACCGCGTAGTGCAGCTCGAAGTCCAGGCCCCGCGCGGCCAGCGCATGCGCCATCGCCTTGATCGGCGTGATGCCGATGCCGCCGGCGATCAGCACGGACCGGCGCGATCGGCGTGTCGGTCCGTTCGAGTCATCCGACCCATGAGGATCGTCGGCGAGCGCGAACAGATTGCGCGGCATCGAGCAGTTCAGCCGCACGCCGAGCGCGAAATCCTCGTGCGCCGCCGTCGATCCGCCTTTGCCGTCAGGCTCGCGCTGCACCGCGATCTCGTAGGCATCGGTCCGGTCCGGGCTCGAGGCGATCGAGTAGCTGCGCGTCGACGCCGTGCCGTCGGCCAGGCGCACCGGCACGTCCAGGTGGGCGCCGGCGATCACCGCCGGCAACGCCGAGCCATCGGTGGACCGCAATTCAAACGCGCGCACGGACGGCGTCAGCTGCCGCACGCCGGTGATCGTCAGCGCGAGCGGGCCGTCGCCGAGCACCAGCGGCTCGGTGACGCCGGAGCGAGCGCCGTCCGCGCCACCGAATGCGTCACCCGATGTGGCGCCCGGTGCGCTACCCGATGTGGCGCCCGGTGCGGCGCCCGATACAGCGCCCGATGCAGCGCCCGGTGCGGCGCCCGGTGCGGCGCCCGATACAGCGCCCGGTGCGGCGCCCGCATTTGCGGCGGTCAGCGCCGCCTTCGCCTCGGCCAACTGCGCCTTGAGCTTCTGCACCTGCGCCCGCATCGGCGCCATCAGCGACGCGACCTCCGCTTCGGTGAAGCGCGGCGTGATGTGCTGCGGGCAGTTCCAGTCCCAGCCTTCGATGGTGATGACGAAGGCCCGCTCGACCGTCGCGCCATAGCTGTCGTCGCGCACGGCGGCGATCGCGGCGTCGGCCTCGGCGCTCTCGCCGGCCTCGACCAGGCGCACGCGCCCGAGCAGCTTCAGGCGGCGGCGATTCGGGAAGTCCACCAGGATCAGCGAAATCCGGTCGTCCCGCCGCAGGTTGCCCACGCTCAGGTAATGCAGGTTGCCGCGGTAGTCCGCGAAGCCGAGGGTCTTCGCGTCCAGCACCTTCAGGAAGCCCTTCGGCCCGCCGCGGTGCTGCACGTAGGGCCAGCCGGTCTCGCTGACGGTGGCCTGGAAGAAGTGGTCGGCCTCGGCGATGAACTGGGCCTCGCGCGGCGTCAGCACGTCGCCGCGCTCGCTCATCACGTCCAGGAAGGCGTACTGCTCGCGGCTGCCCTTCTCCACCTGGACCTCACGGACCGTGGGCGTGAAGGTGATGTCGGAATAGGCGCGTCCCATGGCGGACTCCCGGTGGCGGTGGCGGATCGGTGTCGACCGCGATGACGATCACGTGCGCGATCACGTGCGCGATGACGTGCGCGATGGCGTGCTCGATGACGTGCGACGACGGCGGAAACCGAAGGCCCGCGGCGGTGGCCGCGGGCTCGGCTCACGCCGTCGTCGGCAACTCGAGCTTGACGCTCGGGAAGTCGATCTCGACCAGGCTGGCCTTGCCCAGGATGTTGGTCAGGAAGTTCATGCCGACGTGCGTGATGATCTCGACGATCTGCGCCTCGTCCACGCCGGCGGCGCGGACCTCGGTCAGCTCCAGCGCGCTGACCTCGCCCCGCTTCTCCATCAGGCTGCGCGCGAACTTCAGGATCGCGGCCGAAGTGTCGTCGTCGCTGGTGCCGGCGCGGGCCGCGGCGATCTCGTCGGCGGACAGCCCGGTCTTGCGGCCGATCGCCGTGTGCGCCGAGACGCAGTACTGGCAGCCGTTCTGCTGCGCCAGCGCCAGCGCGATGCGCTCGCGGTCCAGCGGGTCGAGGCTGCCGCCGCCCGCGACGCCGTACAGGCCGAGGAAGGCCTGCAGCGCCGTCGTCGAGTTGGCGAAGACCTTCAGGAAGTTCGGGACCATGCCCAGCTGCGCCTGGATCGCGTCCAGCAGGACCTTCTGCTCGGGCGAGGCGGTGGCGGGTTCGACGACGTGGATGCGGCTCATGACGGGCTCCTTGGGGAAGCGGTTGGGGTGAGCGAATGGTGGGCGCGACGGGCCGCGGAGAGAATCGGCGCGCCTGGGAAATGACTCTTTCGGAAACGGGAAAGATATGGACAAGCTCGATGCGATGGCGATCTTCGTGGCCGTCGTCCAGGAGGGCGGCTTCTCCGCGGCGGCGCGCCGGCTCGGCGTCTCCGCGCCGGTGGTGACGCGCGCGGTCAGCGAGCTCGAGGCCGCGATGAAGGTGCGGCTGCTGGTGCGCACGACCCGCGTGGTGAAGGTCACCGAGGTCGGCGAGCGCTACGCGCAGGACTGCCGCCGGCTGCTCGGCGAGCTGCAGGACATCGAGCAGGCGGCCAGCGGATCGCACGGCGCGGTCAAGGGCCGGCTGGTGGTCAGCGCGTCGGTGATGTACGGGCGGCTCAAGCTCAACACGGTGGTGCTCGACTACCTGCGGCGCTATCCGGAGGCGGAGGTCGAATGCCGGCTGCTGGACCGCAACGTCAACCTGCTCAACGACGACGTGGACGTGGCGATCCGCATCGGGGCGCTGCCCGATGCCTCCTTCCACGCGACACCGCTGGCCACGGTGCGCCGCATCGTCTGCGCGTCACCCGGGTACCTGAAGCGCCATGGCACGCCGAAACGGCCCGAGGACCTGGCGCGGCACGCGCTGGTCGCGGCGCTCGGCGTGGAGCCGGGCCACGACTGGAAGTTCCGCGCGGGTCCCGGCGCGGAGGCGGCGACGGTCGCGGTGCCGGTGAGGCCGCGCCTGGCGACCAACAACAACGATCACGCGATCCTCGCGGCGTCCGAGGGGCTGGGGCTGACCCGCGTGCTGTCGTACATGGTCGAGGCCCAGATCGCCGACGGCACGCTGGTGGAGGTGCTCGCGAAGCACGCGCCGCCGGCGGTGCCGGTGCAGGCGCTGCAGCACCAGGGGCTGCTCGCGTCGCGCAAGGTGCGCGCGTTCATCGACCTCGCGGTCGAGCACCTGCGCCGGTGACCCGGCCGAGGCGGCATCGGCGCGGCCCCGCCGACGCACCGTCAAGGTGGTGTCGACGTGGCGTCGATGTGGTGTCGGCGTGGTGTCGGCATGGTGCCGACGTGAGTTCGGCGTGAGGCCGTCGTTCAGTTGAGCAGCACCACGCGGCCGAGCGCCGCGAGCGGCCGCTCCATCACGCGCTGCACGCCGGGGCGCAGCATCAGCGGCTTGAGCATCATCCGCACCGCCAGGTCCATCGGCAGGTTGGCGCTGACCAGCTTGATCGCCTGCGCCGTCAGCGCCTCGGCGTTCTCGATCGGCGCGGGGCCGCCGTCGAGGGCGCCGCTGCTCAGGCGCGCCTTCACCGCGTGGCGCAGCGCGATCGTCGCGTCCTCGCGGCGCAGTTCCAGCGCGCGGCGCACCAGCGCCGCGATCACCTGGCCGCGATGCAGGCCCTCGATCTCGCGGTACTTGCGGAAGAACGAATAGAAGTTCTTGTAATGCCGCACCTCGTCGCAGCGGATGCGCCAGAACAGGTCGCGCAGCACCGGCTCGTCGCAGGCCTGGTGCAGCGCCTGGTAGTAGGTCGTGGTGCCCATCTCGACGATGCAGCGCGCCACCATCTCCTGCCCGCGCGTGGGCTCGAGCTGGTCCATCGTGCACAGCCGCGCGTACTCCTCGAAGAAGCCGGCGTAGGCGCTCTCCCAGTCGAAGCCGGGCCAGACCCGCTGCACGTAGGCCTTCAGCGCCGCGCCGTGCTGCAGCTCCTCGGGCTCCCAGTGGTCGCGCAACCAGGCGGCGACCTCGGGGTCGTCGTCGAAATGCTCGATCAGGTTGCGGGTGTAGGTATCGCTGCCGCTTTCGATGAAGGACGCGCTGCACACGTTCAGGAACAGCGCGTCATGAGCGCGCACGCGCTCGATCTCGATGCGGGACAGCGCCAGGTCGTCCAGGGACCAGCTCGTCGAAGACATGGGCGCGATCATGCCTCAAGGGCCGGCAATCCGTGTGCGTGGCCGGGCACGGACCTCGATGCCATCGGGGCATCGGGTCATGCGGCCATGAGGCGATCGGGTCATCGGGCGATCGGGCCGTGGGGGAATCTCGGCGAAGCCCCGGTGACATCGCCGGTCTTTGCATGGGCGGGTCACGCCCGGGCCGCAGAATGGCGGCGCCGTTCCGCCTCGAACCTCGATGCCCAAACGCTCCTCCTCCGCCGCCCTGCGCAAGGCCTGGCAGCAAGGCCTGCGCGCCGTCACGGGCCAGGTCTTGCGCGCGACGCGCGACGCCACGAAAGCCGCCACCACGGCCGCCACGAAGGCCGCCAGGCAGGCCGGGGTGCACGACGCGGTGCCCGGCCTGCAGAAGACACCGCCGCATCCGTCGCCCGGCCTGGGCGACTGGATCGCCGGCGTGGCGACCGGGCGCACCGGGATGCGGCGTTATCGGCTCTTCCGGCCCGCCGGGCTGCCGGCGGGTGAGCGCGCGCCGCTGCTGGTGATGCTGCACGGCTGCGGCCAGGACGCCGCCGGCTTCGCGCGCAGCACGCGGATGAACCGGCTCGCCGCGCGCGAGGGCTTCCTGGTGCTCTATCCGGAGCAGAGCCGGCTGGCCAATCCGCAGCGCTGCTGGAACTGGTTCGACACCGAGACCGGCCGCGCCCAGGGCGAGGCCGCGTTGATCCTGGCGGCGATCGACCAGGTCTGCCTGCTCTATCCCGCCGATCGCGAGCGCGTCGGCATCGCGGGGCTCTCCGCCGGCGCGGGCATGGCCGCGCTGCTGGCGACGAGCCACCCCACGCGTTTCCGCGCCGTGGCGATGCATTCCGGCGTGCCACCGGGGCTGGCGAGCTCCGCGACGACGGCGCTGCGCGCGATGCGCGGCAAGGCGGCGAGCCCCGAGCTCGCGCCGCCGGCCGACGGCGCCGCCTGGCCGCCGCTGCTCGTCGTCCAGGGGACGGAGGACCGCATCGTCGCGGCGTCGAACGCGGCGGAGGCGGTGCGGCAGTGGTCGCTCGCGGCCGGCGCGACGACGCGGCGCGCTCGCACCGTGCAGCGCGGGCGGCGATGGCCGATGGAGGTGGTCGAGTTCAAGCGCGGCCGCGCGATCGCCGCGACGCTCGTCGCGATCGAGGGCCTCGGCCACGCCTGGAGCGGCGGCGCCGCGAAGCAGCCGTTCAGCGATCCGCAGGGACCGGACGCCAGCACGATGATCTGGCGCTTCATCGCCAAGCAGTGCCGATAGGCCTGCGGTGCGTCGGCGTCGCATCGCGTCGACGCCAGGAACGCGGAGGCCGTCCCGGGCCTCGAAGCGCGGCGCCAATGAAAAAGCCGCTCCGGAGAGCGGCTCTTCTGGCGCGGGCCCGCGCGTGGGGCCCGGATGCGGGTGGGCTCAGTTGCCGGTCGTGCCGTTGGTCGGCCGGACCAGTTCGCCGCCCTGCAGGCGCAGCGCGTCGCCGGACACGGCGTTCACCGGGGCGAGCGCGCCCTGGTCGGTGCGGCGGCACAGGTTGGTGCCCAGCGTCTGGACGCACTGGCGGGCCTCGGCGGTCTTCTTGCCGTCCTCGGGCTTGGTCTCGGGCGCGGCGCAGGCCGACAGGATCAGCGTCGCGGCGGCAGCCACCAGCGCGATCAATGGGGAACGATGCATGACGGAACTCTCCCTGAAGGTGCTTCTTCTCGCGCCGGAACGGGCGTCCCGCGCGCAAGCCCGGCACCTTAGCAGTCCGGATGCCGGCACCGTCTGCTGGTTTTCACCGGATGAAGTCGGTCATGCCGTGCGGCGATCGCCCCGGCGGCCCGACGACGCCCCGCTCAGGGCGCCACGCCGCTGCCGGCCAGCACGCCCCGCCACTGCAGCTGCTGCTCGGCGAACTGCCGCCAGGCCTCGTCCGCCAGCGCCTGGTGGCGATCGGCGTCCGCGGTCTCGCCCAGTTGCCGGAAGGTCTGCGCCAGGCGGCTGTGGGTGATCGCCCGGTCGTCGAGCTCGCAATCGGGATCGAGCTCGATCTCGGCCTCGCGCGCCTGGTGCAGCGCATGCTCGCCCTGGCCCAGGTTGGCCCGGCACCAGGCCAGGTCGGACAGCAGGCTGCTGCCCAGCCGCTCCAGCCCCAGCGACATCGCCTGCGGCAGGTGTTCCTCGTAGAGGCGGCGCGCCTCGTCGAACTCGCCCTGCATCGTCAGCACCTGCGCGCGCAGCACCGGCGTCAGGTCGGCCATCATCTGCGCGCCGACCGCCTCGTCGAAGTGGTGCATCGAGTCGACCGTCAGCAGCAGCTCCGGCCCGCGCGCGGTGTGGCCCGACAGGCTCTCGCGGCGCAGCTGCGACGCGCGCATGCCGGCCATGTTGAACATCAGCGCCGACAGCGACGCGTCGTCGCCCTCCACCGCCGCGTGACGGCGGGCGCGGATGTACCAGCGCTGCGCGGACTCGATGTCGCCGGCGTAGTGCCAGCCCACGCCCATCGCCATCGCCACGCGCGCCAGCGCCACGTTGTGCACCGGCAGCGCCTCGTCGAGGCAGCGCTTCGCATGCTCCACCAGCGCCGCCGGGTCGTGCCGGATGAAGGCCAGCTGCGCCAGCCAGGCCGAGGCCAGCACCCGCACCTCGACCAGCGCCGGCGAGGTCGTCGCGATCGCGTGGGCGCGCTGGATGCGGTCCCAGGCCTGCTGCGCGACGAAGCCGTTGTAGTAGCTCATCAGCCCTTCGGCCATGTGCAGCCAGGCGCCGATCTCCGGATGCGGATGCTGGAACGACAGCTGGTGCAGCGCCGTCAGCGCCTCGCGCGCCTCGCCGACCGCGCCGTGCCGGGCCAGCAGCATCGCGCGCTTGGCCCGCGCGGCCGCCGAGGACATCGGCGACGCCGCCGCGGCGATGTCCTTCTCCAGCTGCTTGAGCAGCCGGGACTTGATCACTTGCGACGGGGTCGCGTCGGGCGAGGCGTCTTGCATGCCGGTCTCAGCGGGTCAGCCGGTCCAGCGCTTCCTGGTACTTCGCGGCCGTGTTGGCGATCACGTCCGCGGGCAGCGCCGGCGGCGGCGCGACCTTGCCCCAGGGCTGGCCGTCGACGGTGGCCTGCTCCAGCCAGTCGCGCAGGAACTGCTTGTCGTAGCTCGGCGGATTGCTGCCGACCGCGTAGCTCTCCGCCGGCCAGTAGCGCGAGGAATCGGGCGTCAGCACCTCGTCCATCAGCGTCAGCGTGCCGTCGGCGTCCAGGCCGAACTCGAACTTGGTGTCCGCGATGATGATGCCCTTGGCCAGCGCGATGTCCGCGGCGCGCTGGTAGAGCTGGATCGCGATGTCGCGCACGCGCTCGGCCATCTCGCGGCCGATGATCTGGGCGCAGCGCTCGAAGTCGATGTTCTCGTCGTGGTCGCCCATCTCCGCCTTGGTCGCCGGCGTGAAGATCGGCTGCGGCAGCTTGCTGGCGTTCTGCAGTCCCGCGGGCAGCTCGACGCCGCAGACCTTGCCGCCGGCCTTGTACTCGGACCAGCCGCTGCCGGCCAGGTAACCGCGCACCACCGCCTCGATCGGCAGCGGCTTCAGGCGCTTGACCAGCATCGCGCGGTCGCGGACCTGGTCCTTCTCGGCGTCGGTGACGACGGACAACGGGTCCTCGCCGGTCAGGTGGTTGGGGACGATGCCCTGCAGCTTGTCGAACCAGAACAGCGCCATCTTCGTCAGCAGCGCGCCCTTGCCGGGGATGGGCTCGCCCATGATGACGTCGAAGGCCGAGATGCGGTCCGACGCGATCATGAGGATGCGGTCCTCGCCGACCGCGTAGTTCTCGCGGACCTTGCCGCGCGCGATCAGGGGAAGGGAAGTCAGCGAGGAGGTGTGCAGGGCGGCGGTCATGGCGTTCGGTCGGACGGAACCGGAGGCAAAACCGGGATTCTAGAGGCGCGAGGTGAAACGCCGCCGTCCGCGCGACCCGCCCTTCGGGGTCACAACGCGCCGAAACCGGCGTAGCGCGCGACGAAGCGGGCCTTGCCCTCGCGCTCGAAGCGGGCCTCGTCCCAGTCGCCGGCGTCGAGCCGCTCGGCCGGTGCCGGCCGGAAGAGATAGGTCCAGGCCCGGCGCCAGCTGCCGTCGGCCAGCGTGACCAGCACCTCGTGGCGCTCGTAGTCGGCGCCCTCGAAGCGGTCGAGCCGCGCCCAGGCGGCCTCGGGCACGTCCAGGTAAAGCCGGCCGACGACCTGGTGGCCGGCCGAGGGAATCATCGCGGGATAGTCGTGGCCGCGCACCGGATGGCGCGCGTGGTCGGCCAGCGTCGCGGCCAGCGGCGGCGCGAAGGGCGAGCCCCCCTCGCCGCAGACGCGGGCCATGATGTCCGGCCACATCAGCGTGCCGTAGGTGAAGACGTGAGCCATCGACGTGCGGACGGGCCCTGTGCGGGCCGGAAATGAAAGGACCGGCGCGGGGCCGGTCCGGGAAGCGCCTTACTGGACGACTTGCGCCAGCTCGCCGCGGGCGTAGGCGGTCGCGACCTCGGTCAGCGGACGCGGCTTGATCTTCGATGCCTGGCCTTCGCAGCCGAACTCCAGGTAACGCGCCTTGCAGACCAGCTTGGCGGCCTCGCGGGCGGGCTTGAGCCACTCGCGGGCGTCGAACTTGTCGGGGTTCTCGGCCAGGAACTTGCGCACCGCGCCGGTCATCGCCAGGCGGATGTCGGTGTCGATGTTGATCTTGCGCACGCCGTGCTTGATCGCTTCCTGGATCTCCTCGACCGGCACGCCGAAGGTCTCCTTCATCTGGCCGCCGTACTGGTTGATGATCGCCAGCAGTTCCTGCGGCACGCTCGACGAGCCGTGCATCACCAGGTGGGTGTTGGGAATGCGCTTGTGGATCTCCTTGACGCGGGAGATCGCCAGGATGTCGCCGGTGGGCTTGCGCGAGAACTTGTAGGCGCCGTGGCTGGTGCCGATGGCGATGGCCAGCGCGTCCAGCTGCGTGGCCTTGACGAAGACCGCGGCCTCTTCCGGGTCGGTCAGCATCTGGCTGTGGTCCAGCTTGCCGACGGCGCCGATGCCGTCTTCCTCGCCCGCGTCGCCGGTCTCCAGGTTGCCCAGGCAGCCCAGCTCGCCCTCGACGGTGACGCCGACCTTGTGCGCCATCTCGACGACGCGGCGGGTCACGTCCACGTTGTAGTCGAAGCTCGCCGGCGTCTTGCCGTCGTCCATCAGCGAGCCGTCCATCATCACCGAGCCGAAGCCCAGGTTGATCGCGCCCTCGCAGACCTTGGGGCTGGTGCCGTGGTCCTGGTGCATCACCAGCGGGATGTGCGGGTAGGCCTCGACCGCGGCCTGGATCAGGTGCTTGATGAACGGTTCGCCGGCGTACTTGCGGGCGCCGGCGCTGGCCTGCAGGATCACCGGAGCGCCGACCTCGTCGGCGGCGGCCATCACGGCCTGCACCTGCTCCAGGTTGTTGACGTTGAACGCCGGAATGCCGTAGCCGTTTTCGGCCGCGTGGTCCAGCAGCTGGCGCATCGAGACGAGTGCCATGAGAGTTCTCCGAGGAAGTGAAAAATCCTGTGCCGCGGGCGGCGACCCTGCCTCGCCGTAACCGCGCCGTAACTGGGCGGGATTCTAGCCAGCCGACATGACCGGCTCTGTAACGAACCTGGGGTTCCCCCTGAACTGGTGCCATACCAGCGCCCCCGCCCGGCGGGCGAAAGGCGCCCCGGCCGGGGGCCCGCCGACCGCGGCTCCCCCTGGACGGGGGTCTTCGCGGTTGCGTGGCGGCGGAGGCGGCCGGTAGGCTTCGCCCCGGCGGAGCAAGTGCCGTGCCTTGTCCCGCGCCCGCGTTCTCCAGGAGCCTCATGACCCGCCTCGCGATCGACCAGCTGACGCTGTGGATCACCGCCGCCGCCAACGAGCATTCGCTGGACCTGCCCGCGTACGTCGAGGAGCGCACCGGCGCCAGCCACCGCGCGACGCTGGCCGCGCTGCGCCGGCTGGTCGAGGCCCAGTGGCTGACCCGCGGCGGCACCTCGCGCCGGCCGGTCTTCGGCCCGGGCGCGCTGCGCCAGGTCGCGCGCAGCTACACGCTGCACGGGCTGATGGAGGACGTCGCGTGGCAGCGCGACTTCGCGCCCCACTTCACCCTGCCGCGCCCGGTCGCGCGGATGATCCAGCACGGCTTCACCGAGCTGGTGAACAACGCCATCGACCACAGCGGCGGCACCAGCGTCACCGTGTCGCTGCGCCAGACGCCGACCCATGCGCAGCTGCTGATCTCCGACGACGGCTGCGGCGTGTTCGAGCGCATCCGCGACACCTACGAGCTGACCGACGCGCGTCACGCGATGCTGGAGCTCAGCAAGGGCCGGCTGACGACGCAGCCGCAGGCGCATACCGGGCGGGGACTGTTCTTCAGCTCGCAGCTGGCCGACGTCTTCGACATCCACGCCAACGGCCGCGCGTTCCAGCGCCGCGCCTGGGAAGGCAACGCCTGGAAGGACGGCAAGGGCCTGCCGCGCCAGGGCAGCTCGATCTACATGGCGATCGCGCTGGAAAGCACCCGCACGCTGGAGCAGGTGCTGGAGCAGTGGAGCGTGGACGGCAGCGGCATCGCCTTCGACCAGACCCGGGTGATGCTGAACCTGGTGGTGGGCACGGGGCAGATGCTGGACTCGCGCGCGCAGGCGCGGCGGGTGGCGGCGCGGCTGCCGCAGTTCAAGCGGGCCGAGGTCGATTTCGCCGGCGTGGACGACGTCGGCCATGCCTTCGCCGACGAGCTGTTCCGCGTCTTCGCGCGGGCGCACCAGGAAGTGGAACTCGTGCCCCTGAACATGACGCCGCGCATCGCCGCGCTGGTGCAGGCGGCGCGCAACGGCTGACCGCCGGGCGTCGCCGCTCGGCGGCCGCCCCTCCGAGACGGATCGCCGGCCGGCCTGTCCGCGCGGCTCAGAGCTCGCTGTCCACCAGCGTCTGGATCGCGGCGCGGGCGCGGTGGATCGCGTCGTCCAGGCGCGGCAGCAGCGCCGCGGCCTCGCTGCCCCGGGCGGCGCCGAAGACGATGCCTTCCTCCACCAGCGGCGTCGGCAGCACGCGGAACTGGTCGCCGCCCCGCAGCCCGCGCAGGCGGCGCTCCAGCGCGGCGGCGCTGCCGCGATGGGTCGCGAGCATCGCGTCGCAGCGTCCCGCCGCGAGCATGCGCGCGCGGGTGTCGAGGTCGTTGCCGCCGGTCTCGACGCGGAACAGCTCCCGGCGTGCCTCCTCGAAGGCCGCGCCATAGGTCGCGCCGCGCGACACGCACAGCGTGCGGCCGCGCAGGTCCTCGAGCCGTTCGAACGGGATGGGCCGCGCCTTCGTCACGACCAGCCAGCCGCGGCTGACGAAAGCCGGCTGGCTGTAGGCGAAGACCTTGTCCCGCGCCGGGCTGCGCGACAGGCCGAAGACCAGGTGCTGGCCGAGCTCCCCGCCCAGCAGCGCGCGCGGCCAGGGCAGCAGCAGCAATTCCCATTGCAGGCCGGCGGACTCGGCGATCAGCTTGAGCAGCGGCAGGACGAAGGGCTTGTGGGTCTGGTCGCTGATGGCGAGCCGGACCAGTTCCTTCGGTGGAGCGGCGGGCCGCGCGCCGGGCGCGCCCGGTTGCGCGCGGGCGCCGTCCAGGCCTGCCGCCGCGGCCGCGCCACCGATCAGCAGATCGCGGCGGCGCAGCGCTGGCATGGCATCCCCCGGGGCGTCAGGCGACGCGGCAGACCTTCAGCATGTTGGTGCCGCCCGGGTAGCCCATCGGCTCGCCGCAGGTGATCGCGTAGGTATCGCCCGGCATCAGCACGCCGCGCTCGATCAGCAGGTCCTCGGCCGCCTTGAGCGCCTCGTCGCGGTCGTTGAAGTTGGGCATCAGCAGCGGCGTGACGTTGCGATACAGCGCCATCTTGCGCTGCGTCAGTACCTGCGAGGTCAGCGCGAAGATCGGCACGTGGATGCGGTGGCGGCTCATCCACAGCGCGGTGGAACCGGACTCGGTCAGCGCCACGATCGCCTTGCAGCCCAGGTGGTGCGCCGTGAACAGCGCGCCCATCGCGATCGACTGGTCGATGCGGCCGAACTGGCGGTTGGCGAAATCGGTGTCCAGCGTCACGAACTCGGCGTTCTCCGCCTCGAGCGCGATCGCGGCCATCTGCTGGATCGTCTCCACCGGGAAGCGGCCCGCGGCGGTCTCGGCGCTCAGCATCACCGCGTCGGTGCCGTCCAGCACCGCGTTGGCGACGTCCGAGACCTCGGCGCGCGTCGGCACCGGGTTCACGATCATCGACTCCATCATCTGCGTCGCGGTGATGCAGACCTTGTCGAGCTCCAGCGCCATCTTGATCATGCGCTTCTGCAGCGCGGGCACCGCGGCGTTGCCGACTTCCACCGCCAGGTCGCCGCGGGCGACCATGATGCCGTCGGACGCCTTCAGGATCGCCTCCAGGTGCGGGATCGCCTCGTAGCGCTCGATCTTGGCGATCATCCCCGGCTTGTGGCGATACGGCTCGCCGGCCACGTTGGCCAGCTGGCGCGCCATCTCCATGTCCGTCGCGTTCTTCGGGAAGGACACCGCCAGGTACTCGCACTGGAACGACATCGCGGTCTTGATGTCCTCCATGTCCTTGCCGGTCAGCGCCGGCGCCGTCAGGCCGCCGCCCTGCTTGTTGATGCCCTTGTTGTTGGACAGCTCACCACCCTGCTTCACGATCGTGTGCACCTGCGAACCGCGCACCGCCTCGACCGTCAGCACCAGCAAACCATCGTTGAGCAGCAGCGTGTCGCCCGGCTTCACGTCGCGGGGCAGCTCCTTGTAGTCCAGGCCCACCACCATCTCGTTGCCGGGCTCGGTGCGATCGGCGTCGAGCACGAACGGCGTGCCGTTCACCAACTCGATCTTGCCGTTCTCGAACTTGCCCACCCGGATCTTCGGACCCTGCAGGTCCGCCATGATCGCCACCTGCTTCCCCGCCCGCGCAGCCGCCTCACGCACCATCCGCGCCCGGTCAATGTGATCCTGCGCCTTGCCGTGCGAAAAATTCAGCCGCACCACGTCGACACCCGCTTGAATCATCCTCTCCAGCACCTCCGGCGAAGAAGACGCAGGACCCAGGGTGGCAACAATCTTGGTGGCTCGGGACATGACTTGTCTCTGTCTGAAATTTAGTTACAGCGGTCGATTATGAGGCGCTAATGCGACCGTGGGACGGTTTCCGGGAGTTACGGAACGGTTTCCAACGGTCGCCTCCTGCATCGGCCAGGCGCCGGAGGCATGTCCACCCCCGGCGACTCGTCCCTCGCGAGGGGCGCCCAACTCGGTCCGCTCGCCTTCGGCTCTCTGCCCTCAAACAGTCCGCGCCCAGTCAGTCTTGAAGGCGCGCTCCGCGCGCCCCTCGCTCAGCTCGTCGCCGGGGGTGGCCATGCCTCCCCAGCAGCACCGAGCTTCGCGTCACTTCACGCCTTGCGCCTTCACGTCGGCACTGGCCAGCGCCGTCATGTTGACGATCCGGCGCACCGTCGCCGACGGCGTCAGGATGTGCACCGGACGCTTCGCGCCCAGCAGGATCGGACCCACCGTCACGCCCTGGCCACCGACGATCTTCAGCACGTTGAACAGGATGTTCGCGGCATCCAGCGTCGGCAGCACCAGCAGGTTGGCCGCACCCTTCAGCGTCGAGTCCGGCAGGAAGGTGCCGCGCACGTCCTCCGACAAGGCCGCGTCGCCGTGCATCTCGCCGTCGCATTCGATGTCCGGATGACGGGCCGCGAACAGGTCGCGCGCCTGCCGCATCTTGATCGCCGACGGCCGCTTGCTGCTGCCGAACATCGAGTGCGACAGGAACGCCACCTTCGGCGGCAGGCCGAAGCGCTGCAGCTCCTCGGCCGCCTGCGCGGCGATGTCGGCCAGCTGTTCCGCGGTCGGGTCGTCGTTGACGAAGGTGTCCGCGATGAACAGCGTGCGCTGCTCCAGCATCAGCGCGTTCATCGTCGCGAAGTTCGACACCTCCGCCTTCAGGCCGATCAGGTCCTTCACATGCTCCAGGTGCGAGTCGAACCGGCCCACCAGGCCGCAGATCATCGCGTCCGCGTCGCCGAGCTGGATCGCCAGCGCGCCGATCGTCGTGTTGGAGCGCCGCACCGCCGCCTTGGCCATCTCCGGCGTGAAGCCGTTGCGGCCCATCGCGTGGTGGTACGCCTCCCAGTACTGGCGGAAGCGGTGATCGTTCTCGGGGTCGATCACCGCCGCGTCCTCGCCCAGCTTCAGGCGCAGGCCCGCGCGCTTCAGGCGCATCGCGATGACCTCGGGCCGGCCGATCAGCGTCGGGCGGGCCAGGCCTTCGTCCAGCGCCACCTGCACCGCGCGCAGCACGCGTTCATCCTCGCCCTCGGCGTAGATGACGCGCGCCGGATGGGCCTTGGCCTCGGCGAAGACCGGACGCATGAACATGCCGGTCTGGTAGACGAAGCGCGAGAGCTGCTCGCGGTAGGCCGCCATGTCCTGGATCGGCCGCGTCGCGACGCCGGACTCCTCCGCCGCCTTGGCCACCGCCGGCGCGATGCGCAGGATCAGCCGGCTGTCGAAGGGCTTGGGAATGATGTAGTCGGCGCCGAAGGCCAGGTCCTGGCCCGGGTACGCGGCGGCGACTTCCGGCGGCGTCTCGGCCTTGGCCAGCGCCGCGATCTCGCGCACGCAGGCCAGCTTCATCGCCTCGGTGATCTTGGTCGCGCCGCAATCCAGCGCGCCGCGGAAGATGTACGGGAAGCACAGGACGTTGTTGACCTGGTTCGGATAGTCCGAGCGGCCGGTCGCCACGATGCAATCCGGCCGCGCTTCCTTGGCCAGCTCCGGACGGATCTCCGGCTCCGGATTCGCCAGCGCCAGGATGATCGGCTGGCGCGCCATGGTCTTGACCATCTCGCCGGTCAGCACGCCGGCGGCCGAGCAACCCAGGAACACGTCGGCGTCCTTGACCACGTCGGCCAGCGTGCGGGCCGGCGTGATCTGGCAGTAGCGGCGCTTGGACTCATCGAGCTTGGCGGCATCGGCGCGCTCGCTGTGGATCACGCCCTTGGAGTCGACGACGAAGACGTTCTCGCGCTTCACGCCCAGGCCGACCATCACGTCCAGGCAGGCGATGGCCGCGGCGCCGGCGCCCGACACCGCCACCTTCACCGCGCCGATGTCCTTGCCCACCAGCTCCAGGCCGTTGAGCAGCGCCGAGCTCGAGATGATCGCCGTGCCGTGCTGGTCGTCGTGGAAGACGGGGATGTTCATCCGCGCGCTCAGCTGCTTCTCGATGTAGAAGCACTCCGGCGCCTTGATGTCCTCCAGGTTCACGCCGCCCAGCGTCGGCTCCATCGCCGCGATGATCTCGACCAGCTTGTCGGGATCGCGCTCGGCGAGCTCGATGTCGAAGACGTCGATGCCGGCGAACTTCTTGAACAGGCAGCCCTTGCCTTCCATCACCGGCTTGGCGGCCAGCGGGCCGATGTCGCCCAGGCCCAGCACCGCGGTGCCGTTGGTGACCACGCCGACCAGGTTGCCGCGCGAGGTGTACTCCGCCGCCAGCGACGGGTCCTTCTCGATGTCCAGGCAGGGATAGGCCACGCCCGGGGAATAGGCCAGCGACAGGTCGCGCTGGTTGGCCAGCGGCTTGGTCGGGGTGACCGCGATCTTGCCGCGCGTCGGGGTGCGGTGATAGTCCAGCGCCGCCTCGCGCAGTGCGGCCTCGGCGGGGCTCAGGCCAAGGCCGTCGTTCTTGTCGGTCATGCAAATCTCCGTCGCGATGAAAGGGGCCCCGGCGGCGTCCGGTGGCGCGCAGGGAAGGCGCCTGTAATCGTCCGGTAACGGTGCCGGGGGGCGCCGAGCTTAATCCTGCGCTTCCCGCGACGCGATGAATTCAGCTTTAACTCCCATGCAAAGATGGCAATCGCCCA
Organism: Mitsuaria sp. GD03876; assembly: GCF_029840635.1. Taxonomy (GTDB): domain Bacteria; phylum Pseudomonadota; class Gammaproteobacteria; order Burkholderiales; family Burkholderiaceae_C; genus Roseateles. Next base: position 56,272 of record NZ_JAOCCU010000017.1, on the reverse strand, counting down.
TGCACGCGATGAAGCGCGCATCGGGATTTGCCCTCAAGTTAGAGCGATCCCCCGAGATCGGACGGCAAGTGCGCGCAGCCGTGCATCGGTCACGGCGGGCGAGGAACGCGCTCACTAGAATCCCGCCCGCCCTCGTCCAAGCCCTGAGCCTCCCACCGTGCCTGTCCAACGCTCCCTCCCGCGTCGCGCGCTGCTGCGCCTGACCGCCGCCCTGCCCTTCGCCCCGCTCACCGTCCCGCTCGCCGCCGCCTTCGGCCCGGCCGCCGCGTCCGCGCAGGCCGCCGCCGCGCTGGCCGGGGCGGGCGCCTCGTTCCCGTCGCTCGTGTACACGCGCTGGGCCGCGGCCTACGAGAAATCCAAGGGCCAGCCCGTGGCCTACAAGCCGACCGGCTCCGGCGACGGCGTCAAGCAGATCACCGCGCGCAGCGTGGCCTTCGGCGGCAGCGATTCGCCGCTGGTGGCCGACGACCTGGCCAAGCGCCGGCTGATCCAGATCCCGATGCTGGTCGGCGGCATCGTGCCGGTCGTGAACCTGCCGGGCGTGCCCGAGGGCCGGCTGCAGCTCTCCGGCGACCTGCTGGCCGAGCTGATGGCGGGCCGCATCGCGAAGTGGAACGACGGCCGCATCGCCGCGCTCAACCCGGGCGTCGCGCTGCCGGCGCTGCCGGTCCGGCGCATCGTGCGCGCCGACAAGTCGGGCACGACCGAGGGCTTCACCAAATACCTGAGCGCCGTCTCCCCGGCCTTCGCCAAGGACGTCGGCGCGAGCCCGCTGCCGAAGTGGCCCGGCGAGGTCGAGGCCGCCGAGGGCAACGACGGCATGGCCAAGGCGCTCAAGGCCGCGGCCGGCACGCTGGCCTACGTCAGCTACGACCGCGTGCAGCGCGACAAGCTCAACGGCGTGCGGCTGCGCAACGCGGCGGGCCAGTGGGTCGCCGCCGGCGAAGCCGGCTTCAAGTCCGCCATCGCCAACAGCGACCTCTCGCGCAAGGGCGACGACCTGGCCTCGCTGATGGACCGCGAAGGCAACGACAGCTGGCCCATCACGATGACCAGCTTCGTGCTGATCGACGCGTCGCCGGCCAAGGGCGAGAGCGCCGGCCCGGTGATGAGCTTCCTCTACTGGTGCTTCATGCACGGCGACGACCTGACCCGCGGCACCGGCTTCGCGCCGCTGCCGGTGGCGCTGCAGTCCAAGCTCGCCGCGCGCTTCGCCGCGGTCCGGCCGCAGGATGGCAAGCTGCCGCCGTACCTGGCGCTCTGAGCCGTCCTGGCCGCCTCCTCCGCGAGCGGCGTGAACGCGGCGTGAAGACGCGCGCCGCGTGGTATTTCCCCGGGGGTCATGCCTTTCGTCATGGGGGTGCCTTTGGCATAGGCTGACGGCCTCGCCGAGCCAGGCCGGCACTCCAGACATGACAGCGATGAAGAACGCACTGCGCCTCACCACCCTCGCCCTGCTGATGCAGCTGGGCGGTCTCGCGATGGCGGCCCCGCCGCAATCGGGCCTCGAGCTCAAGAGCTTCGACAAGCAGGTCCGCCCGCAGGACGACCTGTTCCGCGCCGCCAACGGCCACTGGCTGTCCACCACCGAGATCCCGGCGGACAAGGCCTCGTACGGCGCCTTCGTGCAGCTGCGCGACCTGTCCGACAAGCGCGCGCGCGGCATCATCGAGGAGCTGGCGAAGAAGAAGGGCCAGGCGGGCAGCGTCGAGCAGAAGATCGGCGACTACTACGCGTCCTACATGAACACGGCGGCCATCGACAAGGCCGGCCTGGCGCCGATCCAGCCGCAGCTCGACAGCATCGCCGCGATCCAGACGCGCCAGCAGCTGGCCGCGTGGCTGGGCAAGCAGATGGGCGTGGTCGACACCCCGGTGCCGCTGGCCATCGAGGCCGACTTCAAGGAGCCGACCGTCAACCGGCTGCTGACCTGGCAAGGCGGCATCGGCCTGCCGGACCGCGACTACTACCTCAAGAAGGACGACGAGCGCCTGTCCAAGGCGCGCGACGCCTACAAGGCCTATGTCCAGACGCTGGCCAAGGCGGCGGGCCTGAAGGATCCGGCCGCGGTGGCCGATCGCGTGATGGCCTTCGAGCACGGCCTGGCCGAGGTGCAGTGGGACAAGGTCGAGAACCGCGACCCGGTCAAGCTCTACAACCCGATGACGCCGGCGGAGCTGGCGCAGAAGGCGCCGGGCTTCGACTGGGCGGCCTTCTTCGAGGCGGCCTCGCTGCCGGGCCTGGACAAGCTGTCGGCCTCGCAGCCGAGCTACCTGGTCGGCGTGGCCAAGCTGCTCAACGACGTGCCGCTGGACGACATCAAGACCTACCTGACCATCCGCGTGCTGGACGGCGCGGCGGACACGCTGCCCAAGGCCTACCGCGACGCGCACTTCGCCTTCCACGGCACCGCGCTGACGGGCGCCAAGAGCGAGAAGCCGCGCTGGCAGCAGGCCGTGGACAACGTCAACGGCGCGCTGGGCGAGGCCGTCGGCGAGGTCTACGTCAAGCGCTACTTCCCGGCCGCCGACAAGGCGCGGATGCTGGAGCTGGTCAACAACCTGCTGGCCTCGTACAAGGACTCGATCGACAAGCTGACCTGGATGACGCCGGCCACCAAGGCGCAGGCGCAGGACAAGCTGTCCAAGTACATGGTGAAGATCGGCTACCCGGACGTCTGGCGCGACTACGGCAAGCTGGAAGTCCGCGCCGGCGACCCGGTGGGCAACGGCCTGCGCTCGGCCCGCTTCGAATGGCAGCGCCAGGCCGCCAAGGCCAGCAAGCCGGTCGACCGCCGCGAATGGCTGATGACGCCGCAGACCGTCAACGCCTACTACAACCCGACGCTCAACGAGATCGTCTTCCCGGCCGCGATCCTGCAGCCGCCCTTCTACAACACGAAGGCGGACGACGCGACCAACTACGGCGCCATCGGCGCGGTGATCGGGCATGAGATCAGCCACGGCTTCGACGACCAGGGCAGCCAGTTCGACGGCACCGGCGCGCTGCGCAACTGGTGGACCGACGAGGACCGCAAGGCCTTCGAGGCCATCGGCGCGAAGCTGGTCGCGCAGTACGAGGGCTACGAGCCGATCCCCGGCAAGCACCTGAACGGCAAGCTGACGCTGGGCGAGAACATCGCCGACCTGTCGGGCCTGCAGATCGCCTACAAGGCCTACCTGCGCTCGCTGGGCGGCAAGCCCGCGCCGGTGATCGACGGCTTCACCGGCGAGCAGCGCTTCTTCATGGGCTGGTCGCAGGCCTGGCGCGAGAAGTCGCGCGAGGAACGCCGGCTGCAGCTGCTGACGGTGGATCCGCACTCGCCGGCCGAGTTCCGCGCCAACGGTGCCGCGATCAACCACGACGGCTTCCACGAGGCCTTCAAGACCAAGCCGGGCGACAAGATGTTCAAGTCCAGCGAGGACCGCATCCGGATCTGGTGATCGGATCCCTGACGACGAAGCGGCCGGTCATCCCGGCCGCTTTTTTTTCAGTGCGCGAGACCGTCCCGGTCCAGCGCGCGGCTCGCGCCGAGCAGCGGCGCCTGGTCGGCCTGCTGCACGACGAAGGTCGGGATCGCGCGCAGGTAGGAGGTCAGCCGGCCGCCCGCCTCGAAGCGCGCCCGGAACGGGCTGCGGTCGAACCACTCGCCCAGGCGCGGCACGATGCCGCCGCCGATGTACATCCCGCCGCGCGCGCCCAGCGTCAGCGCAACATGCGCCGCGATGTCGCCCAGCAGCGCGCAGAACATCGCCACGACGTCGCTGCTGAACGGCTCGCCCGCCAGCGCCGCCGCGGTGATCGCCGGCGCCGCCCGGCCCTCGCCCGGCGCGAGCCGCAGCCCGCGCAACTCGGCCAGCGCCATGTAGAGGTTCTCCAGCCCCGGCCCGGACACCGCGCGCTCCGCCGACACATGGCCGAAGCGCGCGTGCAGCAGGTCCAGCACGGCCCGCTCCTCGGGCACGTACGACGCGAGCGTGGCATGCCCGCCCTCGCCGCCGACGGCGACCATCGTCGTGCCGTCCTCCGACGGCAGCAGGCCCGACACCCCGAGCCCGGTGCCCGGTCCCACCAGCCCCATCGCCGCCCCGGCGACGACCTCGCCGCCCCCGACGCGCCGCACCGCCTCCGGCCCGAGCGCAGGCAGCGCCAGCGCCAGCGCGGTGAAGTCGTTGAGCACCAGCAGCCGCTCCGCCCCCAGCGCCGACTGCAGCGCGCGGGTGGAGAAGCTCCAGTGGTGGTTGGTCATCCGGACATGGTCGCCGGTGATCGCCGTCGCGATGCCGATCGCGCAGCTGCGCGGCGTCGGCAGGCCCTCGCGATGCAGGTGATAGAAGATCGCGTCGGCCAGCGTGTCGAAGTCCCGGCAGGGATACCGGGCCAGGTGCTCGAGCGGTTCCGCCTCGCCGCCCTGGCTGGCGAAGCGCACGTGCGTCGCGCCCACGTCCGCCAGCAACCGCGTCGGCGCCATGTCGCCCTGACTCATGCCTCGTGCTCCTTCACCGGTCCGTCCTGTCGCGCGGCGCCGCCGTGAGGTCACGGGCGCGCCGCCGAAAGCCCCGGATGCTGCCACAGTCCGTCCGCCGTTCCCCGGCCACGACCGCGCGCCCGACCGGTGTTTAGCGGGCGCCGCGCAACGCAGCGCCTCCGCGACGCCGCCTCGGCGCCGCCGCCGCCATGCCGCCCTTCAGCGCGGCGCCGCGCGGAAGGCCGCGATCAGGTCCCGGTACCAGTGGGCGCTGTCCTTGGCCAGGCGCTGCTGGGTCGCGTAGTCGACATGGAACAGCCCGAAGCGCTTCTGGTAGCCGGAGTTCCACTCGAAGTTGTCCAGCAGGCTCCAGTAGAAGTAGCCCCGCACGTCCGCGCCCAGCGCCACCGCCTGCGCCAGCGCCTCCAGGTGGCCGCGCAGGTAGGCGATGCGCGCCTGGTCCGGCACGCGGCCGTCGACGACCGCGTCGGCGTTGGCCATGCCGTTCTCGGTGATGACGATCGGCGGCGGCGTGTACTCGCGGGTGATGCGCAGCAGGTGCTGCGTCAGCGCCTGCGGGTAGATCTCCCAGCCCATGTCGGTGAAGCCCAGCTCCCCCGGCGGCGTCACGAACTGCTGCCGCCCGTTGAGCACGCTGCGCGTGTAGAAGTTGATGCCCAGGAAGTCCAGCGGCTGCTGGATCAGCGCGAGGTCGCCGGCCTCGATCACCGGCGCGTCGGCGCCCAGGTGCTCGACGATGTCGGCCGGGTACTGGCCGCGGAACACCGGGTCCATGTACCAGCGCACGTTGGTGCCGTCGTCGATGCGCGCGGCGCGTCGGTCCGCCTCGCTCAGCGGATCGGCCGGGAAGGACGGCGTGTGGTTCAGCACGATGCCCAACTGCGCGGACGAGCCCACCGCGCGCATCGCCTGGATCGCCGCGCCATGCATCATCAGCAGGTGGTGCGAGACCTGGTAGGCCTCGGCGCGATTCGTGTGGCCGGGCGCGAACTGCGCCGTCTCGTAGCCGAGCGTGGCCGAGCACCACGGCTCGTTCAGCGTCGCGATCGTCGCCAGGCGGTCGCCGAAGCGCCGCGCGATCTCGGCCGCGTACTCCGCGAACAGCGGCACCACGTCGCGCGACAGCAGCCCGCCGATCGAGTCGTCCAGCGCCTGCGGCAGGTCCCAGTGGTACAGCGTCGCGTTGGGCTTGATGCCGGCGGCCAGCAGCTCGTCGATCAGCCGGTCGTAGAAGGCGAAGCCGGCCTCGTTCCACGCGCCGCGGCCCAGCGGCTGCACCCGCGGCCAGGAGAACGAGAAGCGGTAGGACTCCAGGCCCAGCCACTGCATCAGCTTCACGTCCTCCGGATAGCGGCGGTAGTGGTCGCAGGCCACGTCGATCGTGGAGGCGTCCTTGATGCGGCCGGGCTGGGCGCAGAAGCGGTCCCAGATCGATTCGCCCTTGCCGTCCTCGCGGGCCGCGCCCTCGATCTGCGCGGCGCTGGTGGCGGACCCCCACTGGAAGTCCGCCGGCAGCGACTGGATCAGCGATTGGAGGGTGGCGGTGTCGGCGGCGGGAGTGGCGTCGTTCGCGTGCATGGTGGTGAGGGTCGAGGTCGTCGATGTCGTCGGGGACGACGGGGTCGGGGAGGAAGAGGAGGACATGGCGTGGGCGCGTCCGGAGCGGGGGGCGCGGCGCGGCCCTAGCCGCGCACCGCCCCCGAGGTGAGCCCGGCGACCAGGCGCCGGGCGCTGAAGAAATAGGCGACCAGCAGCGGCGCCATCGCGATGGCGCTGCCGATCATCAGCGCGCCCCATTCGGTGTTGTTGGGCGCCTGCATCGAGCGCAGCGCCAGCGGCAGCGTGTAGTGCTCGGCCGAACGCATCACCACCAGCGGCGCGACGAAGTTGTTCCAGCTGGCGATGAAGGTGATCAGTCCCAGCGTGCCCAGCGCCGGCGTCAGCAGCGGCAGCACGACGGACCAGAAGATGCGGAACTCGCCGCAGCCGTCGATGCGCGCGGCGTCGATCAGGTCGCGCGGGATGGCCGAGCCGATGTACTGCCGCATCAGGAAGATGCCCAGCGCGCTGGCCGCCGCCGGCACGTACAGCGCGCGCGGCTCGTCGATCCAGCCCAACGCGTCCATGACCATGAAGCTGGGGATCATGTGCAGGAAGGCCGGCAGCATCATCGAGCCCAGCACGACCGCGAACAGCGCGCGCTGGAAGCGGAAGCGGTAGATCGCGAAGGCGTAGCCGGCCAGCGCGCACAGCAGCAGGTTCAGCGCGGTCGTCATCGACGCGACGTACAGGCTCATGCCGAGGTTGCGCCAGAACGGCAGGCGCTCCTCGAGCAGCCGCAGGTTGGACGGCGCGGCGTCGCCGAACCACAGCGGCGGCGGCGTGTCGAAGATCTCCGCGCGGCCGTGCGTCGCGAAGACGAAGGTGAAGTACAGCGGCGACACCAGCACCAGCGCGCCGGCCGCGACGATCAGCCAGGCCAGCCAGGGCCGGCGCGCCGTCGATCCGGCGCCACGCCGGACGGTGGTGCCGACGATCGGGCGGGCGATGTCAGCGCGCGCCATGGCCGCCTCCCGCGTCGCGTCCGAACAGCTTCGCGTTGACCCAGGTCAGCGCGGCGATCAGCACGAACATCAGCCACGACATCGCCGACGCGGTGCCGAAGTCGCCGTCCGAGAACGCAGTCCGGTACATGAAGATCGCCGTCGTCATCACCGACGAGGCGACGCCCTTCTCGCCGTCGACGAGGATGAAGGGCTCCTCGAACAGCTGCAGGTTGCCCACGATCGTCAGCGTCACCGCGAAGAACATCATCGGCTTGAGCAGCGGCAGCGTGACGTGGCGGAACTGCTGCCACTCGCTCGCGCCGTCCAGCGTCGCGGCCTCGTAGAGGTCCTTGTCGATGACCTGCAGGCCCGACAGGTAGAGCACCAGGTTCCAGCCCAGGTAGCGCCAGAACACGACGAAGGCCACCGCCGGCCGCGTCACGTCGGCGTCGCCGAGCCAGTCGATGCCGCCGTCCTTCACCGCCGTCAGCGCGGCCAGCGGGCTGCCGATGAACGGGATGCGCGTCAGCTCCGCCAGCGCGGCGTTGATCAGGCCGTAGTCCTTCGAGTACAGCGTGGAGAAGATCAGCGCGATCGCGACGCTGGAGGTGATGTACGGGACGAAGTAGGCGCCGACGACCAGGTCGCGGCCGCGCTTGATCCGGCGGTGGATGAAGAAGGCCAGCGGCAGCGCCACCAGGTGCTGCGGCAGGCCCGCGACCAGCGCGAACCAGGCGGTGTTGTAGAGCGCGTCCCAGAACCACGGGTCGGTGAGCGCGTAGCCGTAGTTCTCCAGGCCGACCCAATGCATCGTGTGCAGGCCCTCGGCCGGATTCCACTGCTGCAGCGACAGGAAGATCGAGAACAGCAGCGGGAACAGGCTGAAGACCAGGAACAGCGCGAAGAACGGCGCGATGAACAGGTAGGGCGCGAGCTTGCGCGAGCGCAGCGCGGGCAGGCGCGGCGACGCGAGGCGGAGCAGCAGGGAGCGGAGCGCACGCATCGGGGGCCTTCAGCGGCGGCGCGCGCGGCGCTCGATCAGGAAACGCGCGTCGGCCAGGGCCTCGGCGATGGCCTTGCCCTTGGCGACGACGCGCTCGAACTCGTCGCGGATCACCGTCGTGGCCAGCGCGTCGAAGCGGTTGACCGGGATCGCCGGGATCCGCGCGGCGGTCTCGCGCCAGAGCTGGCGCGCGCGCTGTCCGCCGAGGAAGGCGATCGGCTCGTCCATCACCGGGTCGAGATGCGCCGAGCGCAGCGCGGGGAAGCTGTCGAGCACCTTCAGCGACTCGAGCTGGACCTGCGGATCGGCCGTCATCAGCCGGATGAAGTCCCAGGCGGCCGCCGGGTTCGCGGCCTTCTTCGGGATCGCGTAGAACGAGCCGCCGTAGGCCGCCCGCACGCCGCCGGGCAGCGGCGCCGAGCGCCACAGACCCGCCGTGCCGGGCGCGATCCAGTTGCGCAGCTGGCCGACCAGCCAGGCGCCCATCATCTGCGTGGCGATGCGGCCCTGCTTGAAGCCGGCCGCCCAGTCGTTGGTCCACGCGATCGCGCGCGCGTCCAGGCCGGCACGGCGCGCCGCGCGGCCGAGCTCGAAGGCGTGACGGAAGCGCGCCGACTCGACCAGCACGCGGCCCTCGGCGTCGAAGTACAGGCCCTCGCCGTCCTGCAGGCCCTGGCGCAGCGCGATGTCGCGCAGGTCCGCCGCGTCGGCCATCAGGTAGGCGCCGGTGGCCTTGCGGATGCGCTCGCCGGCGGCCAGGTAGGCGGACCAGTCGCGGGTGATCTCCGCCTCCGACACGCCGGCGCGGTCCAGCAGGTCCTTGCGGTAGATCAGCGTGCCCGGGCCGATGTCGGCCGGGATCGCGACCTGCGCGCCGCCCGGGCCGGCGCCCTGCGCCATCGCGAAGCGGACGTACTCGTCGGCGTGCGCGGCGGCATGGAACGGCGCCTGGTTCAGGTCGAGGAAGCCGCCGGAGCCGGCGAACTTGCCGATGTAGCGCAGGTCGATCGCCATCACGTCGGGCAGGCCGGAGCCGGTGGCCAGCGCGGTCGTCATCGACAGGTGGTGGTCGGCGTACTGCATCGACAGCAGCTTGAGCTCGACCGCCGGATGCAGCGCGCGCCAGCGCGGCGCGGCCGCGATCGCGGCGCGGTCGAGATCGGGAAAGGTGGCGACGCGCAGCACCGTGTCCGGCGCGCGCGTCGCGGGGAAGGCCGTGCCGGGCACGGCGGCCGCGAGGCCGGCGGCCAGCAGCGCGCGCGCCGCGGTCCGCCGATGCACGTGGCCCATCGTCACGTCGCTCAGAAGGTGTAGCCGACGTTCACGCCGAAGGTGCGCGGCGCGGCGTACTGCGCGGTCCAGACCGGATTGGCGAAGCTGACCGCGCTGCCGGCGCTGGTCTTGATCTTCTCGTCCGAGACGTTGCGCACGAAGGCATCGGCGTACCAGTTCTTCTTCGACGTGTAGCGCACGCTGACGTCGGCCGTCGAATAGGCCTTCTGCCGGTCGCCGTCGCCCAGGTTGAACACCGACAGCCAGTTGGCGGTCTGGTAGTGGAAGTTGATGCGCGGCGCGATCTGGTCGCCGTTGGACAGCGGGAAGACGTGCTCGTACATCAGCTGCAGCGCGAACTTGGGCGCGTGCGGCAGCTCGTTGCCGGTCACGTTCAGGCAGGAGCCGGTCAGGTTGGGCTCGGTGCAGGCCGGCAGCTGGTAGTCGTTGGACGCCGCCACCAGCGCGCCGAGCTTGGTCTTCGTGTACGAGGCCGACAGCATCAGCTTGTCGTCGTTGGTGACCATCCAGGCGGTCTCGAGCTCGATGCCCGAGACCTTCGCGCCCTCGGCGTTGGAGTAGGCGAACTGGCGGTTGCCGTTGACGATCACCGGCGCGCTGAACTGGAAGTCCTTGAACTTCATGTGGTACGCGCTGACGTTGAACGTCATGCGGCCGTCCAGCAGCGAGGTCTTGTAGCCGACCTCGTAGTTGGTCAGCGTCTCCGGGCCGTAGGGCAGGCCGCCGTCGCCGGTGCCGCCGGACTTGTAGCCGGTGGACACGCTGGCGTAGGCCATCGAGCTCTTGTCGATGTCGTAGGCCGCGCGCGCCAGCCAGGTGGTCTTGGAGCCGGTGTAGTGCGCGTCGTTGATGTTGCCGGCGATGTAGCCGTTGGCCGGGTTGGTCGGGTCGATGGTGGGGTTCAGCGGGATCTGCGGCGCGGTCGGGTCGTTGTTCCAGGTCCAGCCGCGGCCGCCGATGTTCTTGCGGTCGTCGTGCGTGTAGCGCAGGCCGCCGGTCAGGTGGAAGGCGTCGCTGACGTTCCAGGTCGCCTGGCCGAAGGCGGCCTTGGAATCGACCGTCTCCTTGGGCTGGATGAACGAGCCCTGCCAGCCCACGGTGCCCTGCTGGGTGCCGTTGATGATCGGGATGTCGAAGCGGATGCCGTTGTCCTCGGCCGCGTAGTACAGGCCCAGCACCCACTCCAGCGCCTGCTTCTGCGTGCTCTGCAGCGTCAGTTCATGGCTCTGGCTGCGGTAGCTGGTCCAGACGGTGTTGTCTTCCTGGTGGTTGGCGCCGGTGGTGAAGCTGGTCGGCATCTGCACGCCGAGGTCCTGGTCGTAGGTGCCCGAGCCCTTGAAGTGGGTGTAGCCCGCGACGTAGGCCAGCGCCATGCCGCCCAGGTCGTACTCCATGCGGCTGCGGATCGAGGTCGAGTCGCGCTTGAGCGTCGGCGCGGTGTCGATCAGCGCGGACCAGAGCTTCTCGCCGGCGCGCGGCGTCTGCATCAGGCTCATCGCCGGCGTGCCGCGGTCGGCGAACTGCTCGACCGACACGTCCCAGCGGAAGGCCTTCACCGGCTGCCACAGGAAGCTCAGCCGCGCGGCGGTCTGGTCCTGCGCGTTGTACTTGGGCCCGCCGGTCACGAACAGGTTGTAGTTGATCGGCTGGAACGGCGGGAAGGTGCCGCCGGTGTTGCCCGCGTTGTAGGCCGCCTGCTGCTGCGCGAGCGTGTACTGCGTCGGCTTCTGGTAGTCGACGTAGCCGTCGTGCTGCTCGTGGATGAAGGCCACGCGCATCGCCAGCGTGTCGGCCAGCGGCACGTTCACCGCGCCCTTGACGCCCAGGCGGTTGTAGCTGCCGGTGCCGCCCTCGATGTAGCCGGAGCTGTCCTTGAGCACCGGCTTGGCGGTCTTCATGTTGATCGCGCCGACGGTGGAGTTGCGCCCCCACAGCGTGCCCTGCGGGCCGCGCAGCACCTCGATGCCGTCGAGGTCGAACAGCATCGTCGCGGCGCCCTCGGGGCGCGGCGCGAAGACGCCGTCGACGAACAGCGCGACCTCGGGGTCGGCGTACTCGGTCTTGGCCGAGTCGTTGCCGATGCCGCGCAGCGTGATGCTGACGATGCCGTGGTCGCCCTGCCCCGTGCCCTGCATGCTGGGCACCAGGTTGAACACGTCGAGCATGCTCTTGACGTGGGCGTCGTCCAGCGTGGACGAGCTGATCGCGGTCACCGCGATCGGGGTCTTCTGCAGCGAGGTCGTGCGCTTGGTCGCGGTCACGACGACCTGCGGCAGCGCCTTGCCTTCCTTGGCGTCGGCGGTGGCGGCGGAAGGCGAAGCGGTCTCGGCCTGCGGCGCCGGCGCGGGGGACTCGGTGGATTGGGCGTGCGCGGCGCCGGCCAGCAGCGCGAGCACGGCGATCTGGACGGGCGAAGCCAGGCCAAGGCGCGGCCGGCGGATAAGGCGGTCAGTCATGTTGTCTCCAGGGTGGGCTCTTGAAGTGAAGCTCTGTTCCGGGGGCTTGTTCTTGTAGTTTGAGTACATCGTAGGCAACGCATGACAACGTTGTCAACGGGTCGGTTGACATCGTTGTCATTTTGCTCACTATCATTTACCCGTAGTGCCGGCGAGCCGCTGTTCATCGAGCATCCCGCGCACACCCCCCATGCATCGAGGGCCGGCACAGGCCCCCAAGGAGACAGCGCCATGCAAGCGATCCAGGACATCCTCATCGTCGGCGGCGGCACCGCCGGCTGGCTGACCGCCGCGTTCCTCGCGCGGCAACTCGGCACCGCGCGCGGCGGCGTGCGCATCACGCTGGTGGAGTCCAGCGACATCGGCATCATCGGCGTCGGCGAAGGGACCTTCCCCTCGATCCGGGGGACGCTGTCGGCGATCGGGATCCCGGAGTCGCGTTTCCTCGAGGCCTGCTCGGCGACCTACAAGCAGGGCATCCGCTTCGAGCATTGGGTGCGCGCGCCGGGGACACCCGGCGCCGATCACTACTTCCACCCCTTCAGCTTCCCGAGCCAGCGCCCCGGCGCGCCGGAGCTGCTGCCGTACTGGTTGATGGGCGAGGCGGGCGAGGGACGCGCCTTCGCCGAGGCGGCGACGCTGCAGAAGGCGGTGGCCGACGCGCGGCACGGCCCCAAGCGCGCGGCCGACGGCGACTACCTCGGTCCGCTGAACTACGCCTATCACTTCGACGCCGGACGATTCGCGGCGCTGCTCGCGGAGCACGGCCAGGCGCTCGGCGTGAAGCGGGTGATCGCGACGGTGGATCGCGTCGACCTCGATGACCAGGGCGCGATCGCCGCGGTCCACACGCGCGAGGCCGGCACGCTGACGGCCGGGCTCTACATCGATTGCAGCGGCTTCCGCGCGCGGCTGATCGGGGAGGCGCTCGGATCGCCGTTCAAGTCGATGCGCGACGTGCTCTTCGTCGACCGCGCGATGGCGATGCAGGTGCCGTACGCGCGACCCGACGCGCCGATCGCCTCGTACACGATCGCCAGCGCCCAACAGCACGGCTGGATCTGGGACATCGGGCTGCAGGAGCGCCGCGGCATCGGCCATGTCTACAGCAGCCGGCATGGCGACGACGAGGAGGCGGAACGCACGCTGCGCCGCTACGTCGGCCCGGCCGGCGACGCGCTGACGCCGCGCAAGCTCACGCTGGACATCGGGTATCGCGAGACGCAGTGGGTGAAGAACTGCGTGGCGGTGGGGCTGTCCGGCGGCTTCCTGGAGCCGCTGGAGTCGTCGGGGATCGGGCTCATCGAGACGGCGGCCTACCTGATCGGCCAGCTGTTCCCGTTCGACGGCGACATGGCGCCGGTGGCCCGCCACTTCAACGCGTTCATGAAGGAGCGCTACGCGCGGGTCGTCGACTTCATCAAGCTGCACTACGCGCTGACGCAGCGCACCGACAGCGCGTTCTGGCGCGACAACGCCGATCCGGCGTCATGGACCGAATCCCTGAAGGCGCAGCTCGCGATGTGGCGCTGCCGGCCGCCGCAGCGGCTGGACTTCATCACCGACGTCGAGATGTACCCGCCCGCGAGCTGGCAGTACGTGCTCTACGGGATGGAATTCAAGACGACGCTCGGGGCCGCGACGGCGGCGCTGTCGCGCGGCGAGGAGGCGCGCCGGGAGTTCGCGACGATCGCGCAGCTGGGTGCGCACGCGCTGCGGGACCTGCCGCCGCACCGGGCCTTGATCGAGCAGATGCTCGGGAACCGGGACCGGCGCGCGGCCTGAGGCCGCCGCCCGTCAGGCCTTCTTCGCGCGCGGCGCCGTCTTGGCGCCCAGCGCGGCGGTGGAGTCGCGCACCACCAGCTCGTGCGGGAGCACGCGGTGGCGCACCTTCGCGGCCTCGTCCGGCTCCGCGTCGCGCGGCGGGCCGATGAGCAGCTCGACCGCGGCGCGCGCCATGTCGTCCATCGGCTGGCGGACCGTCGTCAGCGGCGGCCAGACCCGCGCCGCGGCCGGGGAATCGTCGAAGCCCGCGATCGAGAGATCGCCGGGCACCGACAGGCCCAGGCGCTGCGCGGCGGCCAGCACGCCCAGCGCCATGTCGTCGTTGCTCGCGAACACGGCCGTGGGGCGCTGGCGGCGGCTCAGCAGCTGGTAGGCCGCCTCGACGCCGGTGTCGAAGGTGAAGTCGCCCTGCACCACCAAGTCCTTGTCCAGCGCGATCTTGTGGGCCTTCAGCGCGGCGAGGTAGCCCTGGTAACGACGCCTGGAGGCGACCTGCTCCTTCGCGCCCTTGATGATCGCGATCCGCGTGTGGCCCAGGCTGATCAGCAGGTTGGTAATCTCCTCGGCGGCATGCACGTCGTCCATGCGCACGCTGGGATGCTCGGGCTCGTCGGCGGCCGGGGAGATCAGCACGCACGGGGTCTGGCTCTCGCGCAGCGCGCTCAGCACCTGCGGGTTGTCGCACAGCGGCGGGGTCAGGATCATGCCGTCCGGACGCAGCGCCGAGACCATGCGGTCGACCTGCATCGGGAGATCGGGGGCGTCGTTGTGCAGGGACTCGACGACGAGGTGATAACCGGCCTCGCGGCAGCGCAGCGTCGCGCCTTGCTGCACGCCGCCGACGAAGGCGGCGGACGGGTCGTAGTACAGCAGCCCGATCAGGAAGGAACGCCCGCCAGCCAGGCTGCGCGCGGACTGCTTGGGCCGGTACTTCAGGTCGGCCACGACCTTCAGCACCGCTTCCCGCGTCTCGCTGTGAACGCCCGGCTCCTGATTCAGCACCCGGGAAACCGTCTTGATGGAAACGCCGGCTTCGCGCGCGACGTCGATGATGGTGGCGGGTTTGATTGGCGGCATGAACGGTCCGGAAAGCTCGCCGGACTTTGCCATATGGACACGAAGCCGGAGCGCGCGGTCGAGTCCGAACCTGGGCGCCAATGAGAAAAGCCGGCGCGAGGCCGGCTTTTCGTATTTGGTGCCCAGGAGAGGACTCGAACCTCCACGGAGTTACCCGCTAGTACCTGAAACTAGTGCGTCTACCAATTCCGCCACCTGGGCTTTCAGGATTTGTCTTCGCGTCAACTGCGTTGCAGCGAAGAATTGGACTGTAGCACGGTTTTGGGAACTGGCAAGCGGTTCAGCCGCCCCAGTTCACTTTTCCAAGACGAGCGTGCGGATCCCACAACATCTGTACTCTCCGCGCCCAATCCAGCGTGCCCGGCTCCACCGCCGCCCAATGCGCCCGGTACGCCGCCTGCAACTGCGGCCCGACCCCGTGCTCCGCGCTGATCGACCCGCCCAGCTCCGCCACCAGCGCGTACAGCCCCTCGCGCAGGGCCAGTTCTTGCGCCCCGGTCAACGCGCCGGCCTCGGTCGGCCAGACCATGTTGAAGTGCATGCCCCCGTCGCCGAGGTGTCCGAAGTCGGCCAGCCGCACCTGCGGGAAGCGCTCGGCCAGCCAGGCCGCGCCGCGCTCGCGGAAGGCCATGAAGTGCCGCCGCGGCAGCGAGAGATCGAGCCCGATCACCTTGCCCTGCACCCGCAGCCCTTCGCTGATGCGATGGCGCAGGCCCCAGATCGCCTCGTCGGCGTCGAGGACCGCGTCCCGCACCCGTCCCGAGTCGAATTCCGCCTCCAGCCAGCCCTGCAGCAGGCCGCCCAGCGCCAGTTGATCGGCCGGCAGCTCGCTGCTGAGCTCGATGAGCATCGCGTAGTCCGGCAGTTGCCCGTCGAACCACCGCGCCACGTCCTGGCCGTGCAGGCCAGCCTCGAGCGCCGCGCGGCTGATGCCCTCGAAGGCCGAGACCAGGCCGCCCCAGCGCTGCATCACGTCCGCGTAGAGCGGGAAGACCGCGTCCAGCGACGCCGGCGCCACCAGCGCGACGGCGCGTTGCCGGGGCAGCGGCGCGAGCTTGATCGTGACCTCGCTGACCAACCCCAGGCTGCCGGAGGAGCCGATGAACAGCTGCCCCAGCGCCAACGCCGAGTTGTCCTTCTGCAGCCCTTGCCCGAGCCGCAACACCTGGCCCGCGGGCTCGGCGAGCACGACCTCGAGCGCCAGCGTGTTGGCCCGCACGTCGCCGTAGCGCAGCATCCGCGTGCCGCCGGTGTTGTGCGCGACCATGCCGCCGATCGACGGATCGGCGCTCAGGTCGACCGGGAACCACAGGCCGTGCGGCGCCAGCCGCTCATTGATCTCGGAGAGCTTGAAGCCCGACGACACGCGCAGCGTGCGGTCGAGCAGGTCCAGCTCGAAGACCTCGCGCAACCGCTCGGTGCTGAGCAGCACCTCGCCCGCGGCGTCGTCCGGCGTGCCGGCGCGCACCAGGCCGGTGTGGGCGCCCTGCACCACCACGCGCAGGCCGGCGGCGACGGCCAGCGCCAGCACGCGCGCCGCCTCGTCGCGGCTGCCGGGCCGCACCAGCGCCGCGGCCTGCCCGGCGGCGTAGCGCGCGGGCTGCAGGTAGCGGGGCTCGATGAACGGGCCGTCCTGGACGAAGGCGTCGCCGCAGACCGCGCGGGCCTCGGCGACGAAGCCCTGCGCGCTCGACAGGGTCAGCACGCCGCGGCCTCGCCGGCCGTGTCGGCGTCCGTGGCCGCGCCCGCCGTCATCTTGAAGATGCCGGTGGCGTTGCCCGCGTCGAAGGCCAGGTCCAGCGCCCCGCCCTCGTCCAGCGGCGCGCGCTGGATGAATTCGTGGAAGCTGCCCGGCACCTCGAGCATCACGCGCTGGCCGCGGTCCAGGAACTCGCGCATCACGCGCGCCGCCTTGAACGCGGTCTGGCGCACGCGCCCGGTGGCCGAGGTCTCGATCGTGTCCTTCACCGGCCGGTCCAGCGCGCGCTGCGCCGCGACGACGGCCTCGATGTCGGCCACGCGGTCGGTCGCATGGTTGAAGGCGTTGCCCTCGGTCGCGATCCAGGCCATCTCGGCCGATTCGGCCAGCAGCGCGTGGTAGTCGTCGGCCTCGAACAGCCCGTGCTGGCGCGCGAAGCAGCCGACCAGGCCCGGCAGCAGCGCGATCGCCGCGTCCGTCGCCAGGTCGCCGTCGCGGGCGAGGTGCTCCAGCATCGCCAGGTCGGCCGGCGACAGCGGATCCCGTGACGTCGCCAGCACGCGCGTCACCGCGCCCTGGAAGCTGCCGGAGAAACGCTCCGGATGCAGCTCCGAGACGAAGAACTGCGCGATGTCCTCGGGGAAGTCGGCATGGCGCCAGGCGCGGCCGGTCATCTTCAGGCGCGGCAGCGGATAGGTCGCCGCCATCGTGAAGCCCAGCGGCCGCAGCACGCGGGTGATCGCGGCCTCGCCGGGCGGCAGCGCGCCCGAGGGCCACGCCACCGTGCGCAGCGCGCCGTGGTCGAAGACCAGCGGCTGGCCCTCGCGCTGCAGGTCGGCGACGTAGGCGGCCGCCATCGGCACGCGCTGCGTCACGTCGAGGAACAGCGCCATGTTCAGCGCCTGCGCCAGCTCGGCGCGCGACACGCGCTCGCCGGCCGGCCGCAGCAGGCCCGGCACCACGCGCAGCCGCGCGAAGGCGGCCTGCGCCGCCTCGTCGCCGAGCGCGCCGCGCAGCAGCCGGTAGACGCCGCTGCCGGCGGCCTCGGCGATGCGCAGGTTCAGCGCGTTCTGCGCCTTCAGCTCCGCCGCGCGCTCAGACATCGAACTTCACGCCTTGCGCCAGCGGCAGTTCGCGCGAGTAGTTGACGGTGTTGGTCGTACGGCGCATGTAGGCCTTCCAGGCGTCGGAGCCGGATTCGCGGCCGCCGCCGGTCTCCTTCTCGCCGCCGAAGGCGCCGCCGATCTCCGCGCCCGAGGTGCCGATGTTCACGTTGGCGATGCCGCAATCGGACCCGCTGGCGCTGACGAAGGTCTCGGCCTCGCGGATGTCGTTGGTGAAGATCGCCGAGGACAGGCCCTGCGGCACGTCGTTCTGCAGCGCGATCGCCTCGTCCAGCGTCTTGTACTTCAGCGTGTACAGGATGGGCGCGAAGGTCTCGTGCTTCACGATCTCGGTCTGCGCCGGCATGCGGACCAGCGCCGGCACCGCGTAGAACGCCTCCGGGTACTGCGACGCCAGCGCGCGTTCGCCGCCGCTGACCTCGCCGCCCTGCTCGCGCGCGGCCTTCAGCGCCGATTGCATCGCGTCGAAGGCGCCCTGGTCGATCAGCGGGCCGATCAGGTTGCCGGGCTCGACCGGGCTGCCGATCTTGAGCTGCGCGCGGGCGCGGTCCAGGCGGGCGACCAGTTCGTCATGGATCGATTCATGGGCGATGACGCGGCGGGTGGTCGTGCAGCGCTGGCCGGCCGTGCCGTAGGCGCCGAACAGGATGCCGCGCACGGCCAGGTCCAGGTCGGCGCTCGGGGTGACGACGATCGCGTTGTTGCCGCCCAGTTCGAGCAGGCAGCGGCCGAAGCGCGCCGCGACGCGCGGGCCGACGGCGCGGCCCATGCGGGTCGAGCCGGTGGCCGAGACCAGCGCGACGCGCGGGTCGTCGACCAGGGCCTCGCCGACGGCGGCGCCGCCGATGACGACTTGCGACAGGTGGGCGGGCGCGCCGGCGTAGCGGGCGACGGCCTTCTCGAACAGCGCCTGCGTGGCGAGCGCCGTCAGCGGGGTCTTCTCGCTGGGCTTCCAGAGGCAGGTGTCGCCGCAGACCAGCGCCAGCGCCGAGTTCCAGGCCCACACCGCGACCGGGAAGTTGAAGGCCGAGATGATGCCCACCACGCCCAGCGGCAGGTACTGCTCCATCATCCGGTGGCCGGGGCGCTCGCTGGCGATGGTCAGGCCGTGCAGCTGGCGCGACAGGCCGACGGCGAAGTCGCAGATGTCGATCATTTCCTGCACTTCGCCTTCGCCCTCGCTGGTCACCTTGCCGGCTTCCAGCGAGACCAGGCGGGCCAGCGCGGCCTTGTTGGCGCGCAGTTCCTCGCCGAACAGGCGGACCAGTTCGCCGCGCTTGGGCGCCGGCACGGTGCGCCAGGCCAGGAAGGCCGTCTGCGCCTTGGCGATCGCCGCGGTCATGTCGGCGGCCTTGGCCTCGTGGACCGCGCCGATGACGGCGCCGTCGATCGGGCTGCGGACGGTCATGGAGCCGCCGGTGAAGGCGGCGGCCGGCACGCCCAGGGCGGCCAGCAGGTCGGTGGTGGTAGTCATCGCGGAATTCTCCTTCAGCCGATGGACTCAACCTGACGCGATTGCTGGTACGCCATGCCGAAGCGGTTGGCGAGGAAGTCCGGCAGCGCCACTTCTTCCTGGCGGATGAAGCCCTTCTGCGGCAGCTTGCCTTCGCGGAACAGGTCGACCGCGGCGCAGATGCCGGCGGCGGTGGTGATCTGGATCGCCGACAGCGGATGCGCGCCGTCGCGCTGCGCGAAGATCTTGCGGGCGAAGACTTCCTGCAGCAGCACGCCGTTCTTCATGCCCGACACGGTCACGAACACCAGCACCACGTCCTGCATCGTCGCCGGCATGCTCTTGCGCATGATGTCCTTGAGCTTCTCCTGGTCGTTCTTCAGCGCCAGGTCGTCCAGCAGGAACATCATCAGGTCGCGGTGACCCGGGTAGCGCACGGTCTTGTAGTCCAGGTTGCGGACCTTGCTGTCCCAGGTCTCGCACAGCGTGCCCAGGCCGCCGGAGGTGTTGAAGGCCTCGTACTCGACGCCGTCCAGCGAGAAGTGCTCCAGGCCTTCCAGCGGCAGCGCGGCGATGGTCTCGCCGTCGTGGATCGCCTCGCAGGGGTGGCAGTACTCGTTGATCAGGCCGTCGACCGACCAGGTCAGGTTGTACTTCAGCGCGTTGGTCGGGAAGGCCGGCAGCGCGCCGACGCGCATCTTCACGTCCTGCAGCGTGTCGAAGCTCTTGGCCAGGTGGTGCGCGACGATGCCGATGAAGCCGGGCGCCAGGCCGCATTGCGGCATGAAGGCGGTCTTGGCGCCTTCGGCGATGCGCTTGATCTCCTTGGTCGCGGCGACGTCCTCGGTCAGGTCGAAGTAGTGGCAGCCGGCTTCCAGCGCCATGTGCGCCGCGGTGATCGCCAGGTGGTACGGCAGCGCGTTGACGACGACGTCATGCCCGCGCAGCGCGGCGGCCAGCTGGGCCTTGTCCTCGGTGTCCACGGCCTTGGTCGCCACGCCCTGGCCGGCGAGCAGCTTCAGCGCGCCCTCGCTCTTGTCCATCACGGTGACCTGGTAGTCGCCGCTGCCCTGCAGCAGTCGCGCGATCGTCTGGCCGATGTGTCCGGCGCCCAGCAGTGCCACTTTCATGTCGTGCTCCTTGTGATCCTGAAGAGGAAGAGTTGTGAGATGCGATGGCCGCAGTGTCCGAAGCTCCTCCGACGAAAGAAAGCGCGAGTTCGACGAAAAACACCTCTATGCTGACGATTCGTCATCCGATTCATTCATTCCGGCGAAAACAAGGGTTTATCCCGAGCTCCCCATGAACGCGAAGAAGACTGCCCCGGCATCCATTCCCTCGGCCTCCGTTTCCCCCGCGGCCGACGCGACGCCCGCTCCCACCGCGACGCTGCGCGACCGGACCGACCGCGACCTGATCGCGCTGCTGCAGGCCAACGCGCGGGAGAGCACCGCGGACCTCGCACGCAAGTTGGGCGTGGCCCGCACCACGGTGGTGGCGCGGCTGGCGCGGCTGGAGGCCGACGGCCTGATCGCCGGCTACACCGTGCGGCTGGGCGGCGAGGCGGTGGAGCGCGGCGTGCAGGCCTTCGTCGGCATCACGGTGCAGCCGCGCGCGGGGCGGGAGGTGGTGAAGCGGCTGTCGCGGCTGCCGGAGTTGCTGCAACTGGCGTCGGTCAGCGGCGAGTTCGACTACATGGCCACGCTGCGGGCCGACAGCACCGCGCGGCTGGACGCGCTGCTGGACGAGATCGGCGAGATCGAGGGCGTCATCAAGACCCACACCTCGGTGCTGCTGGCGCTGCGCGTGGACCGCGGCGCCTGAGCGCGCGCGGCATGTCGGCTTCGTTGAGCGCGGGTAACGCCATGTTCCGGGGGCCGGCGGGCGTCAACGCGGCCGGTTGGCATGCCGTTTGCACGGGATGTGTCGCCAGCTCCAGGAGCGCACCATGTCCAAGCGTCCCGTCACCGCCCCCCACGTCCCGCCGATCGTCCTCGGCATGAAGGCCCTCGCGATCCTCGCGGTGGCCTGGGGCGCGCTCTATCCGGCGTTGCTGTGGGGACTGGGCGCGGTGCTGCCCTGAGCCCGGCGGCGACTTCTGCCCTCACTCCGGAGTCCGCCATGAAAGCCCCTGCCCATCCGGGCGGCGTCGCGCCGCCCCGCGTCCGCCCCGCCGCCGGCCACCGGTGGCGCCGCATGCTGCTGCGCGCGATCGGCCTCGTCGTCGCCGTGCTGGCGCTGCTGGCCGCGATGGCCTGGCTCGACCACGCCGAAGGCGACCTGCGCCTGGTCCAGGCGCCGTCCTCGTCGCCGTCGTTCGCGCCCTCGGCATTCGCGCCGTCGGCGACAACGCTCTCTTGATCCGAAGCGCACTGGTGCGGTCCTCCGGGCGCGGGCATAGTCCGCGCCGCAAAGGAGCGACTTCACCATGTGGGCCCTCATCCTCGGACTGATCCTCTTCCTCGGACCGCACTCGGTCCGCCTCGTCGCGCCGGCCTGGCGCGACGCCCGCTTCGCCGCCTGGGGCGAGAAACGCTGGAAGCTGAGCTACAGCCTGGTCTCGGCGATCGGCCTCGTGCTGATCATCTGGGGCTATGGGCAGGCGCGGCTCGATCCGCATCCGCTGTGGGCCACGCCGCGCGGCATGAACCACCTGGCCGGGCTGCTCATGCTGCCGTCGCTGGTGCTGCTGGCGGCCTCGCATGTGCCGCGCAACCACTTCAAGGCGGGCCTGCGTCATCCGATGCTGATCGCCGTGATGCTGTGGGCCGCCGGGCACCTGGCGGCCAACAACACCGTCGCGGACGTGGCGCTGTTCGGCGCCTTCCTGGCCTGGGCGGTGCTGGACTACCTCTCGGCTCGCCGCCGCGAGACGCCGCCGCCCGCGGGCACCGCGAAGGGGACGGCGATCTCGGTGGCGATCGGCGTGGTCGCCTGGATCGCGCTGGTCCTGGGCCTGCACCGGCTGATCATCGGCGTCAGCCCGTTTCCGACGATGGGCTGAGCGCCAACGACAAGGGCCGGTCGCCCGGCCCTGGTCCCTCGCCGCCGCGCCGTCCGGGCGCGGTCTCGGCGTCGCCTCACAGGCTGCGCTTGCGCTGCAGCACCAGCAGCCAGAAGCAGAGCCCCGCCACCACCAGGCCACCGAAGAACTGCGGCTCCAGCGCGGCCTGGAACACCTGCGGCAGGCCGTCGCGGGCGTAGTCGGGGAAGGCGAACAGCGTGTTGAAGAAGTCCTGCATGTCCAGGCCGTCGTCATTCGTCATGATCATGCGGGTGCCGCTCTGGATCCAGGCGCTGGCGACGCCGTCCATCTGCACCTTGAGGGTGTGCACGATGGCGTCGGCGATCGGCGTGTCCTTGTAGATCTTCAGGAAGCCGCCGACCAGCACGACCAGCAGCGGCGCGCCCCAGCGCTTGAGCCAGGCGGACGCGGCCATCAGCGCCAGCGCGATCGGCGCGATCCAGAGCGAGGCCATCACCACGCCGACGGAGGTCCGCACCGCCAGCCAGACGGCGGCCTGGATGAGCGCGCTCCACTGCGTCTGGTGCAGCGCGGCGACGCCGAATTCCTTGAACGCCATGGCCGTGCCGACGACCGCGCCGCCGGCGATGCCCAGCACGATGGCGACGATCGGCATCAGCACGCCGTGCGCCAGGATCGGCGCGCCCAGGGCGGCCGCGTGGCTGCCGGGCAGCGAGGACCAGAACTCGATCGAGCGGTCCTGCTGGTCGCGCCGGGCCAGGCCCAGCAACTGGTAGCCGGAGACCGACAGCGCCAGCACCATCACGAGGCCCGCCGTCATCAGGCCGGCGATCAGCGCGACCGGTTCGGGGCTGGGCACGTTGATGCCCTCCACCTGGCTGATCGGCACCAGGACCAGCATCAGCAGGATCGGCGCGAGCACGATGCCGATCCAGGCCCACTTGTGTTGCAGCCATTCGCGCAGCAGCAGCGTGTTGAAGAGCGTCATGGGATGTCCTTCGAGGGGTTCGGGGCGGTCAGGCCGACTCGGGCGTGCGGGCCTGGATCTCCGGCTTGCGGGTCAGGGCCATGAAGAGGTCGACCAGGCTGGGGCGCACGCGCTGGCCGAGGTGGGCGACGGTGTCGGGCAGGACGCCGTCGAACAGCGCGGCGGGGCGGCCCTGCACGCGGTAGCGCAGCAGCGGGTGGTTGGCGGCGACGGCCTCGGCGGCTTCCGGGTCGTGGGACAGCGCGACGAAGCGCTCGTCCATGTCGGCCAGCGAGATGTCCAGCACCAGCCGGCCCTCGTCGAGCATCAGGACGTCGGACAGCAGCGACTCGACTTCCTCGACCTGGTGGGTGGAGATGAGCACGGAGCGCTCGCCGTCGCACCACTCGTCGATGAGCATCTCGTAGAAGCTCTTGCGGGACATCACGTCCAGGCCGAGCGTGGGCTCGTCCAGGATCATGAGCCGGGCGTCGATGGCGGCGACCAGCGCGAGGTGCAGCTGCGTGACCATGCCCTTGGAGAGCTGCTTGACCTTGTCGTTCTCGGTGACCGAGGTTCGCTTGAGCAGCTGGCGGGCGCGGTCGGCGGAGAACTTCGGCTGCAGGCCCTGCATCAGGCGGATCAGTTCCGAGACGCGGGCCCAGCGCGGCAGCACGGCGACGTCGGGGATGTAGCACAGCGAGGTGAGCAGCTGGCCGCGGTGGCTGCTGGGGTCCAGGCCGAGGACGCGGAGCTCGCCCTCGGGGCGCTTGAGGCCGACGAGGGCCTTCATCAGCGAGGTCTTGCCGGCGCCGTTGTGGCCGAGCAGTCCGACGACGCGGCCGGCGGGGATGGTGAAGGTCAGGTCCTGCAAGGCCGCCTTGCGGCCGTAGCGCAGGCTGAGGCCCTTGGCCTCGATGAGCGTGTTCATGCGTCCTCCCAATTCAGGTCCGAGGGCGAGAGGCCCAGGCGGCGGATCTTTTCCCGCAGGCGCGGCCATTCCTCCTGGAGGAACTGTTCGCGCTCGGAGTGCAGCAAGCGGATGCGGGCGCCGTCGCGGACGTACATGCCCATGCCGCGCCGGCTCTCGAGCAGCCCCTCGTCGACCAGGGCCTGCAGGGCGCGGCTGACGGTCAGGGGGTTGATCAGGTACTGGCTGGCGAGCGCGCGCACGGACGGCAGCGCCTCGCCTTCGGGAGGATCGCCGTCGAGCAGCTGCGACGCGAGGCGGTCGGCGAGCTGCTGGTAGATCGGCGCTTGATCGTTCCAGCTGTGCATGACGCGAGGCGCCGGGGCGCCGGTGTGTTGCTGATGTAGCACACCATAGCAATCACCCACCTCGATCAACTAGCGAACGGCGACGAAGTGCAGAAATGGGGGGTTGAACTGAAAACGCGAACCCGTCCGTCTCGATTGCACGCTCCAACGCCGCCGCCGCCCCCGGATCGCGCGCCCGCCCCCAGGGAACTCCGCCCACCAGGACCCAAGCCCCCATCGCTCCCGGAATGCGAATAGAAAACGCGAACCATTCGTCGTATTCTTCTCGCCAATGCGACGACTTGATCGCATTTCCACGAACAACCCAACGCGGCCCCGCGCCGCCCCCGATGCGATGACGACCACCCTGGCCACGCCCCCCCTTCTCGCCCTGCTCGAGCGCCTGTTCACGCAGGCCGATGCCGCCACCAGCCCCGCGCTGGCGGACATCAGCCGCGAGGAGCGTCTGCGCCTCATGCGCAGCAAGACCGACTACCTGGACCTCTACGGCCGCCTCAAGGACCTGTGGCTGCCGGTGTCCCGCGAGACCGGCACGCTGCTCTACCTCCTGGCGCGCAGCTCCGGCGCCCGCCACATCGTCGAGTTCGGCACCTCCTTCGGCATCTCCACGCTGCACCTGGCCGCCGCGCTGCGCGACAACGGCGGCGGCCGCCTGATCACCAGCGAGTTCGAACCCGCCAAGGTGGCCAAGGCCCGCGAGCACCTCGTCGAGGGCGGCCTCGCCGACCTGGTGGAGATCCGCGCCGGTGACGCGCTGCAGACGCTGGCCGTGGACCTGCCCGACACCATCGACCTCGTCCTGCTCGACGGCGCCAAGTCGCTGTACGCCGACGTGCTGGACCTGCTCGAAAGCCGGCTGCGACCCGGCGCGCTGATCGCGGCCGACAACACCGACTACTGCCCCGAGTACCTCGAGCGCGTCCGCCGTCCCGGCGGCGGCTACCTCTCGGTGCCGGTCGGCGACGACGTCGAGCTGTCGATCCGCGTCGGCTGAGCGCCGCCTCTCCGGCCTTCCCGGCCTCCCCGGCTTCCGGGTCGATCCCACCCCGGCCACGGCCGCCCGATCCGGCGGCCGGCATCGCCACGCCTGGGCGCGACCCCTTTCCTCCGTACACACCATGACCCGCTCCATCGACGCGACCTCCGGCCCATCTCCGGGAACATCCTCCGGAACATCCCCCGGCACGTCCCCCGGCGCCTCCCCCGGGCAGGCCGGCAGCACCGTCTTCCGGACCCTGCTGCCGCTGACGCTGACCGTGTTCATCGGCTTCCTGACCATCGGCATCCAGCTGCCCGTCCTGCCCCTGCACGTGCATCGCACGCTGGGCATGGACGAGCTGGTCGTCGGCCTGGTTATCGGCTCCCAGTTCGCGGCCGCCCTGCTCTCGCGCGCCTGGGCCGGCAACTTCGCCGACCTCCGCGGCACGCATCGCGCGGTCCGCCTGGGCCTGGCGCTGTCCGCCAGCTCCGGCTTCGTCTACCTGCTGTCGCTGGCCTTCCTGCCGAGTCCGTCGACCTCGCTCTGGATCCTGGTCGCCGGCCGCCTGCTGCTCGCGCTCGGCGAAAGCCTGCTCGTCACCGGCGCGATCGGCTGGGGCATCGGGCTCGTCGGCCCGCAGAACGCCGGCAAGGTGATGGCCTGGATCGGCACCGCCATCTATGGCGCCTTCGCGGTCGGCGCGCCGCTGGGCGTCGCCCTGAACGCCAGCCGCGGCTTCGTCGGCATCGCCGCGGCGATCCTGGTGATCCCGGTCGTGGCGATCGGCATCGTCTCGCGCGTCGCCGCGCTGCCGCCGTTGGCCAGCCGCCGCACGCCGTTCTACTCGGTGCTGAGCGCCGTCAGCGGTCCCGGCCTCGGCCTGGCGCTGTGCAGCGTCGGCTTCGGCGTGATCACCGCCTTCATCGCGCTGCTGTTCGCGTCCAAGCGCTGGGGCGATTCGTCGATGGCGTTCACCGCCTTCGGCGTCGCCTTCATCGGCGCGCGCATCTTCTTCAGCCACCTGCCCGACAAGATCGGCGGCGCCAAGGTGGCGCTGGTCTGCGTCGTCATCGAGGCCGTCGGCCTGCTGATGATCTGGCAGGCGGACTCGGCGGCCATGGCCTACCTCGGCACGGCGATCACCGCGTTCGGCTACTCGCTGGCGTTCCCC
The DNA here is from genome assembly GCF_029840635.1 of Mitsuaria sp. GD03876. Taxonomy (GTDB): domain Bacteria; phylum Pseudomonadota; class Gammaproteobacteria; order Burkholderiales; family Burkholderiaceae_C; genus Roseateles. Next base: position 29,966 of record NZ_JAOCCU010000017.1, on the reverse strand, counting down.
GGCTTCGGCGTGGAGGCCGTCCGGCGCGCGCCGCCCCAGGCGCGCAGCCTGGCGATGGGCGCCTACGTCGCGTTCCTGGACCTGTCGCTCGGCATCGTCAGCCCGGCGGCCGGCGCGCTGGCCAAGGCCTACACGGTCGACGCCGTCTACCTCGCGGGCGCCGTCGCCGTCGCGCTGTCCGCCCTGGTGGCGTTCGCGCTGCTGGTGTCCAAGCCGCAGGGAGCCGCCCGTGGCTGACACCGTCCGCACGTCCCCCCGTCCCCTCGCCCGCCGGGCGGTGCCGGTGGCCCTGACCGCCGTCGCGCTGGCGGCCGTCATGGGCCCGCTCTACGCCTGGCGCGCGCATCGACAGGCCGCGCCGCCGCCCCCGCCGCCTGGACCGACGCAGGTGGCCACCACGCGCGTGACGATGCGCGACGCCGGCGCCGACATCCAGGCCATCGGCAGCCTGGAGGCGGTGCGCGAGGTGCTGGTCGCGCCCGACACGGCCGGCCGGGTGACGGCGATCGCCTTCGAGCCGGGACAGTCCGTTCCGGCCGGCGCCGTGCTGCTGCAGCTCTACGACGCGCCCGAGCGCGCGGACCGCGTCGCCGCCGAGGCCAAGGCCGCCTTCGCCGAGCAGCACCTGGCGCGCACCCGGCAGCTCGTCCCGAGCGGCGCCGAATCGCGCGAGACGCTGGAGCTGCGCCAGTCCGAGGCGGACCAGGCGCGCGCCGCAGTCCGGCAGCTCGATGCCCGCATCGAGCAGAAGACGGTGCGCGCGCCGTTCGCCGGACAGCTCGGCCTGCGACGCGTCAATCCCGGCCAGTACCTGAACGCCGGCCAGGCCATCGCGACGCTGACGCAGCTGGATCCGCTGCACGTCAACTTCACCGTGCCGCAGCAGCGGCTGGCGGAGCTGGCGGTGGGCCGGCCCGTGCAGGTGGCGGTCGACGGCCTGCCGGGCCGGACCTTCGTCGCGAAGGTCAGCGCCATCGAACCCCGCGTCGAGGGCACGACGCGCAACGTCACCGTGCAGGCGCTGCTGCCCAACCCGGACCGGTCGCTCAAGTCCGGCATGTACGCGACGGTGCGCGTGCCGTCGGCGGCGTCGACCGCCGCGCCGGCCGCGACGCAGGCCGCGGTCGTCCCGCTGACCGCCGTGGTCACGACCGCCTCCGGCGACACCGTCGTCCGCGTCCGCGACGTGGACGCGCAGGGCGTCGGCGGCATCGAGGTCGTGCCCGTCCAGGTGCTGCGCACGGTGGGCGACGAGGCCCTGCTCAAGGACGGCCTGGCCGCCGGCGACCTCGTGATCGTCGCCGGCCAGAACCGCCTGCGGCCGGGCGCGAAGGTGCGCACCGGTCCCGCGCGATCCCCCGACGCCGCGCCGCCCGCGCCGTCCAGGCCGGCCGCCTCGTCCGGTCCGGCCGCTTCGTCGCCGATGGCCTCGGGCGCGCCGTCCGCGCCCTCCCGCTGAGAGATCCCGATGCGGTTCACCGACCTCTTCATCCGCCGCCCCATCCTGGCGATCGTCGCCAGCTGCCTGATCCTGCTGGTAGGGCTGTACGCGGCGTTCGCGCTGCCCGTGCGGCAGTACCCCTACCTGGAGAACGCGACCATCACCGTGAGCACCACGCTGCCCGGCGCGACGCAGGACGTCATGCAGGGCTTCGTCACCACGCCGATCGCGCAGGCCATCGCCACCGCGACCGGCATCGAGTACCTGAGCTCCACCACCACCCAAGGCAAGAGCGACATCAAGGCGCGGCTGGTGATCAACGCCAACGCCGACCGCGCCATGACCGAGATCCTGGCCAAGGTGCAGCAGGTGAAGTCCAAGCTGCCCGCCGGCATCACCGACCCCGTCATCGGCAAGTCCACCGAGGGCGGCACCGCCGTCCAGTACGTGGCCTTCTTCAGCGACACGCTGACCATCCCGCAGGTCACGGACTTCGCGACCCGCGTCGCCGTGCCGATGTTCAGCGGCATCCCGGGCGTCGGTTCCGTCGACATCAACGGCGGCCAGACGCTGGCCATGCGGCTGTGGATCGACCCGGTGCGGCTCGCCGCCCGCGGCCTGTCGGCCGGCGAGGTCGCCGCGGCGCTGCGCGCCAACAACGTCCAGGCCGCGCCGGGCCAGCTCAAGAGCGCGCTGACCGTCACCGGCATCAGCGCCGCCACCGACCTGCGCGACGTCGAGGACTTCCGCAACATGGTGATCAAGGGCGGCGGGACCGGCGGCATCGTCCGGCTGTCCGATGTCGCCACCGTCGAGATCGGCGGCCAGAACTACGACAACGCGTCCTTCGCCAGCGGCGTGCCGGCGATCTTCGTGTCGATCTACCCGACGCCCGACGGCAACCCGGTGGACATCGTCCGCCGCGCCGGCGAGCTGGTGCCGCGCATCCGCGAGATGGCCCCGCCCGGCCTGACGGTGCGGCCCAACTACGACGTGGCGCGCTTCGTCAACGCCTCCATCGAGGAAGTCCGCCATACGCTGGTCGAGGCGATCGCCATCGTGGTCGTCGTCATCTTCCTGTTCCTGGGCACCCTGCGCGCGGTGGTGATCCCGGTGGTCACGATTCCGCTGTCGCTGGTCGGGACCGCGGCGCTGATGCTGGCCTTCGGCTTCTCGATCAACCTGCTCACGCTGCTGGCGATGGTGCTGGCGATCGGGCTGGTGGTCGACGACGCGATCGTCGTCGTCGAGAACATCCACCGGCACGTCGAGGAGGGCCTGTCCCCGATCCGCGCCGCCCTGGTGGGCGCGCGGGAGATCGTCGGGCCGGTCATCGCGATGACGATCACGCTGGCCGCCGTGTACGCGCCGATCGGGATGATGGGCGGGCTGACCGGCGCGCTCTTCAAGGAGTTCGCCTTCACGCTGGCCGGCTCGGTGGTGGTGTCCGGCGTGGTCGCGCTGACGCTGTCGCCGATGATGAGTTCGACGCTGCTCAAGGGGAAGGACTCCGAATCGCGGCTGGCGCGGCTCGTCGAGCGCGCCATGGAGCGGCTGGCGCACGCCTATGGCCGCCTGCTCGGCTGGACGCTGGCGGCGCGCGGCGTGGTGCTGCTGGTCGGCGCGGCGATGCTGGCGGCGATCGTCGTGCTGTTCCTGGGCACGCGGCAGGAGCTCGCGCCGACCGAGGACCAGGGCCTGGTCGTCGTCATCAACAAGGCGCCGCAGTACGCCGGCGTCGGCTACACGGCCCGCTACGCCCGCCAGATCGCGCGGATCTTCGAGTCGCTGCCCGAGTTCGACAGCAGCTTCATGCACATCGGCGGCACCGGCCGCGGCCAGAACCAGATGTTCGGCGGCGCGATCCTGAAGGACTGGGCGGCGCGGGATCGCAGCTCGATCGACATCCAGAAGCAGCTGCAGGCCGCTGGCGCCGGCATCGACGGGCAGACCTTCACCGCGGTCCAGCTGCCGCCGCTGCCGGGCTCCAGCGGCGGCTTGCCGGTGCAGCTCGTGCTGCGCTCGTCGGACGACTTCTCGGCGCTGTACGAGACCGCCGAGAAGCTGCGCACCGCGGCCTACAAGAGCGGGCTGTTCGTGTTCGTGCAGAACAACCTGGCCTACGACAGCCCGCAGGCGCATGTACGCATCGACAACGCCAAGGCCGGCGAGCTCGGCGTCAGCATGCAGGCCATCGCGGACACGCTGGCGGTGCTGGTGGGGGAGAACTTCGTCTCGCGCTTCAACTTCCACGACCGCTCGTACGACGTGATCCCGCAGGTCCGCGGCGGCGACCGCGCGTCGCCCGAGGACATCGGCCGCTTCCAGGTCAAGACGGCCTCGGGCGCGATGGTGCCGCTGTCCACGGTGGCGCGCATCGACCGGCGGCCGCAGGCCAACCAGCTGACGCAGTTCAACCAGCTGAACTCCGTGACGCTGGAGATGCTGCCCCGGCCCACCGTCAGCATGGGCGAGGCGGTGGCCTTCCTGCAGTCGCAGCCGCTGCCGGTGGGCACCAGCGTGGACTGGCTCAGCGACAGCCGGCAGTTCGTCCAGGAGGGCAACCGCCTGGTCGTCTCCTTCGGGCTGGCGCTGATCGTGATCTTCCTGGTGCTGGCGGCGCAGTTCGAAAGCCTGCGCGATCCGCTGGTCATCCTCGTCACGGTGCCGCTGGCGGTCTGCGGCGCGCTGCTGCCGCTGTGGCTCGGTTTCGCCACGCTCAACATCTACACCCAGATCGGTCTGGTCACCTTGATCGGCCTGATCTCCAAGCACGGGATCCTGATGGTCAGCTTCGCCAATCACATCCAGGCACTGGAGGGCCTCTCCCGCGTGGAGGCCATCCGCAAGGCGGCCGAGGTGCGCATGCGCCCGGTCCTGATGACCACCGCCGCGATGGTGGCCGGCCTGGTGCCGCTGCTGTTCGCGACCGGCGCGGGCTCGGCGAGCCGCTTCTCCATCGGCATCGTCGTCGTGATGGGCATGCTGGTGGGCACGCTCTTCACGCTGTTCGTGCTGCCCACGGTCTACAGCTTCGTCGCGAAGGACCACCGGCCCGCGGCCCGCAGCGCCCGCGAGCAGGAACTGGCCGCCACGGAGGCGCAGCATGTTTGAACACGCCCCCTTCCCGCGCTCCCGGCCACGTGCGGGCTCACGGTCACGTCCGGACCCACGCGGTGCCGGCTTCGCCGCGGCCACGCTGGCGGTCGCGATCAGCGGCTGCGCCAGCGGACCGGTCGACCAAGCCCCGGCCGTCCCGTCGTCCGCGCACGGCGCCTTCGTCCACCGGTCCGATCCTGTCGAGTCCGCCGCCGAGCCGCCGGACGACTGGTGGCGCCTGTATGACGACCCGGTGCTGGACCGGCTGATCGCCGACGCGCTGGCCGCGAACACGACCTTGCGCGAGGCCGTGGCCCACCTCCGCCGCGCCCAGGCCGTCGAGGCCGAGGCGCGGGCGGGCCTGTGGCCGGGCACCGCGGTCTCGGCCGGCGCGTCCTCGGGCCGCAATCCCGCGGCGTCCGGCGGCACCGGCTTGCCGCCGGTCCAATGGACCTACACCGGCCAGGTGAACCTGTCGTACGAGGTCGACCTGTTCGACCGCGTGGACCAGACGCTGAAGGCGGCCCGGTCGGACCGCGAGGCCAGCGAAGGCGCGCGGGACGCGGCGATCGTCGTGGTCGTGTCCGAGGTGACCCGCGCCTACTCCGATGCCTGCGCGGCCGCGGCGTCGGCGGCGGTCTCGCGGCAGTCCCTGGACATCGCGGGCCGCGTGCTGGCGATGGCGCGGCGGCGTCACGAGATCGGCGCCGCGCCGGAGATCGACGTCCAGCGCGCCGACCTGGCGGTCGCCCAGGCACGGGCGCAGCTGCCGCAATGGGAAGGCCAGCAGGCGGCGGCGCTCCTGGCGCTCGCGGCGTTGATGGGCCGCACGCCGGCGGAGATTCCAGAGGCGGCGCGCCAGTGCTCGACCGTGCCGACGCCACTTGGCCCGCTGCCGGTGGGCGACGGCGCCGGGCTGCTCCGCCGCCGGCCCGACGTGCGCCAGGCCGAACGCCACCTGGCCGGCGACCTCGCCCGCGTGGGCATCGCCACGGCGGAGCTCTATCCCCGGGTGACGATCGGCGCGTCCGGCGGCTACACGCGCAACGACAGCCTGCGGGGCAGCCGCAGCTGGTCCTTCGGCATCGGCCCGCTGGTGTCGTGGACCTTCCCCAATCGCGTCGCCGTCCAGGCGCGGCTGGCGCAGGCGAAGGCCGACGGCGCGGCCTCGCTGGCGCGCTTCGACAGCACCGTGCTGACGGCGCTCAAGGAGACGGAGACCACGCTGGCGGCCTACGCGTCCGCGATGGCGCAGAAGGACGCGCTGGCCGTGGCCCAGGACAAGGCCGCCGCCGTGTTCGAGGTGGCGCGCAAGCGCTACGAGGCCGGCGCCGCCAGCGAGCTGGAACTGGACCTCGCGCGGGCCGACCTGACGTCGATCGCCGCGCAGGTCGCATCGGTCGAGCAACGGGTCGGCTCGACCCGTGTCGACGTGTTCAAGGCTTTGGGCGGCGGCTGGGCTTCGGCTTCGCGGTGACCGCGGCCTTCTCGGCGGCCGCGGGCTTCGCGGCCCCGAGGCTGCCGATGTAGGCGCAGAACATGTCCGAGACCGCGTTGGCGTAGGCCTTGATCTCCGCGGCCGTGCGCGGGCTGGCCGAGAAGTCGTGGCCCACCATGCTCAGCGTGGTCAGCACCAGCTCGCCGGCCAGGTCCCGCTCGGGCTCGGACGCCAGCGGCGCGGCTTCCCGCATGAAGCGGCCCATCATCAGGCGGATGGCCGACTTGGCCTCCTGCGCTTCCGGCGCGTCGCGGTACAGCGGGGCGGCGTCGTTCAGCGCGACGCGCATGTCGGCTTCCTCGCACTCGGACTTGATGAAGGCCTGCACGAGTACCCGCAGCCGCTCCAGCGGCGGTTTCTTCCCGTCCTCGAGGATGCCGCCGAGCCGGTCGGCAGTCTCCCGCCATTCGTCGGCCTGCAGCCGGAACAGGATGGCGGCCTTGTTGGGGAAGTACTGGTAGACCGACCCCACGCTGACCCCCGCCTTCTCCGCGACGCGCGCGGTGGTGAAGCGGGCGGCGCCTTCCTTGGCCAGGACCTGGATGGCGGCCTCCAGGATGGTGGCGACCAGCTCGGTCGAGCGCGCCTGCTTCGGCTGCTTCCGGGACGAGATCTGCGGGGGCTGGCGCGTGGACATGGGCGGGCTCGAATGCGATGGATTGTTCGCATTCTATCCACGCGACGCCGTCGACCGGGAGGGCTGGCTTTCAAGCCGTTGCAATCGAAAACCCCAAATTCTTGAAAGCGCTTTCAGAATTCGCCGATCTTGCCTAGGATTGCCACGGCTGGAGAAGTCGCGGACCTGGACGAGCGTCGCAGAACGCTGGCCGGATCGCGCCGATCGGTGCCCTCCCGCACACATCGACAACATTTCTTGGAGACATGAATGGGACTTCAGAACCGCCTTGACGCGCAGGGATTGCTGCGCGCCGCCGCGTTGGGCTTGCTGGTCACCGCGGGCGCGCAGGCCACGGCCAGCGTCACCAACCCGACCATCGGCCGCCTGCTGTGGTCGGAGGAGTTCAACGGGGCGTCGTTGAACACGAACGTGTGGACGACCTTCGACGGCAACGGCTGCCAGATCAACCTCTGCGGCTACGGCAACGCGGAGCTCGAGTACTACCGGCCCAACAACCTGTCGATCGCCGACGTGCCCTTCGAGCCCGGCACGCGGGCGCTGGCGATCCGCGCGTTGCGGGAGACGATCGGCAGCAACCAGTTCACCTCGGGCAAGGTCGATTCCTACGGCAAGGTGCAGGTGCAGTACGGGATGATCGAGATCCGCATGGCCTCGCCGCAGGTGACGACGGGCCTGTGGCCGGCGGCGTGGATGCTGGGCACCAGCCCGCAGACCTGGCCGCGCAAGGGCGAGATCGACATCATGGAGCAGGGCCACCGCGCGTCGGCCTGGGCGGCCGCGGGGGCGCCGTCGGCGGACTACTTCATCGGCTCCAACGTGATCACCTGGGCGCAGGCGGCCTGCGTGCCGGGCAACGAGTCGTGCGCGGCCTCGACGGCGTGGCAGACCAAGAATTGGTACAAGCCGCAGGTGTCGCTGGCGAATCGCTTCGTCAAGTACCGCTTCTACTGGACCGACACGCAGATGCGCTTCACGGTCGTGGACAACGACGGCGAGCACGACATGTACGACGCGCCGCTGCCGGTGAACTCGCCGGCGCTGCAGGCGCCGTTCTACCTGCTGCTGAACCTGGCGGTGGGCGGCAACTTCACCGACGCGGCGAATCCGTCGCAGGTCAGCGCGCCGCTGCCGGCGACGATGTACGTGGACTATGTCCGCGTGTATGAGCTCGACGGCAAGGGCGAGGTGAAGCTGGGCAGCCAGGTGGTGCCGGAGGTCGGAAAGTTCGGCGTGTTCACCGACAACACAGTGGTGAACAACAAGCTGGTGGCGGGCAGCACGTCCGACATCTTCCTGTGGAATGCCGCGTCGTCCGGGGCCGGCAACATCCAGCCGTACGAGGGCACGAACGTGATCGCGTGGAGCTACAACACGCCGGGGCAGTGGTTCGGCGGCGGCATCCAGTCGCGGCAGATCCGGGACCTGACCAACTTCCGCAACGGCAACGTGAAGTTCCGGATCAAGATCCCGGCGGACGTGTCGTTCAACATCGGCATCGGGGACACCTACACGAATCAGTCGTGGGTGAACTTCCCGGCCAACACGACGGCGTTCGGGCTGGTGCGCAACGGCGAGTGGGCGACGGCGACGATCCCGGTGTCGACGCTGATCGGGCCGAAGGTGGCGCTGCAGTCGATCGCGGACATCTTCATGATCTCGAGCGACAACAACCGGATGCCGGCCTCGGCGTTCCAGTTCGCGATCGACGACGTGGTGTGGGACTCGGGCACGACGACGACGGAGCCGCCGACCCAGCCGACGCCTGCAGGCATCACGCAGCCGACGGCCACGACGGTGAAGTTCACGGAGCCGACGGGGACCTGGGCGGACGTGCATTACACGGTCAACGGCGGTGGCCAGCTGAACGTGCGGATGCTCAAGGAAGGCAGCGGGAACGCGTACACGGTCACCGGACTGAAGAAGGGCGACGTCGTGCGCTACAGCTTCACGTACTGGGATCCGGTGCGCAACGGGGCGTATGACTCGGCGCAGCAGAGCTACACGCTGAAGTAAGGCGGCGCTCGTCGCGTCGCGACCGCATCAAGTGGAACGCCCGGCTTGCCGGGCGTTCTTGCGTTTGGATGGCGCTGAACATCCCCATGAACGCGCGGCGTCCGGAGGCTCATCGACCTGCGTCCATCGACGCTAAGGCAGCACGCAAGCCATGACAGCGCCAAAGTGCGCGCCGCTTCCGGCGACGACGAAGAGGTGCCAGATGCCGTGCGCGTGCTGCCTCCGGCCGGGATTGACGAAGAAGTAGGTGCCTGCGGTGTAGAGACCCGCGCCCGCCAGGAACAGCCCCAGCGAGCCGCGCGAGGCCTGCGCCAGCGCCGGAACGCAGGCGAGGGTCGCCATCCATCCGCTCGCGAGGTACACCCCGAGCATGGGCCGCTCCCGTCGGCCAAACAGCGAGAGCACCGATCCGGTGAGCGCCACGGCCCACACGCCGGCAAGCAGCGCCCAGTCCGCCGAGCCACGCCCCGACAGCAGCGCGAACGGCGTCGCGGTGCCGGCGATCAGCAGGAAGATCGCGCAGTGGTCGGCGCGTGCCCAGAATTGCTGCGCGCGCCCCCGGGTGCTGTGGCACAAGGTCGATGCCGCGAAGACGGCGACGAGCGCCGCGCCGAAGACACCCACCGCCGCGACGCGACGCAGGCTGCCGGTGTCCAGCGCTTGAACCACCAACCAGGCCGTCGCCGGCAACGCCGCGAGCAGGCCGGCCAGGTGGGTCGCAGCATTCAGGCGCTCGCCGCGGTACATCGCACCTCCAAGGAGCCGTTCGTCACGGACAGCCTATCCAGCGCGTATGACGCCCAGATCACCGCTTGGCTGGCCACGGGTCTTTGCTGCTTCGACCCGAAAAAGATAAATCTCGCGACGATCGGATCCGTGTTTCAATGCCTCGCGTCATTCGACCCCACGGGGTTCGGCTGAACGCATTCGATGCACCACCCTGCATCGCACCGATGCCCGGGACGTTTGCGTCCCGTGATGCCGCCCGGCGCCTCGCCGCCCGGCCTCCCGCACGTCACCAACACGACGGGGACATCGATCCCAGCGGCACGCCAATCAAGCATGAAGAAAGGCTCTTTGCATGAGCAGCAAGATCTACGTGGGCAACCTGCCCTACTCGGTGACGGACGACACCCTCCGCAGCAACTTCTCGGAGTTCGGCGACGTCGCCTCGGCCAAGGTGATGATGGACCGCGACACCGGCACCTCGAAGGGCTTCGGGTTCGTGGAAATGAAGTCGGCCGAAGGGGCCGAAGCGGCCATCGCGGGCTTGCACGGCGTGTCGGTGCAAGGACGCTCGATCGTGGTCAGCCTGGCGCGCCCTCGCGACGCGGAGAAGCGTGCGGACGCGCGCCCACAGCAGGGGGAGTTCCGCGCGACCAAGCGTTCCGACGTGGGATACGGGTCAGGCGGATTTGGCGGCGGCCGCTATTGAGGCGCATCGGCCCGGCAAGGGCCGGCTCTCTCGAGTCGGCATTGCGTCGCGGGCACTTGGCGGAATGGCTGGTGAGCAGGCAGCGATGAGGAAGCCGGAGCACCTCCTCGGCAAAGCCTTGAAGGACGTCATATCCGTTTGGCCCGGCCAGGGGGTAAGCCACTACCTTGATGGCCATGCTCCCCGACAACGCGTCGATGAGCGGTTGGAACAACGTCCCGGTGCCATCCATGCCGGGGAGAAGAACCAGCGTGGTCATCGTCAGGCTGGATCACTTCTCACGGCAGCACCCTCACCTTGATGTTCCTGAAGTGCGCCTCGCTCTCCGGGTCGTGGCCCTGCAGCGCGAAGGTGCCGCTGGCCAGGTAGCGCTTCTCCAGGCCCTTCTTGCGGACGATCGGCGATTCCTCGGTGTAGTCGGCCGTCTTCTCGCTGTTGACGAAGGTGGTGACGTGCTTGCCCTCCACGCGCACGGTCAGCGTGAACCACTGCTGGTCCGGCGACACGACCTTCAGGTAGTCCTGCACCCCCCACAACCCGCCCGTGCGGCTGGGATCGCTGTGGGAGTTGTTCACCTGCACCTCGTAGCCGAGTTCGGGCCACCCCACCTCCTGCCACTTCGTGTGGAAGTACACCCCCGAATTGGCCTTCGGGAAGGTCATCACGTCGACCTTCAGCTCGAAGTTCCTGAAGTCGTGCTGCTGCACCGGCCCCATGTAGAACAGGTGCGAGCGCGGACCGCGGACGACGATCGCGCCGTCCTTCACGCTGAACGATCCGGGCTGGTCGCTGGCGCGCCAGTGCTCCAGGCTCTTGCCGTCGAACAGCAGTTGCCAGCCGGCGGCGGATTCTTCGGCGGTGAGCGTGTTGGGCATGTCGGCGGCGTGGGCGGTGGCGGACAGGATGAGGGCGGCGGCGGCCGCGACGGGGGCAAGGCGCATCAGGCGACTCCAACGATCTGCAGGACCTTGAGGGGCGGGCCGTCGAAGGTGACGGAGGGAATGTTGCCGACGTAGCCCACGTCCTTCATGCCGTCGGGCGTCGTGTAGAAACCGCCGGCGGTCAGGTCGCGGAAACGCTTGAAGAAATGCGCGGCGGCGGCGAACTCGGGGCGGGCGCTCTCGGTCCAGCAGATGTCGTCGGCGATGCGCGACTGCTGGGCCACGTCGAGCTGGTCGAAGCGCAGGCCGCCGAAGCGCCTCGCGCTCTCGGCCTCCAGCCAGGCCAGGCCGTCCACGATGAGGGGCTTGTCCTTGGCCTGCTTGGGATACGGCGCGCTGATCCATTCGTCGATGAAGCGATGCACCTGCAGCTGCGCCGCGCTGGGCGACCGGTCGTCGGCCGGGATGATCAGGCCGCACAGCACCTGCGCGGTGCGGTTCTGCGCGGCGTCGAAGGTCAGTGGCCACAGGTCGCCGCTCTGGTAGGACTTCGTCAGCAACGGGTCCGTGCCGTAGCCGGTGGGCTTGCCGCCCTTGCCGGCCTTGCGCTTCGCGGGCGTGGCGCCGGCCGACACGTCGAGGCTCGAGGCCGCGCTCGCGGCCAGCATCCATTGCAGGGTCGTTCTGCGGTCCATGCTCAGAGCTCCTTCCGGCGGAAGCGGTCGACGATGTGATCGGCCTGGCGCCAGGCCAGCGCCATGATGGTCAGCGTGGGGTTCTTGTCCGCATTGGAGGCGAAGGGCGCCCCGTCGGAGAGGAACAGGTTGGGCACGTCCCAGGTCTGGCCCCAGCGGTTGGTGACGGAGGTCCTGGCGTCCGCGCCCATGATGGCGCCGCCGACCTCGTGAATGATCGAGCCGCCCGGGGCGATCGCCTTGCGGCCATCCAGCTCCGGCCCGCCGTCGAGCACCCGGCCGCCCATCGCGCCGACGATCTCCGCGAAGGTCTTCTGCATGTGCGCGGCCTGGCGGGTCTCGTGCTCGGCCCATCGCCAGTGGAAACGCAGCACGGGGATGCCGAAACGGTCCTTCGTCGTCGGGTCGATCTCGCAGAAGGACGCCTCGTTGGGGATCATCTCGCCGCGGCCGGCGAAGTAGACGAAGGAGCCGAAGGTGCGCCGCACGTCCTGCTTGAACTTCGCGCCGTAGCTGCCCTTCGTCAGCCACTCGAGATTCGCGCCGGTGCTCGCGCCGGGCATGCGACGGCCGGTGCCCAGCTCGATGTGATAACCGCGAGGGAATCCGAGGCCCTCGGCCCATTTCGCGCCCTGCTTGCCGTACAGCCACCACGGGGCATACATGTGGGAGCCGCCGGCGCCGTCCTCGTTGTGCGGCGGCAGGTTCTCCAGCAGCGGCACCTGGCCGGACAGGTCGCTGCCAACGGTGTCCATCACGTACTTGCCGACCTTGCCGCTGCTGTTGGCCAGGCCTTGGGGATACGCGCCTGACTTGCTGTTCAGCAGGATGCGCACCGACTCGCAGGCGCTGGCGGAGAGCACCACGGCGCGGCCCTTGGCCTCGAGGTGCTTGCCGCTCTTGCGGTCGACGAAGCGCACGCCGCTGGCCTTGCCGTCCTTGGTCGTCACCTCGTAGACCATGGCGTCGCACAGCACGTCGAGGTGGCCGCTGGCGAGCGCCGGCGGCAGGTGCACGGCGGGGCTCTGATAGGTCGCGCCGATGGAGCAGCCGCGCAGGCAGGGCGTGGCCCAGAAGCAGGCGGCGCGATCGCGCATGGATTGCGCGACCAGCGCCTGCGCGCGCGTGTTGCCGGGATGCAGCAAGGCGGGGATGCGGGTGTCGTCGAGCTTGGCGGTCAGGACAGCGCGGTGGATCGGCACGACGGGAATGCCCAGCTGGCCGGCGCGCTGGGCGATGAGGCGTTCCCCGACGCGCGCGGCCGGTGCGGGCAGCAGGCAGCCGTCGGGCGAATCGGGTGTGTTCTCCAGGCCCTCGTTGCTGCCGTAGATGCCCACGAGCATCTCGACCTTGTCGTAGTACGGCGCGAGGTCGTCGTAGCCGATGGGCCAGTCGAAGCCCAGGCCATCGCGGCGATGCGGCTTGAAGTCGTAAGGGCCGTTGCGCAGCGCGATGCGGCCCCAGTGGTTGGTGCGGCCGCCGAGCATGCGGGCGCGCCACCAGTCGAAGCGCTGTTCCTCGTTGTCGGAGGCCTGGGTGTAGGGCTCGCCCGGCACCTGCCAGCCGCCGTCGACGGTGGCGTCATAGAAACCGAAGGGCTTGTCCGGCGTGCTGGCACCGCGCAGCGGCGCGTCGTGCGAGGCCTGGAACATCGGGGTCTCGGTGCGGAAGTCGTAGTAGCGGCCGGCTTCCAGCATCAGCACCTTCACGCCTTCCAGCGCCAGCGTGTAGGCCGTCTGGCCCCCGCCGGCACCCGAGCCGACGACGATGACGTCGTAGTCGCGCGCCATGGTGCGCGTCGTCACAAAACCCATGCGCCCTCCAGGAAGAGTCGGCGGAGTGTGCCATTGGAGGGAGCGCTTTCAGACGTTCATGCGCGGCGGCGAGGGCGCGCTCATTCGGATGGGATGCCGTCCCAGCCGCGGCGGTCCCAAACCGCCTGCACCCGCGCCCAGACGTCGTCCGTCATCTCGAAGCGCCACACGCCGCCCAGGAATGAGGCGAATCGAGGATCCGAGCGGGCTTGCGCTTCGACCCGGTCGATGAAGAGCGCGCCGTGATACGAGAGGAGATCCTCCATGGGGCCTGCGGCCAATGTATTGAGGTAGGGCGTGCAACGAGGATCGCGAACGGCAGCCAGGATGGCGGCCCATGCGTGCTCAGGGCGGTCGCGCGTGATCCATTCGAACTCGTCCCATCCCGTGAGCGCGGAGCCATCCGCGCGGGGCTCCGGCGTGCTGATCCACTCGGCCCATTTGAGCCATTCATCCAGCAGTTGGGGAATGGGCAAAGGGGTGGGCATCGTCGTCATGGCGTCAACCTCGTGGCGCCTCTGGCTCGAGATCGCGGCGGGACGGGAATTCACCCTTCGCCCGCCTGACGACGGCGTCGAGGCAGAGCGCCTCATACCCGAACCGTCGCGAGTACTCCGTTGCCGTCGAGTGGCCGACGTGGTCGACGGAGACCACGCCATTCGCCGAGCGCCAAGGGAGCCAGCTCCGGAACGTGAGACGCCCTTGGAGGAGCTGCTCGACGAGAGGCGTGGCGAACAGGGCGACCTCCGCGTCCCAAAGCACGACCGTGATGTCATCGCCTCGGCGATATCCATCGAGCGCCCATCGCTCGAAGAGCCGGACGCCCTCCGCGGAGTTCTCGAACGAGGCCCGTCGCCCCGAGTCAACGGCGATCTCTGCTTCGAAAGAGGCGGCGGATGCGAGGACGGCGATTTTCATGTGATGGCGAGTTTGGGATGGCGAATGCGCCTGTTGAGCCAAGGGCGCCCGAGTATCCACCTCGCTGCGATGGCGCTCCGGAGGTCGATGTGAACCGAAGGCATGGAGATCGGACGGACCGCGGCGTGTCTGACGAGGCGGCCGGTTGGTCGAAGACGATTCAGAGGCCGGGAATCCGAGAACGAACCCAGTTGGCCATTTCCTCGTTGTCGCACTCAAGCAAGTACTCGACGAGGTCTTGTCCGTCGGATCCGACGACGAGCGGATCAGCGCCCGCAGCGACGAGCCAGTTGAAGAGATCCTTGTAGCCGAGGGCCGCGACCTCGAAAACAACCGCCTCGCCGAACGAGTTCATGGTGTTGACGTCCGCTCCACGCGAATGCAACCAGGCAACCGCGGCGCCGTCGTCTTCCACGGCGAGGTAATGAAGCACCGTCTCTCCGATGCCGTTCATGAGATGGATGAGCTCGGGCCGAGCTGCCACGAGGGTCTCGGAACGCTCATATTCCTTCGCGTAAAGGGCATCGCGAAGCTCGTACCAGGCGGGATCTGTTTCGGACATGCCCGCGAGCATAGGTCCGGTTTCGCCACGCAGGCGACCGAAGATTGCCGGGCTTCTATTCGCGCTCGATCGGCGACCCATCGCCCCGCGTGAATCGGCGCTCCGTGCCGTCGTGATGCATGACGACGTCGTGATCCGGATAGTGGACGACGCCCTTCGACGCCCGACTCCCGACCACGAGGTACACGGCCTCCGAGGCGGAGCGATTCTCCAGGCAATGCCCCACAGGCGCCCCTGCTGCCCAGCCGGCGGCTTCCCCGGCCCGCAGGACGGACGTCTCGTCTTCGACGAGCACCAGTTCACCGGCGAGCACGTACACGAATTCATCCTCCGTTTCGTGCCAGTGCCTATGCGACGACCGGGAGCCCGGTGGCAGCCGTTCGAGCCTCACGCCGAATTGCGTCAGCCGCGCCTGATCGCCGAGGACCAGTTCGGCGTACGGCCCATCGTTCTGTCCGGAGAGGCGATTGGCCGCGCCGGGATGGTCGGTCCAGAGGGTGGTGTCGAGCTTTGGCATTGAAGTGACTCCTCGTTCGAACGAAGGCCATTCTCTGCGGCCGCCGGCCGGCGCGCCCGCCCGCTCACATCCCTCTCGCGTGCCCCCGCACCGCCGTCGGCGCGAAGCCGAAGCGATCGCGGAAGCGCACCGCGAACCGTGATGGCGAGTCGTACCCCACCGCCGACGCGATCTCGGAGACCGGCCGTGTCGTCGCCTGCAGCAGCACCAGCGCGGAGGCCATGCGCACATCGGCGATCAGCTCGCGCAGCGTGACGCCTTCAGCCGCCAAACGGCGCCGCAACGTCGCCTCCGACATCGCCAGCGAGCTCGCGATGGCGTCCGAGCTCCAGTCGCCGTCCAGCTGCGTGGACAGCATTGCCCGTATGCGCCCGGACACCCGCGCGTCATCGGGCGGCACGCGCAGCACCAGGCCTTCCGCGAGCAACCAGTGCGCCACTTCCAGCAGCTGTTGCCGCACCACCGCCTCCGGCCGCGACGGATCCGGCGCCAACGCATGTCGCGCGCGCTCGAAAGCCTCGGCCAGGCCGCTCGACACGCGTTTCAGCACACTGGCGGGCGGCAACGCCGCATCGGCGGCGGACAGGCGCTCCGCGGCGGCGAGGTAGTAGGGATCGTCCAGCACCGTGCCACCAAACATCAGCCAACGCGCCTCGTAGCGCTCGCCATCGGTGATGCGGTTGTAGAAGTCGACCGTCTGTCCGCCGGCCAGCAGCAGCACCTGGCCGGGCAAGGCCCGGACGGCGCCGCCGCGCGCGGGCTTGACCGTCTTGATGCCGCGGTCCACGACGATCACCGCGGGCCGATCGACGCGGATCCGCACGATCTCCAGGCCCTCGCCCTGCATGACATGGGCGGCCACGCCCAACCCGGCCCGCACATGCAGGGTCCGCGCGAGCTCGGCACCCGCGGGCAGGGTCGCACCGCCGCGCACGGCGCTCACGCCGGCGTCTTCACGCGATGGACGGCGCACAGCTTGTTGCCATCCGGGTCCCGGACATAGGCCAGGTAGAACTGGCCGAGCGAATCGATGCGCAGGCCGGGCGGCTCCTCGATCGAGACGCCACCCTGCGCGACCGCCGTGTCGTGGAAGGCCTGGACCTGCTCCGGCGACACGCACCGGAACGCGATCGTGCCGCCGTTGGCGCAGGTCGCGGGTTCGTCGTTGATCGGCTGCGCGATGCCCAGCGTGCCGCCGTCATGGCGATAGAACAGGCGCCGGTGACCGGTCTTGGACTGATGCGGCATCGCGCCGCCGGCGCCCAGCACGCCCAGCACCTGGTCATAGAAGCGCTGCGCGCGGTCGATGTCGTTGGTGCCGATGACGATGTGATTGAACATGAACGCTCCTCGTGGATGACGCCTCCAGTGTAGGAAGCGCCGTCCACGGCGGCGCGCCGCGCTCGCTCAAGTTCGGTGCCGATCCGCTCACGCCATCAGGCGTCGACGATGACCTCGAAGCCGCCGAAGATCATCCGCTGCCCGTCGAAGGGCATGTTCTTCGGATCGTGGTTCATGCGGGGGTCTTCCATCGACTTCTTCATGCCTTCGTCGCGCGCCTGGCGCGACGGCCAGACGATCCACGAGAAGACCACCGTCTCGTCGGGCTTGCGCTGCACGGCCATCGTGAACGAGGTCACCTTGCCTTCGGGCACGTCGTCGCCCCAGCACTCGACGACGCTGAGCGCGCCGTGGTCCTTGAACACGGCCGAGGCGTCCTTGGCCAGTTGGAGATAGGCCTCGCGCTTGGCGGTCGGCACAGCGATCACGAATCCATCCACGTAGTTCATGCGGTTCTCCGGTTGTCGGCGCGGCTCTGGGCCGCCCCTTGGACGACGAATGACGACGGGCGAAATCGACAGCTGGGAGAAAACCGAGGGGATTGTTCGCGAGGAGGGTGCCATTCGCTGGCAGGCAGGCGGGCAAGCGCCCATTCAGGCCGGGATTGTTGTTCCGCGAGCAACAGCGCATTCGCGGCGGCTGCATTTATGCGGAATGGCTCGACATCTATTGTTCCGGCATGGGCGAACAAAACCGCTCTCGACACCGGATACCGACCTCACCCGCTCTCTCAAAGGAACCATCATGACCGCCACCAAGACCCTGATCGCCGCCGCCCTGATCGCAGTTTCCGCCGTGGGCTCTTCGGCCTTCGCGCAGAGCTACAGCCACCTCGACCCGATCACCGCGAGCCAGAAGTCCCGCGCTGAAGTGCTGGCCGACCTGGAGATCTATCGCGAATCCGGCCTGGCCGCAGTGGACCGCACCGAGGACTTCTCGTTGAATGCCGGCCAGCGCGCCAAGGCCGAAGCCCGCTACGCCGAGCTGAAGGCCTCGCCGAAGTACGCGGCGCTGGTTCAGAAATTCGCGGCGAAGGAAAGCAAGGGTGCCGTCACCGAAGGCGTCGCCGCCCGCTGATCGATTCGATCACCCTCATGCGAAACGCCCGGCTTGCCGGGCGTTTTTGCTTTTCGCGCGTCCGCTTGGGGTTATTCAGGAATCTGCGAACCGCCTGGGCTTCTTGAAGAAGCGGCGAATCTACTTCGCCTTGCAGCATTGCAGGTAATAGGCATCGGCTTCCCGTTCGATGGCCCGCATCTTCTCGGTACCGAGCCGACGACGGTGCGCATCGACGACTCGGCCAAAGTTCTGCGTTCCGACTCCTTCCGATTCCTTGATCTTGAGAAGCACGACATCGAACATCGCGCTCTTCTCCGCATCAGCTTCTGCGATGGCGCCGTTTCCATAGATCGTAGAAAGGCCTGCGATGGCCTCGACGTCACCCTTTTTGGCCGCGCCGATCAGAGCCGCTTCTGCGTCCCGCATCCACGCCCGAACCAACGGATCGTCCCGCCGCGCCATGAGGTCCTCCGGATGACCATTTGGACCGGCAATCCACTGTTGAACTGCAGCACCCGGCACCTCGCTCGCAACCGCTTTCGCGAGCCACGTCAGATGGTCCCGGCGCTGTTCCGCGGTCAGCAATTTGCAATCCACTGACTTGCCCTCTGACAAATGGATCACCGGCTCCTCTGGCACGGAAGGGTTTTCTCTCCGCAACGTTTCCTGCATCACGCACCGCTGCACAGCCTGATGCGCTTCGAGCCAATCCGCTGGGCGGGAGCTGGAAGCAAGCGCCGCAATCCAGTCATTGGGTCGGCGGGTCTCAAGCGCCGGAGCACTTTCCTGTTTCGTGCCACCTGCGAATGCCTCGGATGGCGAGGTTGGGGAGCTATTCGGTGAATGGGGCGATGGCGTTCGCGTGGAATTGGAGAGCCTGACCTCGCCAGAACCACTCGGCATGGCAAACCTTGCCCAACCTCCCGCGAGCAAGACCGCGCAAATTCCCAGGCCGCCGATCCAAAAGAGGCGCTTCATATCAGACAGCGGGTCGCTCGCCTGGAAGCGCTGGCAGCGCCAACGACTCAATGAGCCTCACGGCGTCGCGCATGGTGGGGCGCCACGGGTCAGGCCAGCTCCGAAATCTCGATCAGATTCAGATCCGGATCCCGGACATACACCGAGCGGATCTTCCCGGTCGCCCCGGTGCGGAACACCGGGCCTTCGATGATGTCGACCTGCGCCGCGGCCAACTTCCGGATCACCTCATCCAGCGGGATCGCCGCGATGAAGCACAGGTCCAGCGCTCCGGGAACCGGCGTATGCGCCTTGGGCTCGAACTCGCGGCCCTTGACATGCAAATTGATCTTCTGTTCGCCAAACTTGAACGCCCGGCGCTCCACCGGCGGCGTGCCTCCGACGAAGCTTTCCAACTGCATCCCCAGCACGTCCACGTAGAAACGGATGCACGCTGCCTCATGCGACGTCGTCAGCACGAGGTGGTCAAGGTGATGAATCATCGCCACTCCTTGCGCCGCCCTGGTCCGGCGGGCCGGCCGCGGCCTCTGCATCGACGGTGTCTCGAGCCGCCGGCCTCGCCGGCGCCCGGCACCCGGGCCTCACGCGTCGCCGGATTCCTTCGGCGCGTCGTGGTCCTGCTGCGGCTGGTCGCCGCCAGAAGGCTCAGGCGACGGCGACGGGGTCGACTTGCGCTGCGCCTTCTCTTCCTTCTTCTTCTGCTTGGCCAGCTCCCGCTGACGTTTCTCGAACTGGTAGTTGGGCTTCATGGCCATCTAGCTCTCCTTGGCGACGGGGTCAGACACGCGCGGCCGGCGGGTTCGGACTGCAGGATCGGCTCCCGCCGTCCCCCTCGCGCCGGCCGCGAAGGACGCTCAGATCACGCGGATGTTCGCAGCCTGTTGGCCCTTCGGGCCTTCCTTCGTCTCGAATTCCACTTGCGCGCCTTCCGGCAGCGTGCGGTAGCCGCCGTCGTTGCGGATCTCGCTGTGGTGCGCGAACAGGTCGTTCGTGCCATCGGCCGGCGTGATGAAGCCGAAGCCCTTGTCGTTGCTGAACCACTTCACGGTGCCAGTCTTCTTGGTTGTCATGGCTGTTCCTTTGAAAAATCGGTAAATGGGGAAGATCACCCGGCACGCCAGCGCGTACCGGGACAGAAACACTCAAGAGCAGTCAGCGGGGGAACGATGCTGATGCAGGCCGCTCGCGGCAAGGGTCTGGAGAAGACCAGCGGGGCTGCAGGAAAAGACCTCGGACGAAAGGTCTTGCGCGAATCTATGCCGCGCACTCTAACAGTCCCCGTTCATCGCCCGGACGCCCCGCGCCCGCCGCCCCCCAGCAACGACCGCCGCCGCGCATACCCGAAGTACACCACCAGCCCCAGCGCCACCCACACGCCGAACGCGATCCAGGTCGTCGGCTGCAGGAAGGTCATCAGGGTCACGCACAACGCGATCGCCAGCAACGGCACCACCGGCACCCCCGGGCACCGGAAGGCCCGCGGCAGGTCCGGCCGCGTCTTGCGCAGCACCAGCACCGCCACCGCGATCAGGCAGAACGCCGCCAGCGTGCCGATGTTGATCAGCTCCGCCAGCACGCTCAGCGGCACCAGCGCCGCGATCAGCCCGAACACCCCGCCCACCAGCCAGGTCGCCAGGAACGGCGTCCCGTGCCTCGGGTGCAGCGCCGACAACCGCCGCGGCAGCAGCCCGTCCCGCGACATCGCGAAGATGATCCGCGTCTGACCATACGCCATCACCAGGATCACCGTCGTCATCCCCACGATCGCGCCCAGGTCGACGAAACCCGCGAACCAGGTCTCGTCCGCCCGCTGCAGCGCCAGCGACACCGGATGGTCCACCCCCAGGAATTCCCGGTACGGCACGATGCCCGTCATGATCAGCGACACCACCACGTAGAGCGCCGCGCACACCGCCAACGACCCGATGATCCCGATCGGCAGGTCCCGCTCCGGCCGCTTGACCTCCTCCGCCGCCGACGACACCGCGTCGAAGCCGATGAAGGCGAAGAACACCAGCGCCGCCGCGCTCAGCACCCCGTTGACGCCGAACGGCGCGAACGGCTGCCAGTTTTCCGGACGCACGTGCCGCGCGCCCACGACGATGAACAGCAGCACCACGCCGATCTTCACCGCCACCATCACGTTGTTGAGCCGGCTCGACTCCCGCATTCCCAGCGACAGCATCCCCGTCAGCGCCAGCACGATCGCGAAGGCCGGCAGGTTGAACCAGGTCTGCGCCCCCGGCACCGCGCCCGGCGCCGCCGTCAGCGCCACCGGCAGCGACACCCCCAGCCCCGACAGCAGCGACTGGAAGTAGCCCGACCAGCCCACCGCCACCGCCGACACCGCCAGCCCGTACTCCAGCATCAGGTCCCAGCCGATGATCCAGGCCACCAGCTCGCCCAGCGTCGCGTAGCTGTAGGTATAGACCGACCCCGCCACCGGGACCGAGCTGGCGAACTCCGCGTAGCACAGCGCCGCGAACGCGCAGGCCAGCGCCGCGATCACGAAGGACACCGTCAGCGCCGGCCCGGCCGTCAGCGCGCCGGTGCCGGTCAGCACGAAGATCCCCGTCCCGACGATCGCGCCGATGCCGATCAGCACCAGGTCCAGCGGACCCAGCACCTTCTTCAGGCCGTGGCCCGGCGCGCGCGCCTGCGCCAGCAGGTCGTCGAGATTCTTGGTTCGGAACAGGCTCAAGGCTTTCTCCAGGTACTGCGGGTCGGAGGCGCGGGGGCCGGGACCGTCATCGAATTGACACGGGTCGCATTGGACCAGATCGCCTTCGTCAACCCGGCGGCCCCTCCCCGTGCAGGCCGCGTTCAGGCCGGGGCGCCCCTCGGTCGCAGGGGCACGCCTCCACATTTCCTCCACAAATTCGCGACTGCATCTCCATAGAGGAATTTCAGACTCCGCCCGCCTCAGCAATAAACCAGAAACTTTTCATGAGCCTCGACCTCGAACAACTGCTGGCCGACGAAGCGAAGTACTGCTCCCACGGGGACACCGTCCATTACGTGAATCCGCCCAAGGTCTTCACCGACTGCAACGGCAGCTACATGTTCGACGACCATGGCACGCCCTACCTGGACCTCCAGATGTGGTACTCCGCCGTGAACTTCGGCTACAAGAACCCGCGCCTGGAAGAAACGATGATCCGGCAGCTCCAGACGCTGCCCCAGGTCGCCAGCCAGTACCTGCACCCGACCAAGATCGAACTGGCCAAGTTCATCGCCGAGGACGCGCAGCGCAAGTGGGGCAACGCCGGCCGCGTGCACTTCAACGTCGGCGGCGCGCAGGCGATCGAGGACTCGCTCAAGGTCGTGCGCAACGCCAGCAACGGCAAGAGCCTGATGTTCGCCTTCGAGGGCGGCTACCACGGCCGCACGCTGGGCGCCTCGTCCATCACCTCCAGCTACCGCTACCGCCGCCGCTTCGGCCACTTCGGCGACCGCGCGCAGTTCATCCCCTTCCCCTACCCCTTCCGCCGCCCCAAGGGCATGACGGCCGAGGAGTACTCGGACGCGATCGTCAAGGACTTCGCCCGCAAGTTCGAGAACGAGTACCACGCCATCTGGGACCCCAAGACCGGCCAGTGCGAGTACGCCGCCTTCTACGTCGAGCCGATCCAGGGCACCGGCGGCTACGTCGTCCCGCCGGCCAACTTCTTCAAGGGCCTCAAGCAGGTGCTGGACCAGCACGGCATCCTGCTGGTCGTGGACGAGATCCAGATGGGCTTCTGGCGCACCGGCACGCTGTGGTCGGTCGAGAACTTCGGCGTCAAGCCCGACGTGCTGGTCTTCGCCAAGGCGCTGACCAACGGCCTGAACGCGCTGTCGGGCCTGTGGGCCCGCGAGGAACTGATCAACCCGACCATCTTCCCGCCCGGCTCGACGCACTCGACCTTCGCCTCCAACCCGCTGGGCACGGCGCTCGGCCTGGAGGTCATGAAGATGACCCACGAGATCGACTTCGGCGCCCAGGTGCGCGAACGCGGCGCCTACTTCCTGGAAGGCCTGCGCGAGCTGCAGAAGCGCCATCCCGAGATCGGCGACGTCGACGGCATGGGCCTGGCGCTGCGCGCCGAGATCTGCACCACCGACGGCTTCACGCCCAACCGCGCGCTGCTGGACAAGATGGTCGACATCGGCCTGGAAGGCTCGCTCGAGTACCAGGGCCAGCGTCGCGGCCTGGTGCTGGACGTCGGCGGCTACTACAAGAACGTGATCACCTTCGCGCCCTCGCTGATGATCACCCGCGCCGAGATCGACGAGGCGATGGTGCTGCTCGACCAGCTGCTGACGCGCGCCAAGAAGGCCTGATGCGCTGGCGCAACCAGCTGGAGCCGCAGGCGCTGCTCGATCGCTTCGCCGCGGCCCCGCCGGAGGGCTTCCGCATCGTGGACACGCTGGCCGCGCCGGCGTTCGAGGCACCGTTCGACCTGCTGACCACCGCCGACGACGCGCTGCGCGCCACCGCGCGCCGGCTGCCGCTGTTCCGGTGGTGGTCGCGCGCGTTGACGGTGCGCACGCTGTTCGTCGGAACCACCGTCAGCGAGTACGCGCCGCTGCCCGCGGACGCCGATGTCGACGGCCTGGCCGCGGCGGTGGCCGACACCGCCGTGCGCCGCCGCTTCACGCTGGCCATCCTGAAGGACCTGCCGCAGGACTCGCCGCTGCTGCTCGACGAGGACAACCGCCACGCGCGCGCGCTGGCCCAGGCCTGCGAGCGGCGCGGCTACGTCCTGGTCGAGGGGCAGGCGCTGGCCTATGTCGCGGTCGACTTCCACGACATCGACACCTACCTGGCCCGCCTCTCCTCGAGCCGCCGCAAGAACATCCGGCGCAAGCTGCGCAGCCGCGCGGAACTCACCATCCGCCGCATCCCGACCGGCGCGCACTTCGACCATCCGGCCATCGTCGACGCCTACTTCGCGCTCTACGAGGGCGTCTACGCGCAAAGCGAGATCCACTTCGACAAGCTGACCCGGCCCTTCTTCGAGGGCGTGCTGCGCGACCGCGCGAGCGGCGGCGTCGTCTTCGAGTACCGCCGCGCCTACGACGACGCGCTGGTCGGATGGAACCTCTGCTACGAGCAGGGCGGCCGGCTGGTCGACAAGTACATCGGCCTGTCCTACCCTGCCGCGCGCGACCTCAACCTCTACGTCGTCAGCTGGGTGGTGAACCTGGAATACGCGATCGAACGCCGGCTCACGCATTACGTCGCCGGCTGGACCGACCCGGAAGTGAAGGCCAGCCTGGGCGCGCGCTTCACCTTCACGCGGCATGCGGTCTTCGTGCGCAACCCGCTGCTGCGGGCGGTCGCGCGGCGCTTCTCCCGCCACTTCGAGAGCGACCGGATCAAGACCTCATGAACGCGCCTCCCGTCGTCCTGGACTTCGACGCCGCCGTGCCGCCGCTGCCGGCGGAGCATCGCCTGCCCTTCTCCGACGAGGCGCACGAGACCTACCGCTTCGGCTGCCGCGTCCGCGACATGCGCGCGCTGCGCGAGGACCTGGACCGCCGCATGCCGCGCTTCGCGGACCACGGCACCGTGTTCTTCGGCAGCGGCGACTTCCACCACCTGAGCTGGCCGCTGGTGCAGCGCTGCATCGCGGCGATGCGCGCGACCTCGGCCGAGCCGCTGCGGCTGGTGGTGCTCGACAACCATCCCGACAACATGCGCTTCCCGTGGGGCGTGCACTGCGGCTCCTGGGTGCGGCGCGTCGCGCTGATGCCGGAGGTGGCGCATGTGCATGTCGCGGGCATCACCTCGGGCGACATCGGCCCGGGCCACGCGTGGGAGAACTACCTCGCGCCGCTGCGCGCGGGCAAGCTCACCTACTGGAGCGCCGGCGTGGACACGCGCTGGGGGCGGTGGCTGGGCGCGGGATCGGCGTTCCGGTCCTTCGACGACCTCGACGCGCTGGTCCACGCGCTGTGCCGCGCGCTGATGGACAGCCGGGCGCCGACCTACCTGAGCATCGACAAGGACGTCTTCGCCGAGGCGGTGCTGCAGACCAACTGGGACCAGGGCGACATGCGGCTGCATCACCTCGACGCGATCTGCGCCGCGCTGGCGGGCACCGTGGTCGGCAGCGATGTCTGCGGGGAGGTCTCCAGCTGGCACTACCGCACCCGCTGGAAGCGCTGGCTGAGCGCGGCGGACGGTCAGGCGCCGCCGGTGCCGGGCGCCGAGCTCGCGGCCTGGCAGCAGCGCCAGGGCGAGGTCAACCAGCGGATCCTGACGGCGCTGTCCCGCCGGCCGTGACCGGCCCGGCCGGCATCGCGCCGGCCGCCGGGACTGCTGGGGCCGCCTGGGTAGCTGGGGCCGCCTGGGTTGCTGGGGTTGCCTGGGTTGCTAGGGTCGCCGGGGTCGTGGGAGTCGCCGGCCCGCCGCTTTGAGCGTCCGCCGAGATGGCCGCCACGATGGTGGCCAGCACCTGCTCGAAGCGGGCATCGTCCAGCCAGAGGCTGTTGCTGATCGAGATCACCCGCGCGGCCAGGTCGCGTGCGTGCGGGATCTCCTTGGCCGCCATCGACGGCACCACCTTCGCGTAGCGGGCGTAGTCCGGCAGCGCGTGCACGAAGGGCACGCCCAGGCCGCTGCCGTCGCCCCAATGCGCGTTCAACAGCGCGTCGCGGGCGCGCGCCGTCGGCATCAGCGCCAGCAGCACCGGCCAGGTGCCTCGCGCGCCAACGGCGTCGGCGCTGTCACGGATCAGCGTCAGGCCGGGGATCGCGGCCAGCTGGCTCATTCGGCGCCGTGCCTGGTCCTCGGTGGTTTGAAGGAACCCGGGCAGGCGTTCGAGCGCGCGCGCGCCGACGCTGCGCCGCCAGGCGCCAACCGGATGCAGCGGGATCGGCGGATCGAAGTCGTCGCCCGCGGCGGCGATCCAGTCGCGGCGCGCGAGCGCGCCACGCAGCGGCCGGCGATAGGCCCAGCCCAGCGCGCGCGGCCGGTACAGCGCCCAGTAGCCCAGCAGCTCGACGGTGCGGCGCGCGTCCCACGCCAGGTCGCGCCAGCCGAGGCCGCCTTGCGCGTCGAGCCGGGCGCCGATCTCGGCGCGCAGCGCCGGATCGCGCGCCACCAGCACGCCGCCTTCGAAGATCGACAGCCCCTTGCCGACCGCCAGGCTGAAGAAGCCGACATCGCCCTGCAGGCCGACGGCCTGGGAGCGGCGGTCCTCGCGCAGGGCCTCAGCGGAGGCGCCCTCGCCTGTGCGTGCGCTTGCGCCTTCATCGATGTCGGCGCCCACACGGGCGCCGAGCGCCTGCGCGGCGTCCTCGATGACCCAGGCGCCGGCGGCGCGGGCGATCCGGCAGGCGGTCGCCACGTCGGTCACGCGGCCGGCCAGGTGCGTCGGCACGACGGCGAGCGTGTCGGCGTCGCACAGCCGCGCGAGGTGCGCGGGATCCAGGTCCAGCGTGCCCGGCAGCACGTCGCACACCGCGAGCGCCAGGCCGCAATGCGCGATCGCGAGCGCCATCAGCGGGCAGGTGTAGGCCGGCACGATCACGCGATCGCGGTCCGGCGAGCGGCGCTTCAGCGCCTCGAGCGTCGCGACGAACGCGGCCGTGCCGGAGCACGACAGCCGCACCGCGTCGACACCGATGAACCGCGCGAGCGCGGCTTCGAAATCGCCGCCGCCCGGCCACCAGTCGCTGGCCAGCAGGGGCAACCCGGCCGTCGGCGGCACCGTCCCGGAGAACGATGCAGGCCGGCCGGGTGCCCGCGCGCTCACGCGCGCGACCCCGCGGGATCCGACGCGGATGCCGAGGGCGACGCGGCTGCCGATGCGGACGTCGCTGTCGCTGTCGACGTGGATGCCGACGCCGAACCCGCCTCGACGTCCGCGTCGGGTTCCTCCCGCAGGAGTTGCCCGGCATGCGCGGCGTCCTCGGACTCGCTCATCGCCAGCACCACGATGCCCAGCAGGATCAGCGCCGCGCCGACCAGCTGCGCGCCATGCAGGCGCTCGCCGAAGATCAGCGCCGAGGCGCCCATCACCGTCACGATCTCCAGGTGCGACGCGGCGAACGCCGGCCCGATCGGCGCGTGCTTGAGCAGCGTCATCCAGGTGAAGAACGCGCCGATGTAGCCCGCCAGCGCGCCCAGGATCCACGGCTCGCCGAGCACCCGCGCGACCCAGGCGGTCGACATCTCCAGCGGCAGCGCCTGGTCGCCGACGAACTTCAGGCACAGCTGCGCGACCGTGTCGAAGCTCAGCAGCAGCAGGAACCCGAGCAGGTAGAAGCGCCGCATCTCACCGCCCTCCCAGGCCGACGACCGCCACGCCGATCGACACCAGCGCCACGCCGGTGACGCGCAGCGGCGTGAGCTTCTCCTTGAACAGGACGCGCCCCAGCACCATCACCGCGACGATGTTGATCGAGCCCAGCAGCACGCCGTCCGACAGCGGCACCATCGACAGGAAGGCGATCCAGACCAGGAACTCGGCGACATAGCTGCCGATGCCGATCCACAGGTAGGGCCGCGCGCCCATCGCGCGCCAGCGCGCGACGCCGTCCAGCGCATGCGCGCGCGGATCCGCGGCCGCCGCCTTGAAGGCGATCTGGCCCACGCTGTCGAGCACGACGTTGAGGATCCAGAGCACCATCACCAGCGGTGTCATGCGGGGCTCCCCGCCACCTCGGCCAGCGCCGGCAGGTCCTCGTGCCGCGCGTCCGCCGCCGCCGGCGGCGCGATGCGGGTCATGAACTCGATGCAACGCGCGATCACCGTGCGGCGCTCGCGGTCGATCGTGATCATGTGATAGCAGTCGTCCAGCAGCAGCAGCTCCACCGGCGCGAGGCGCACGCGGCGCTGGATGTCGAGCGCGTTGGACAGGCTGGCGATGTCGTCGTGGCGCGCGTGGATCACCAGGCAGGGCGAGCGCACGCGGTCCAGCCGGCGCCGCACGTGGGACGACAGCGCCTGCAGCTCCGCCACCGACCACCACGGGTTGCCGGGCAGGCCGGCCGCCGCGCTGTCGCCGCCGTGCATCTGGCCGACCACGCGGTTGCGCAGGCCCTCGTCCTTGATGCCGTAGGGCGGCAGCTCCATGAACTGGCGGTCGCGGCACAGGCCCAGCGAGCGCAGGAACGGGATCAGGAAGGACAGCCGCGAGTACACCGGCATGCTCCAGCCGTCATGGCGGAAGGTGGTCGACAGCGCCAGCACGCCAGCGACCTGCGCCGGCCGTTCCTCGGCCAGCGCCAGCGACAGCACCGAGCCCATCGACAGGCCGCCGACGAAGACCCGGTCCACCTGCGCGCCCAGCCAGTCCAGGCCCTCGCGGGCGCTCTCCAGCCACTGCGCCCAGGTCGAGTTCAGCAGGTCCTCCATCGTGCCGCAGTGCCCCGCCAGCTGGACCGAGAACACGGTGAAGCCGGCGTTGTTGAGGCCGCGCGCCAGCACCCGCATCTCCGCGGGCGTGCCCGACAGGCCGTGGATCAGCAGCACGCCGGTGCGCGCGTTGGGGCCTTCGCCCCGCATCAGGAATTCGTTCGGGGTCATTGGGCCAGTTCCTCCGCCTGGAATCGCTCCACGGTGGCGGTGAGCAGCGCGGTCGCCTCGACGAAGTCGGTGAAGGCGGCGTGCGGGATGTCGTTGTCGACGCAATGGCCGATCAGCCGGGCCTTGGCGAGCACGAAGTCCGCCTTGCCCGACACGCAGAAGTCCGAGCTGCCGTCGCCGACGAACAGCACGCGGCGGCTGGTCTCGCGCTGCGCGGCCAGCCGGTTGCACTTGCAGTTGGCGCTGCGTTTGGCGCAGGCCGGATCGGTCCACGGCGTCTGCAGCCGCCACTGCCGCGGCGCGGCCTGCTCCAGGTGGTTGGCGATGACCGGCAGGTGGCCCAGGCCGTGGCGCGTCAGGATCGCGCGGATCGCCACGTCCAGCCCGTCGCTGATCACCTGCACCGGGATGCCCAGGCGCTCGGCCTCTGCGACGAAGGCCGGGAAGCCGGGATCGATGCGCATCGCGCCGATCTCCGCGTCGAACTCCTCGCGGCTCATGTCCATCAGCGCGACCTGGCCCGGCATGCATTCGCGCGAGCCGATGCGGCCCGCCTCCCATTCGGCCTCGAGCGCTTCCCAGCCCGGCTGGCCGAAGCGCTGCAGCAGCGCGTCGGTGACGTCGCGCAGGTTGATCGTGCCGTCGAAGTCGCACTGGATCGTCCAGTCCAGCCGCGGGGCGGGACGGGTCGCGTCGTCGGACGCCAGGATCGAGGCCTGGGTCGAGGTCGGGGGCGTGGTCGGCTGGTGCACGGGACTACTCATGGAAGCTCACTCGGACGATCTGGCCCACGCGGGCCTGGGGTTCGGATTCGAATTCGATGACGCACTCGACGGTGCGCGCGGGGCCGCGCTGCTGGTCGTCCTGCAGCTTGCTGGCGCCGAACAGCGGGCTCAGCCGCAGCACGCGCGCCTTGGGGAACGGCGTGGACGCCGATTCGCCGTCGCCCTGCACCACGGCGCGCATGCCGGGGCGGATCGACGACAGGAAACTCTCGTTGACCTCGGCCCGCACGATCAGCTTGCGGGCCGGCATCACCACCAGCGCCGCCGTTTCCGACGGCACGTGCGCGCCGGCGTGCGCCGCCACCTGCAGCACGACGCCGTCCTCGGGCGCGCGCAGCACCAGCTGGTCGCGCCGCGCGGTGGCCTGCGCCAGCCGGGCCTTGGCGGTGCCGAGGTCGGCCTCGGCGATCGCCGCCTCCGACTGGGCCTGCTCGACCTTCTGCTGCGCCTCGTCGGCCAGCACGCCCTGGGTCGCGCCGGCCTGCGCGGCCTTGCGCAGCCGCTCGGCGGCGCCGCGCAGCGCGGGCAGCCGCTCGCGCAGCACCTGCAGCCGCACCTGCGCCGCGCGCTGCTCGGCCTCGGCGGCCTGCACGTCGGCGTCGGCCAGCCGGCCGTCCAGCGTCAGCAGCGTCTGGCCGCGCTTGATCCGCTGGCCTTCGGCGACCAGCACCTGCTGCGCGACGCCGGACGTCGCCGGCGACAGCCGCAGCAGCCCGCCCTCGACGTCGACGCGGCCGCGGGCCATCGCCACCGTGCCGGCGGCGGCGCCG
>NZ_JAOCCU010000016.1 GCF_029840635.1 Mitsuaria sp. GD03876 | reverse complement strand
TCAGAGTTCCAGAGTTGGGAGTGCATCCATGAAAGTGACGACGATCGGCACCGGTTACGTGGGCCTGGTGACGGGCGCGTGCCTGGCCGAGATGGGCAATCACGTGGTCTGCCTGGACGTGAACGCCGAGAAGATCCAGGTGCTCAACGACGGCGGCATCCCGATCCACGAGCCGGGCCTGGACGCGCTGGTGGCGCGCAACGCGGCCGCGGGCCGGCTGCAGTTCACCACCGACGTGGACGCCGCGGTCAACCACGGCACCGTGCTGTTCATCGCGGTGGGCACGCCCCCGGGCGAGGACGGCTCGGCCGACCTGCAGTACGTGCTGGCGGCCGCGCGCTCGATCGGCGAGCGCATGACCGACTACAAGGTCGTCGTCGACAAGAGCACCGTGCCGGTGGGCACCGCCGACAAGGTCCGCGCCGAGATCGCCGCGGCGCTGCGGGCGCGCGGCTCCGACGCGCAGTTCGCGGTGGTCTCGAATCCCGAGTTCCTGAAGGAAGGCGCGGCGATCGACGACTTCATGAAGCCCGACCGCATCGTCGTGGGCTCCGACGACGAGCAGGCCACGCTGATGATGCGCGCGCTGTACGCGCCGTTCACCCGCAGCCACGACCGGCTGATGGTGATGGACGTGCGCAGCGCCGAGTTCACCAAGTACGCCGCCAACGCGATGCTGGCCACCCGCATCAGCTTCATGAACGAGCTGGCGCTGCTGGCCGAGAAGGTCGGCGCCGACATCGAGCTGGTGCGCCGCGGCATCGGCTCGGACCCGCGCATCGGCTACCAGTTCCTGTACGCGGGCGCCGGCTACGGCGGCTCCTGCTTCCCCAAGGACGTCAAGGCGCTGGTGCGCACCGGCCGCGAGTACGGCCAGGACCTGAAGGTGCTCAACGCCGTCGAGGACGCCAACGAGCATCAGAAGCGCGTGCTGGTGGAGAAGGTGGTGCAGCGCTTCGGCGAGGACCTGAGCGGCAAGCGCTTCGCGCTGTGGGGCCTGGCCTTCAAGCCCAACACCGACGACATGCGCGAGGCGCCGTCGCTGGTGGTGGTCGACGAGCTGTGCAAGCGCGGCGCGGCGATCGCGGCCTACGACCCGGTGGCGATGAGCGAGGCGGCCAAGCTGCTGAGCCAGATCCCGGGCGTGAGCTTCTGCGAGCGCGCCGAACACGCGCTGGCCGACTCCGACGCGCTGATCGTCATCACCGAGTGGAAGGAGTTCCGCACGCCGGACTTCGACCGCATCAAGGACGAGCTGAACCAGCCGGTGGTCTTCGACGGCCGCAACCTGTACGAGCCCTCGCTGATGAAGGCGCTGGGCATCGAGCACCACGCGATCGGCCGGGGCACCACCGCGGTGCGCTGAGCGTCATCTTCCGGTGACGCGCGCCCCCTAGGCTTGGGGGCCCGCGCGGCCGGCACCGGGCGCGCCGCTTGCTATCGCTGCGGGGGCGTCCGGAAGTCGCTCCGGCGCTTCCTCCACCGACAGGAGTCCCCGATGAGCCTTGAGCCGAGCCAGGAATTCGTCAGCATCCTGATGCTGACCTACAACGCGCCGGAGTACGTCGAGATCTCGGTGCGCAGCGTGCGCGAGCGCACGCAGGGCGTGCGCTACGAGCTGATCGTGCTGGACAACGACTCGCAGCCCGAGACCAAGGCGCTGGTCACGCGGCTGCACGAGCAAGGGCTGATCGACCGGCTGCGGCTGCTCGACCGCAACTCGCTGTTCGCCGAGGGCAACAACCTCGCCTCCGAGATGGCCGATCCGGCCGCGACCCATTTCCTGCTGCTCAACAGCGACATCGAGGCCCACGACCCGACCTGGCTGCGCCGGCTGCTGGACACGCACCAGCGCGGCATCACCTCGTACGGCGTCGCGCCGGACCCCGACCGCGTCGACGGCTACTGCCTGCTGATCGACGCCGACCTGTACCGCCGCTTCCCGCTCGACGAGGGCCACCAGTGGTGGTGGGCGGTGACCAAGATGCAGGCGCTGGTGCTCAACGCCGGCTTCCCGGTGCGCGGCTTCGCCGAGCACGAGCGCTACCTGCACCACTTCGGCGGCAAGAGCGGCAGCGGCTTCAAGAACGCCAAGGGCATGAACGTCTCGCGCGACGAGGTCATGGGCTGGTTCGGCGACAAGCGCCCCGTCGTGCTCGACCGCAACGCCGACGGCAGCCTGCCCGGCCGCCCCGCGCCGGTGCCGCGCTCGCTGCTCAGCCGCGCCAAGGGCAAGCTGCGCCGCATGCTGTCGCTCGGGACCTGATCGGTCCCCGGTCCCTCGCGTTCCCCGCGTCCTTCAAGTCCCGCGCTCCGGCGACGCGCTCGCAAAGCGTTACCGACG
This sequence comes from Mitsuaria sp. GD03876, assembly GCF_029840635.1. GTDB lineage: Bacteria > Pseudomonadota > Gammaproteobacteria > Burkholderiales > Burkholderiaceae_C > Roseateles. Next base: position 131,309 of record NZ_JAOCCU010000016.1, on the reverse strand, counting down.
AAGGCGTCGCGTAACCCCCGCCGGCCGCGCCCGCTCCTAAGCTCGACGGCTTTGCGGAGATCCGGCGGATGACGACACCCATGGGCGGCCCGGCCGCGCTCCCCTTCGGCCAGAGCCGCCACCTGCACGTGGCCGGCGACGACGGCCACGTCGGCTGCCTGGACGGCCTGCGCGGGCTCGCGGCGCTGTGGGTGTTCCTGTCGCACGCGCAGATCCTGTCGGGCCTGCGTTTCCTGCCGGTGCTGTCCTGGGGCGACATGGCCGTTGATCTCTTCATGATGATCTCCGGCTTCCTGATGGCGCATCACTTCCTGGACCGCCGCGCGCGCGAGCCCTGGGAGGCCGCGTCCACCTGGCGCGCGTTCTGGCTGCGACGCTGGTTCCGCATCGCGCCCGCGTATTACCTGCTGCTGGCCGTGGCGCTCGCCCTCGGCCCCTGGCTCGGCGAGCACCGCGAGCTGATCGCCCGCCACTTCCCCGACACCGCCACCGCGCCGGCGCGTTACCTCGACGGCTCGCTGGCCAACGTGGCCGCGCACGTCAGCTTCGTCTTCGGCCTGCTGCCGGACTACGCGTTCCGCACGCCGCTGCCGGACTGGTCGATCGGCCTGGAGATGCAGTTCTACGCGCTGTTCCCGTTCCTGATGCTGGCCATCGGCGCGCGGCTCTCGCCGGCGCGGCTGGCGGCGGTCGTCGCCGCGGCCTTCGCGGCCGGCTGGGCGTTGCGCGGGTACGGCGCGCGCTTCGAGATGCCGGCCTTCCTGCCGCTGAAGCTGCCCGTGTTCCTGATCGGCGTGGCCTTCGCCTACGCGCGCCGGGCCGGGCCGTCGCGCGGCGCGCTCGGCGCCTGGGCGGTGGTGGCGGCCGTCGCCGCGATCGAATGGGCGCGCCAGCGCGGGCTGCATGGCGCCGGTTTCGTCGCGATGACGCTGGGCCTGGGGCTGCTGGTCGGGGCGGCCGGGCGCCGCTTCGGCGCGCGCGTGCTCGAGCCGGTGCGCGCGGCGCTGGCCTCGCGCGCCGGGTTCCTGGCCGGCGAGTACGCCTATGGCCTGTACCTGGTGCACTTGCTGGTGATGATCCCGGTGGCGGGCTGGCTGGCGCAGCGGCCGGACTACCTCGCGCTCAAGGGGGCGGGGCGCTTCCTGGTGTGCGTGGCGCTGACGCTGCCGCCGGCGCTGGCCGGCTGCGCGCTGATCCACCGCCTGGTCGAGGCGCCCGGCATCCGGCTCGGCAAGCGCGTCGTGGGCCGGCTCGGCACCCGGCGCGACGGGGCGGCCGCGCCCGCCTGAGGCCGGTCCGGCGGACCCGCGGTGGGATACTCGCGCCTTCCTTCGGAAGCATTCACATGGTCAAGATCAACCACATCGAGGTCGACAACGCGAAGCCGTTCGTGCTGTTCGGCGGGGTCAACGTCCTGGAGTCGGAGCAGTTCGCCGTCGACGTCTGCGGCGAGTACGTGCGCGTGACCAAGGAACTGGGCATCCCCTACGTCTTCAAGGCCTCGTTCGACAAGGCCAACCGCTCGTCGATCAAGAGCTACCGCGGCCCGGGGCTGGATGCCGGGCTGAAGATCTTCGAGGCGGTCAAGAAGGCCCACGGCGTGCCGGTGCTGACCGACGTGCACGAGCCGCACCAGGCGGCCGAGGTCGCCGCCGTCTGCGACGTGCTGCAGCTGCCGGCCTTCCTGGCGCGACAGACCGACCTGGTGATCGCGCTGGCCAGGACGGGCCGCGTCATCAACATCAAGAAGCCGCAGTTCGTCAGCCCGCCGCAGATGAAGAACATCGTCGAGAAGTTCGCCGAGGGCGGGAATCCGAACGTGATGCTGTGCGACCGCGGCGCGCAGTTCGGCTACGACAACCTGGTCGTGGACATGCTGGGCTTCGGCGTCATGAAGCAGGTCAGCGGCGGCAAGCCGGTGATCTTCGACGTGACCCATGCGCTGCAGCAGCGCGAGTCCGGCGCCGCCGCGTCCGGCGGCCGCCGCGGCCAGGTCACCGAGCTGGCCCGCGCCGGCATGGCGGTGGGCCTGGCAGGGCTGTTCCTGGAAGCGCACCCCGATCCGGAGAAGGCGCTGTGCGACGGCCCCAGCGCGCTGCGGCTGTCGCAGCTCAAGCCTTTCCTGCAGCAGGTCAAGGCGGTCGACGACCTGGTCAAGGGCTTCCCGGCGCTGGACACGCACTGAGCGGCGCGCTCAGGCGCGCTCAGGCGCGGCCAGGTGCCGCCGCGGTGTCGTGACTGGCGCTCGGCGCGGGCCCCCGGCCGTTGAACAGCAGCCGCATCGCGGCGAAGGGCCGGACCACCCAGCGGTGGAAGGCCAGGCTCAGGGCCAGCGTGCCCACCACGATCAGGCAGAACTTCACCGAGGCCGGCCAGTCGCGAGGCAGCAGCGCCAGCGCCAGGGCCACCACCAGCAGGTGGTGGACCAGGAAGATCGTGTAGCTGGCGTCCGACAGCGCGCGGCCCATCACGCTGCGCGGACCGCCGCGCCGCAGCCGGCCCAGCCCGCCGACGGCCGCGCCGGTGGCGATCCAGATCCCCAGCAGTTGCACCGCCAGCGCCGCCTCCCGGGCCAGGGCGCCGGTCAGCGTGTCGGACGCGCCGTCGCCCCAGCTCGCCGCGAAGGCGGCCATCGGCAGCAGCCAGGCCGGCGTGCGCAGCCAGGCGTCCAGCCAGGCCGGGCGATGCGCCATCGCCATGCCGGCCAGGAACAGCGGCGCGTAGAACGCCAGGTTGTAGAGCGTCAGGCCGCCGAGCCCCTTCACGTAAGCCCAGCCGGTGAGGCGGATCGCGATCAGCAGCGCGTGGCTCAGCAGCGCGCCGCACAGGGCGACGGTCAGCCAGTGGGACGGGCCGTGGCTGCCCAGCCGGGTGCTGAGCCAGGCCCAGGCCCAGGCCCGGGCCGACACCCGGGTGAGCCGGCCGGGCGCCCCTGACGCGCCTGACGCGCCCGAGGCGCGCGCTCCGCGGCCCGCGATGGCGATCCACGCCAGCACCAGCAGGTCCAGGATCAGCAGGTCGCGCAGGAACCAGAGGTGGTAGATCGGCGCCGGCGTCGAGAACACGGCCTCCCACGGGTCGCCGCCGCGATGCCAGGCCAGCAGCGCCTGCTGCGCGCCGTTGAGCAGCGCCCAGCAGGTCAGCAGCGGCAAGCCCAGGCGCAGCAGCTGGCGCATCAGCAGCTCCGGCGCGCCGTGGCGGCCGAGGCTGCCGGCGAAGAACAGGCCGGAGAGCAGGAAGAACCCCGGCACGCGGAAGCTGTGGATCAGCGCGACCAGCGCGTCGAAGACGACGCTGCGGTGGGGATCGGCGACCAGCCAGTCGCCGGCGGTGATGAAGACGTCCGCGGCATGCAGGGCGATGCCCAGCACCATCAGCGTGGCGCGCACCCGGTCCAGGTCCGGGGCCATGCCCGGCGCGCCGGCGACGCCGGGGCCGGCCGCCTGCGCGGGCGGTGGGATGGGAACGTTCATGCTGACCTCCTCCGCATGGGCGGGCGGACGCCTCTGGCGGGCGTCTGGGAGGGGTAACTGTACGTTTATCGCACCGATTGAAGTGTTCGTGACTTGTAAACGCAGGGTGGGATCGGCCCCCGCGTTCCGGGGATGGTGGAACGGCGGGCGATGCGGCGGTCCGTGAGCCGGGGAGGCCGAAGGGGATGGAGACGGGGGCGGCCGAAGGACGGACCCGGCGCCGGAGGTCCTGCCGGCGCCGATGGGCCGGTCCGCGCCGCCTGGTCAGCCGAGGAGGTCGTCCGCCAGCCGGTTCACGATGCGGGTCGCCGCCTGGCCGTCCCACAGCGGCGGGCGGCGCACCGGCGCGGTCCGCCCGGTGGCGGCGTCCTCGGCGTCCAACGCGTCCAACGCGTCCAGCCGCTGCAGCGCCAGCGCCAGCACGCGGGCCGGGTCGGTGCCGGCGATCTGGTTGGTGCCGAGGTCGACGGTCACCGGCCGTTCGGTGTTGTCGCGCACCGTCAGGCAGGGGATGCCGAGCGCGGTCGTCTCCTCCTGGAGGCCGCCGCTGTCGGTCAGCACCAGCGCCGCGCGGCGCCACAGGCTCAGGAAGGGGCGGTAGGGCAGGGGCGGCAGCAAATGCAGCCCGGGCGCCGGCGCGAGGCCCAGCGCGTCCAGCCGGGCGCGGGTGCGCGGGTGGACCGGGAACAGCAGCGGCAGCCGGGCCGACAGCGTGCCCAGCGCGGCGATCAACGCGGCCAGGGCGGCCGGCTCGTCGACATTGGCGGGGCGGTGCAGCGTCACGACGCCGAAACGGCCCGACGCCGCATCGCCGGCGCCGGCGGCCGCCAGCGCGGCCTGCGTGGCGGCCTGGGCCGCGCGGGCGTCGTCGTCGCCCGCGTCGAGCCGCGCCAGCTGGAACAGCAGGTTGTCGACCATCACATGGCCGACCTCGGCGATGCGGGCGTCCGGATGGCCTTCGCGCCGCAGGTTCGTGGCGGCGCTCGGTTCGGTGGTGAAGAGCCAGTCCGCGATCGCGTCGGTGGCGCGGCGGTTGATCTCCTCGGGCATCGTCATGTCGCCGCTGCGCAGGCCGGCCTCGACATGCGCGACCGGCACGCCGAGCTTGCGGGCCGTCAGCGCGCAGGCCAGCGTCGAGTCGACGTCGCCGACGACCACGCAGGCCGCCGGCCGGTCCGCGATCACGTGCGGCTCGTAGGCCTGCATGATCCGCGCGGTCAACTGCGCGTGGCCGCCGCCGTGGCAGTCCAGCGAAACGTCGGGCGGCGGCAGGCCGAGCTCGTCGAAGAACACGCCGCTCATCGCGGCGTCATGGTGCTGGCCGGTGTGGATCAGCTTCCAGGCGAGCCGGCCGTCGGCGCGCAGCGCCCGCACCAGCGGCGCGAGCTTCATGAAGTTGGGCCTCGCCCCCGCGATGAGGTGCAGCATGACCTCCTGGACAGCCCGCTCGGTCACGCTGTCCGCCTTTTAGGCGAAGGTCTTCGCGTCTGCCAGCAGCGGCGCCTGGGCGTCCTTCTCGGCGAGCTTGTACTCGACGCCGAGCTTGGGCCAGTCGATGCCGACCGTCGGGTCGTCCCAGCGCAGCGCGCCCTCGGCCTGCGGAGCGTAGAGGTTGGTGGTCTTGTAGAGGAAGTCGGCGGTCTCGCTCAGCACCAGGAAACCGTGCGCGAAGCCGGGCGGGATCCACAGCTGGCGATGGTTCTCGCCGGTGAGCTCCACGCCGACCCACTTGCCGAAGTTGGGGCTGGACTTGCGCATGTCGACGGCCACGTCGAACACCGCGCCGGCCGTGCAGCGCACCAGCTTGCCCTGCGCATGCGGCGCCAGCTGGAAATGCAGCCCGCGCAGCACGCCCTGGCTCGAGCGCGAGTGGTTGTCCTGCACGAACTTCACGTCGTAGCCGCAGGCGGCGTTGAACTTCGGCTCGGTCCAGCTTTCCATGAAGAAGCCGCGCGCGTCGCCGAACACCTTCGGTTCGACGATCAGCACCTCGGGCAGCGCGGTCGGGATCACGTTCATCAAAACACCTTCTCGTTGAGCACCTGCTTCAGGTACTGGCCATATCCGTTCTTGAGCATCGGCTGCGCGAGCTTGTCGAGCTGCTCGGCGCTGATCCAGCCCTTGCGGAAGGCGATCTCCTCGGGGCAGGCGACCTTCAGGCCCTGGCGCTTCTCCAGCGTGGCGATGAACTGGCCGGCCTCCAGCAGACTGTCATGGGTGCCGGTGTCCAGCCAGGCGTAGCCGCGGCCCATGATCTCGACGCTGAGCTGCTGTTGCGCGAGGTAGCGCGCGTTGACGTCGGTGATCTCGAGCTCGCCGCGCGGGCTGGGCTGGATGTCGGCGGCGATGTCGCAGACCTGGCGGTCGTAGAAGTACAGCCCGGTGACGGCGTAGTTGCTCTTGGGCACCTTGGGCTTTTCCTCGATGCTGATGGCGCGCTGGCCGCCGTCGAACTCGACCACGCCGTAGCGCTCGGGATCGTGCACGTGGTACGCGAAGACGGTGGCGCCGTCGGTCTGCGCGTCGGCGCTGTCGAGCAGGCCGGCGAAGTCGTGGCCGTAGAAGATGTTGTCGCCCAGCACCAGCGCGCTGGGGGCGCCGCCGATGAAGTCCCTGCCCAGGATGAAGGCCTGCGCCAGGCCGTCCGGGCTGGGCTGCACGCAGTACTGGAGGTTGATGCCCCAGCGCGCGCCGTCGCCCAACAGCGCCTCGAAGCGCGGCAGGTCCTGCGGCGTGCTGATCAGCAGGATGTCGCGCATGCCCGCCAGCATCAGCGTGCTGAGCGGGTAATAGACCATCGGCTTGTCGTAGACCGGCAGCAGTTGCTTGCTGATCGCCAGCGTCGCCGGATGCAGCCGGGTGCCCGAGCCGCCGGCCAGGATGATGCCCTTGCGGGTGTCGTTGCTCATCGCGGATCTCCGATCAGAGGATTTCGTCGAGCAGGCGGTCCACGCCGGCCTGCCAGTGCGGCAGCACCAGGCCGAAGCGGTCCTGCAGCTTGTGGTTGTCCAGGCGGGAGTTCAGCGGCCGCGGCGCCGGCGTCGGGTAGGCGCTGCTGGCCAGCGCCTCGACCTGCTCGGGCTGGACCTTGAGCGCCACGCCCTTGTCGCGCGCGCGGGCCAGCACGTGCTTCGCGTAGGCATGCCAGCTGGTCTCGCCGCTGGCCACCGCGTGGTAGATGCCGCACAGCGCGCGGTTCGCCAGCGTGGCGCGGATCATGTGCGCGGTGACGTCGGCCAGCAGGTCCGCGCCGGTCGGCGCGCCGACCTGGTCGGCCACCACCTTGAGCTGGTCGCGTTCCGCCGCCAGGCGCAGCATCGTCTTGGCGAAGTTGCCGCCGCGCGCCGCGTAGACCCAGCTGGTGCGCAGCACCAGCGCGTCGGCGCCGGCCGCGGCGATCAGCTGCTCGCCTTCGAGCTTGGTCTTGCCGTAGACGCTGAGCGGGCCGGTCGGCGCGTCCTCGAAGCGCCAGTCGCCGCCGGCGCCGTCGAAGACGTAGTCGGTCGAGTAATGCACCAGCAGCGCGCCCAGCGCCTTGGCCTCCTCGGCCAGCACGCCGGTGGCCAGCGCGTTGATCTGGCGCGCGGCGTCGGGTTCGCTCTCGGCCTTGTCGACGGCGGTGTAGGCCGCGGCATTGACGATCACGTCGGGCGCGACGCGGCGCACCGTGGCGCGCAGCGCGTCGCTGTCGCCCAGGTCGCCGCCTTCATGGCGGTCCAGCGCGACCAGCTCGCCCAGCGGCGCCAGCGCGCGCTGCAGCTCCCAGCCGAGTTGGCCGTTCTTTCCGAGCAGCAAGACTTTCATTGCGGACTCCGGTCGCGGCGCTCAGGCGCTGTACTGCTTGGAGACCCAGTCGCGGTAGGCGCCGGACTGCACGTTGGCCACCCAGGCCTCGTTGGCCAGGTACCACTGCACCGTCTTGCGGATGCCGGTCTCGAAGGTCTCGGCCGGGCGCCAGCCCAGCTCGCGCTCGATCTTGCGCGCGTCGATCGCGTAGCGGCGGTCGTGGCCGGGGCGGTCCTTGACGTAGGTGATCAGCCGCGCGTACGGGCCGGCCGGGTCGGGGCGCAGCTCGTCGAGCAGCGCGCACACCGTCTTCACGATGTCGATGTTGGCCTTCTCGTTCCAGCCGCCGATGTTGTAGGTCTCGCCCAGCGCGCCGCCGGCCAGCACCGCGCGGATGCCCGAGCAGTGGTCGGTGACGTAGAGCCAGTCGCGGATCTGCTGGCCGTCGCCGTACACCGGCAGCGGCTTGCCGGCCAGGGCGTTGACGATCATCAGCGGGATCAGCTTCTCGGGGAAGTGATACGGGCCGTAGTTGTTGGAGCAGTTGGTCGTGACGACCGGCAGCCCGTAGGTGTGGTGCCAGGCGCGGACCAGGTGGTCGCTGGCGGCCTTGGAGGCCGAGTACGGGCTGTTGGGCTCGTAGGCGTTGGTCTCGGCGAAGGGCGGGTCCTCGGCCTTGAGCGAGCCGTAGACCTCGTCGGTGGAGACGTGGTGGAAGCGGAAGGCCGCCTTGGCGTCGTCCGCCAGCGCGCTCCAGTAGGCGCGCGCGGCCTCCAGCAGCGTGAAGGTGCCCTCGACGTTGGTGCGCATGAACGCGCCGGGGCCGTGGATCGAGCGGTCGACGTGCGACTCGGCGGCGAAATGCACGATCGCGCGCGGGCGGTGCGCGGCCAGCAGCTGGTCGACGAGCGCGCGGTCGCAGATGTCGCCCTGGACGAAGACGTGGCGCGGGTCGTCCTTCAGCGAGGCCAGGTTCTCGAGGTTGCCCGCGTAGGTGAGGGCGTCGAGGTTGACGACGGGCTCGTCCGAGGACTTGAACCAGTCGAGCACGAAATTGCTGCCGATGAATCCGGCGCCGCCGGTGACGAGGATCGTCATGGAACTTCCCTGAAATGTCGGTGGTCGCCGGGCTCGGCGTCCGTGGACGCCCGCCGCGGGCGGGCCTGAAACGCCGACGGCGCCGAAGCGCCGTCCGCCGTCAGAGCCGCCAGACGCGCAGTCCGGCGGCGCGGAGATTGTCGCCGTTAAACGCGGCCTTCACGTCGATGAAGGCCCCGCCCGGCACCAGCCTGGCGGCCAGCGCCGCCGCGTCCAGCGCCTTGTATTCGCGGTGCGCCACCGCCGCGACGATCGCGTCGGCCACCGGCAGCGCGTCGAAGGCGTGGAGCTGGACGCCGTACTCGTGCATCGCCTCGTCGGCCTCGGCGGCCGGATCGGTGACGAAGACCTCGACGCCGTAGCTGCGCAGCTCGCGGATGATGTCGATCACCTTGGAGTTGCGCAGGTCGCCGCAGTCCTCCTTGAAGGTCAGGCCCAGCACGTTGACCTTGGCGCCCTTGACGTGGCTGCCCGCGGCGATCATCTGCTTGATGGTCTGTTCGGCGATGAACTTGCCCATGCCGTCGTTGATGCGCCGGCCCGCCAGGATCACCTGCGGGTGGTAGCCGAGCATGTCGGCCTTGTGGGTCAGGTAGTACGGGTCCACGCCGATGCAGTGGCCGCCGACCAGGCCCGGCTTGAACTTCAGGAAGTTCCACTTCGTGCCCGCGGCCTCCAGCACCTCGGAGGTGTCCAGCCCCAGGCGCTCGAAGATGATCGCCAGCTCGTTCATCAGCGCGATGTTCAGGTCGCGCTGGGTGTTCTCGATGACCTTGGCCGCCTCGGCGGTCTTGATGCTGGAGGCGCGGTGCACGCCCGGCACGATGATCCGCTCGTAGGTCCTGGCCACGATCTCCAGCGTCTCGGGCGTGTCGCCGGAGACGATCTTGAGGATCTTGGTCAGCGTGTGGTCCTTGTCGCCCGGGTTGATGCGCTCGGGGCTGTAGCCGACGAAGAAGTCCTGCTTCCACTTGAGGCCCGATTCGCGCTCCAGCACCGGGATGCAGACCTCCTCGGTCGCGCCGGGATAGACGGTCGACTCGTAGACGACGACCGCGCCGCGCTTCATGTGGCGGCCCACGCTGGTCGAGGAGCCGACCAGCGGCCGGAAGTCGGGGATGTGGGCCTCGTCGACCGGCGTGGGCACGGCCACGATGATCACGTCCGCCTCGGCCAGGCAGGCCGGGTCGCTGTGGTACTCGGCATGGACGGCGGCCTGGACCTCGGCGTCGGTCAGCTCGCGCGACGGGTCGGTGCCGGCGCGGCACTTGGCGACCTTGTCCACGGCGATGTCGAAGCCGATCGTGCGGCCGTGCTTGCCGAACTCGACCACCAGCGGCAGTCCCACATATCCCAACCCGACGACGGCAATCACGGACACGAGCTTCTCCTGTTCTCTCCGAGGTCGGCTTTGTATCCGACTTTCACGCGGCCGCCGACCCCGCACCCCCGGGTGAGGGCCGGGCTCAGTTGCGGCCGTAGGTGTCCTGGTAGCGGACGATGTCGTCCTCGCCCAGGTAGGAGCCGGACTGGACCTCGATGATCTCCAGCGGCACCTTGCCCGGGTTGGACAGCCGGTGCACCTGGCCCAGCGGGATGTAGGTCGACTGGTTCTCGGTCAGCAGCAGCGTCTTGTCGCCGTTGACGATCTCGGCGGTGCCCTGCACGACGATCCAGTGCTCGGCGCGGTGGTGGTGCATCTGCAGGCTCAGCGAGGCGCCGGGCTTGACCATGATGCGCTTGACCTGGAAGCGCTCGCCCATGTCGATGCTGTCGTACCAGCCCCAGGGGCGGTGCACCTTGCGGTGCAGGTTCTGCTCGTCGCGCTGGGCGGCGGTCAGCTGGTTGACGATCTTCTTGACGTCCTGGCTCTTGCTGCGGTCGGCGACCAGCACCGCGTCGGGCGTCTCGACGACGACGATGTTGTCCAGCCCCACCGCCGACACCAGGCGGCTGGTCGCGTGGACCAGCGTGTTGCGGCTGTCCGCGATGATCGCGTCGCCGCGGCTGGCGTTGCCGGCGCCGTCCTTCTCGGCGACCTGCCAGACCGCCTCCCAGGCGCCCAGGTCGTTCCAGCCGGCGGCCAGCGGCACCATGCGCAGCGCGATGGGGCTGCCGGGGCAGCGCTCCATCACCGCGTAGTCGATCGATTCCGACGGCACGGCGGCGAAGGCGTCCTTGGCCGGGCGCACGAAGGCGCCGTCCACCGCCTTGGCGCCGAAGGCGACCCGGGTGGCCTGCTCGATGTCGGGACGGAACTGCTGCAGCGCCTGCAGCCAGACGCTGGCGCGCAGCACGAACATGCCGCTGTTCCAGTAGTAGCCGCCCTGGTCCAGGTACTTCTGCGCGGTCGTGGCGTCGGGTTTCTCGACGAAGGCCTCGACGCGCAGGCCGGCGCCCTCGGCGCCGGCGCGGATGTAGCCGTAGCCGGTTTCCGGCCGGTCGGGCGTGATGCCCAGGATGACGATCGCGCCGTCCCGGGCCTGGCGCACCGCGTCCTGCAGCGCGGCGGTGAAGGCCGCGCCGTCGGTGACGGTCTGGTCGGCCGGCGTCACCACCAGGACCGGGTCCTCGCCCGATTCCAGCGCCTGCAGCGCCGCCAGCGTGATCGCCGGCGCGGTGTTGCGGCCGACCGGCTCCAGCAGCACCGCGGCGGGCGTCAGGCGCTGCTCGCGCAGCTGGTCCAGCACCATGAAGCGGTGTTCCTCGTTGCCCACGATCAGCGGCGCGCGCACGGCGATGTCCTCCGCGCCCAGCGCGGCCAGGCGCTCGGCGGCCTGCTGGAACAGGCTGGTGTTGCCGTTCAGGACGAGGAACTGCTTCGGATAGCCGGCCCGCGACAGCGGCCACAGCCGCGTGCCGCTGCCGCCGGCCATGATCACCGGTTGCGTGTCGATCTTGCTCAAGGTACTGCTCCCAGTCGGTCGCGCGCCGGCCCGCACGACGGTGCCGGACGCCTCGGATGATTCAAAAAAGTGCGGCGGAAGTGTCGCAGAACGCGCTTCAGCCCTCGAAACCGTTCGGATTGGCCGACTGCCAGCGCCAGCTGTCCTCGCACATGCGCTGCAGGTCGAAGCGGGCCGTCCAGCCCAGCTTCTCGCGCGCCAGCGCCGGGTCGGCGTAGCAGGCGGCGACGTCGCCCGGGCGGCGGGCGACGACCTCGTACGGGATCTCGCGGCCGCTGGCCTGGGCGAAGGCGTTCACCAGTTCCAGCACGCTGTAGCCGCGGCCGGTGCCCAGGTTGACCCAGATCGACTCGCTGCCGCGCAGCAGGAAGTCCAGCGCCGCCACATGGCCCTCGGCCAGGTCGACGACGTGGATGTAGTCGCGCACGCCGGTGCCGTCGGGGGTGTCGTAGTCGTCGCCGAAGACCGACAGCTTCGCGCGCCGGCCCACCGCGACCTGCGTCACGTAGGGCATCAGGTTGTTGGGGATGCCGCGCGGGTCCTCGCCGATGCGGCCGCTCTCATGGGCGCCCACCGGGTTGAAGTAGCGCAGGCAGGCGGTCTGCCAGGACGGGTCCGAGGCGCCGAGGTCGCGCAGGATGCCTTCGCCGATCAGCTTGGTCGCGCCGTACGGGTTGACCGCCATGAGCTCGGCGTCCTCGCGCAGCGGCAGCGACCTGGGCTGGCCGTAGACGGTCGCGCTCGACGAGAACACGATCCGCTTGCAGCCGTGGCGGCGCATCGTCTCGCACACGGTCAGCAGGCCGTCGAGGTTGTTGCGGTAGTAGCTCAGCGGCTTGGCGGTGGACTCGCCGACCGCCTTGAAGGCCGCGAAATGCACCACCGCCGCGGGCTGGTACTCGTTGAACACCGCGTCCAGCGCGGCGCCGTCGCACACGTCGAGCTTCTCGAACAGCGGCGTCTGGCCGCCGAGCTCGGCCAGGCGCTCCAGCACCTTGGGCGAGCTGTTGCTGAAGTTGTCCACGCCGACGACGCGATACCCGGCCGCCTGCAGCGCGAGCCAGGTGTGGGAGGCGATGTAGCCGGTCGCGCCGGTCAGCAGGATGGTCTCGTTGGCCATGGGGATCGAAGCTCGCGCGGAGTCGTTGAAGGGGGTGGCGGAAGGGGCAGTATCGGGGTTCGGCCGCCGCGGCGGTCAGCGGATCATCCCTTGCACGTAGCAGCCGGCCGTGTAGGCGCTGTAGGCGTAGAGCACGTTGGTCGTGTCGCGGCTCAGGTGGCTGTACTGGCAACCCACCGTCACGTTGCGCAGCGCCTGCCAGGCCAGGCCCAGGCTGTACTGCTTGGAGTTGTCCTTGAAGCTGGTGCCGACCTGGTCGTCGCGCCGGTTCAGCCGGGTGTAGCCCGCGCCGAGCTGCACCGTCACCTTGCCGGTGAGCTGGTAGTTCAGCTGCGTCTGGAAGGCCGTCTGCACGCGGTTGAAGTCGGAGATGCCGTTGTTGATGCCCTGGTAGTAGGTCTCGATGCCGGTGTCGCGCGAGAGCTGCGTGCTCGCCGACCAGCGGCCGCCCGGACGCCAGTCCCAGTTCAGCGCGCCGGTCAGCCCGCTGAAGTTGTCCGAGCGGCTGCGGCTCAGCCGCGCGTTCAGGCTGCTGGAGCCGGTGGCGCGCCACAGCGCCGTCAGGTCCAGGTCCTTGCGGTCGTACTCGAAGCCGCCCACCGGCACCTTGCCCTTCGTGTAGCGGCCCGCCACGCCGAAGCGCCAGGCGCTGCTGGCGTTGTAGAGCAGGCCCAGCGACTGCTGGTCCTGGCGGTACTCCTGCGAGTCGAAGACCTGCAGCGAATACGCCCGCTCGCGATGGATCCAGCTGGCCTCGATCGCGTAGGAGCTCATCGTCGGCAGCCCGAGCCGGGCGGTGGCGGTGGCGCTCTGGTCGGTCTGAAGGTTGCGCTCGGTCGTCGGCGCGACGGCGGTGGTGCTGTTGAAGTCGGCCAGCGTGCGGGCGCGGGTGTACTCCACCGTGCCCGACAGGTTGCCCACGGTCTCCCAGTTCACGCCGGCGCCCAGGTTGTAGCCGTTGTTGTTGAGCCGGCTGTTGTCCTGGTAGCGCGTGTCGTTGAGCCGCGCGTTGGCGTAGACGCGCTGGCGGCCCAGGCGCTGGTCGACGCCGCCCAGCAGGCTGATCGAGGTGAGCTGGTCGCTGTTGGCCCCGCCGCTGGAGCGGAACACGTTGCTCGAGTAGTAATGGCCCAGCGAGGCCCCGAGGTACCAGGGGCTGCCGACGTCGCTCTGCGCCCAGCAGGGCGCGGACGCGACGGCCAGCAGCGCGAACGGCAGGCGGTGGAGGGGCTTCATCGGGGGCGTCTCCTTCTCGTGGGGCGATCGGCGCGGCGTCCGGACCGGATCAATAGGCATGGCGGTCGAACAGCATCAGCCGCACGGTGCGCACGATGATCTGCAGGTCCAGCCCGAGCGACCAGTTGCGCAGGTATTCCAGGTCGTACTCGACGCGCGCCTTCATCTTGTCGACGGTGTCGGTCTCGCCGCGCAGGCCGTTGACCTGCGCCCAGCCGGTGATGCCAGGCTTCACCTTGTGGCGGACCATGTAGGCCTTGATCAGCTGGCGGTATTCCTCGTTGTGGGCGACCGCGTGTGGGCGCGGACCGACGATGCTCATGCGGCCCTGCAGCACGTTGATGAACTGCGGCAGCTCGTCCAGCGAGGTCTTGCGGATGAAGGCGCCGAACGGCGTGATGCGCGGGTCGCCCTTGGTCGCCTGCTTGACGACGGCGCCGTTGTCCATCGCCCGCATCGAGCGGAACTTGTAGACGACGATCTCCTCGCCGTCCAGGCCGTTGCGGCGCTGCTTGAAGATCACCGGTCCGGGCGAGCTCAGCTTCACGCCGAGGGCCAGCACCAGCAGGATCGGCGAGATCAGCACCAGGATGAACGCCGCCAGCAGGATGTCGCTGATGCGCTTGACCACCTCGTTGACGCCGGTGAACGGCGTTTCCAGGATGCCCACGACCGGCACGCCGTTCAGGTCCTGCAAGCGGCCCTGGATGATGCTGATGCCGAAGACGTCCGGCACGAAGAACAGCGACGCGGTCGTGCCCTGCAGTTGCTCGAGCAGTTGCAGGATGCGGGGCTGCGATCCCAGCGGCAGCGTGATGTAGACCTCGCGCACGCCGTGCGTGCGGACGAAGTCGCTGAGCTGGGGCAGCGTGCCGCGCACGCGGCCGGTGCAGTCGGCGTGCAGCCGGTCGTCGGTGCGGTCGTCGAAGAAGCCCAGGCACTCGACGCCGCCGATCTTGCCGAACTCCAACGCCCGCGCGACCTTGGCGCCCAGCGGGCCGGCGCCCACGATCACCGCGGTGCGCTTCACCCAGGGCTGGCGCGAGCGCCAGCGCAGCACGCGCCGGCCGATCTCCACCGCCACGATCTGCGCCAGCGGCGTCAGCACCGCCCACCACAGCAGCACGGGCCGCTCGAAGTAGTGGAAGCTGCTGGTCGCGTAGGCGAACATGCCGAGGATCAGCAGCAGCATCAGCCAGGAACCCACGATGTCGGTCACGGCGCTGGCGGGATGGTCCGAGAAGCGGTTGCGTCCCGGGAAGGTCAGCGCGAACACCAGCATGCACAGCGTGTAGGTGGACCGCATGACCGGCTCGCCGAACCAGGCCAGCAGGATCAGGTAGATCAGGACGATCAGGGTCGGTTCCAGGAAGGCCGCGATGAACGACTGGACCGACTGCGGCGCGCTGTAGAAGGTCCTCTTGTAATTCCGATCCTCAAACATCACCCAGTGGTCCTTCCCCGGCCAAGAGCCGGAAATTCTCGCTCAATTCACTTGACGCACTCGTAACCGGACCCCCTAGCTTGTCACCGGTTCCGCCGTGCCCCGGGCCGCCATCGCGGCCTGCCTACAATCCGCCCCATGCTCCAAGAATGGTCCAAGCTCCTGGCCCCCGCGGCCCAGGATCGCATCACGCTGTTGCTCAACCATGTCATGTCCCGCGAGCCGGTCGCCACCGCGCGCCTGGCCCCGCACACGGGCAAGACGCTGCGGGTGCGCCTGTCCGGCTGGCCGGCCATGCTGCCGGCCGCGCCCGACCTGCGGCTGCGCATCACGCCCGCCGGTCTTCTGGAACGGCAGGCTGACGAGGATGGCCCTAGGCAAGAACCGGACCTGCTCATCGAACTCGACGCGTCCAATCCGGCCGCGGCCGCCTTCGCGGCACTGTCCGGCGCCCGTCCGGACGTGCGCGTGCAGGGCGACGCGCAGCTGGCCGGCGACTTCAACTGGCTGATCGACCACGTGCGCTGGGACATCGAGGACGACCTCGCGGCCATCACCGGCCCGGCCGTGGCGCACCAGCTCGGACGCTTCGGCCGCGCCGCCGCGGCGGCGATGGCGGCGCTGGCCCGTCAGGCGGGACGTTTCATGCCGGACGGCCAGGGCCGGGCATGAGCGCCGCGGATCCGATCCGGGCATGAGGTACCTGTCCCGCCTCCTGGTCATCGTCTGGACCCTCTACCGCTACGGGCTGGACGAACTGGCGCTGTCCACGCTCAAGCGGCGGCGTTTCCGCTTCCTGCGCCGGCTGATCTCGGTCGGCCGCGCCTGGGACCAGCCGCGCGGCGCGCGGCTGCGGCTGGCGCTGGAGCGGCTCGGGCCGATCTTCGTCAAGTTCGGCCAGCTGCTGTCCACGCGCCGCGACCTGGTCCCGCCGGACATGATCGAGGAGCTCGCCCGGCTGCAGGACAACGTCCCGCCGTTCCCGGCCGAGCTCTCGCGCGAGCTGATCGAGCGCGCCTTCGGCCGCCGCATCGAGGACCTGTTCGCCACCTTCGACGCCGAGCCGGTGGCCAGCGCGTCGATCGCGCAGGTCCATTTCGCCACGCTCAAGGACGGGCGCGAGGTCGCGGTGAAGGTGCTGCGTCCGGGCATGCTCGACGTCATCGAGGACGACCTGGCGCTGATGCGCACGCTGGCGGGCTGGGTCGAGCGCTTCTCGGCCGACGGCCGGCGGCTCAAGCCGCGCGAGGTGGTCGGCGAGTTCAACACCTATCTCCACGACGAGCTGGACCTGGTGCGCGAGGCCGCCAATGCCGCGCAACTGCGCCGCAACATGCAGGGGCTGGAGCTGGTGCTGGTGCCGGAGATGATCTGGGAGCTCTGCCGCAGCGAGGTCATCGTCATGGAGCGCATGCGCGGCGTGCCGATCTCGCAACTGGAGCGGCTGCGCGAAGCGGGCGTCGACATCAAGAAGCTGGCCCGCGACGGCGTGACGATCTTCTTCACGCAGGTCTTCCGCGACGGCTTCTTCCATGCCGACATGCACCCGGGGAACATCCAGGTCAGCCTGGATCCGCATACCTTCGGGCGCTACGTGGCGCTGGACTTCGGCATCATCGGCACGCTCACCGAGGTCGACAAGGACTACCTGGCGCAGAACTTCATCGCCTTCTTCCGCCGCGACTACAAGCGCGTGGCGGAACTGCACATCGAGTCGGGCTGGGTGCCGCCCGAGACCCGTGTCGACGAGCTCGAAGGCGCGGTGCGCACCGTCTGCGAGCCGCATTTCGACAAGCCGCTCAAGGACATCTCGCTCGGCCAGGTGCTGATGCGTCTGTTTCAGATCTCCCGCAGATTTAACGTGGAGATTCAGCCGCAGCTGGTTTTGCTGCAAAAAACGCTGCTCAACATTGAAGGATTGGGTCGGCAGCTCGATCCGGAGCTGGACCTCTGGGCGACCGCCAAGCCGTTCTTGGAACGCTGGATGGACGAGCAGATCGGCTGGCGCGCCTTCCTTCGCCAGCTGAAGAAGGAGGCGCCGCGCTTCGCGCAGATGGTGCCGGAGTTCCCCCGGCTGATGCACGAGGTGCTGCGCCAGCGCGCCGAGGGCGGCCATGCCGACCTGACCCGCGAGCTGCTGATCGAGCAGCGCCGCACCAACCACCTGCTGCAGGCCCTGCTCTGGGGCGTGGGCGGCTTCATGGTGGCGCTGGTGCTGACCCAGGTGGCGCTGCGCTGGTTGGATTGAGCCGCTGAAGCGCCGCCGGAAGCGCGAACCGCCCCTGGCGGGGCGGTCCGTGGCGCGACGCCGGGACGGCGATCAGGTGGCGTAGTCGGCGAAGCCGTGCTTCAGCCGCGAGCGCAGCAGCGTGCGCACCCGGTTGACCCGCGAGCGCACCGTGCCGATCGGGATCGCCTGGATCTCGGCGACGTCGCGGTAGGACTCCTCCTGGAGGCAGGCCAGGTCGAAGGTGCCGCGCAGGTCGGGGGACAGGCCCGACAGCGTCAGGTCGACGATGCCGGCCAGCTGGCGGTAGGCCACCTGCTGGCTGACGTCCGCCGACAGGTCGCGCGGCCGGTGGACCGACTCGCTGTCCATCATGTGCGGCGACTCGTCCAGGCTCTCCATCTGGCTGCTGCGCTTGGCGCAGCGCGCCACGTGGTTGCGCGCGACGTTCGCTGCGATGCCGAAGAACCAGGTCTCCACCGAGGAGCGCGCCTGGAAGCGGTCGGCGCAGCGCGTCGCCTCGAGCATCGCGTCCTGGATGATGTCGTCGAGCTCGCCGGGCGAGCGCTCGTACCGGCGCAGGAAGCGCTTGAGCTTGCTGGAATCGCTGCGCGATTCGCGGGCGATCTTGACGATGTGCGTCAGGACCAGCTGCTGACGCTGCCGGACGACCTCGGGATCGACCGGCTCCTGGATCTCGGGCGCGGGGGCGGCCCCTTGCTGCCCGCCATCGGGACCGGCAGCCGGGTCGCCGGGCGAGGCCGGGCCCGCGACGTCGCTCGATTCGCAGGCGGCTTCGTTGGCGGCCTCGTCGAACGCGTCGGACACGGGGCCGAGCGCCGCGGCCTCCGGGCTGACTTGCGGGGTCAGGTGTTGCGGGTGGGCGCCGCCCGTGCGGCCCGTTGCTTCGCTGTGTTGGTTCATGGACAGACTCGAAGAAGGCCCGGGTCCCCGATCAGGTCGATATCGGGCGCGCGCCCGTCGGGGATCTTCCGGAGCCGGGGGCTCCCTGGGAAAGAAGCGGAAAGGCCGCGCCGCGCAGCGCGAACGAGGGAAAACTCATGGACGGAGGCGGTCATGGCCGGCCTCCGAAGGTGCTGAGCGCCGCCAGCGCCTGGTCGCCGAGCGCCAGCAGCTGCAGCGCCATCCAGCGGCCGGTCATCGCCAGCACCAGGCCGACGGCGAGCAACTTCACCGCGAAGGGAATGCTCTGGTCCTGCATCGACAGCACCGTCTGCACCAGCGAGACGATCACGCCGGCGATCACCGCCACGATCAACGGCGGCAGGGACAGCCAGATCACCAGCAGCAGGCCCTTCTGGAAGAACGCGATGGTTTCGATCACGGCGGTCCCTTCAGGCGTAGGAACGGACCAGGCCGTCGAAGAGCCGCGTCCAGCCGTCGAGCAGGACGAACAGCAGGATCTTCAGCGGCAGCGACACCACCATCGGCGACACCATCTGCATCCCGAGCGCCAGCAGCAGGTTGGACAGCAGCAGGTCGATGACGACGAAGGGCACGTAGAGCACGAAGCCCGCCTTGAGCGCGAGTTCCAGCTCGCTGACCACGAAGCACGGGATCAGGACGACGTAGTCGCTGTCCTTCGGAGCGGCCATCCGGGACTCGCCCCACTGGTGTCTGGCCAGGTCGACGAAGCGCTGGCGCTTCTCGGGCAGGGTGTTGGCGAGCATGAAGCCGCGCATGGGCTCGAAGGCGTGGGCCAGGTCGGCCAGTCCGAGCCGGGCGGACTTGGGCCGGGCGGGCGCCTCGGCGCCGGGCGAGCTCGAGGCGATGCCGGGCAGGTCGATCGGCAGGCGGGACACGACCTCGTTGAGCACGGGCGCCATCACGAACAGCGTCGCGGCAAGGGCCATCCCGTTGAGCGCCATCGTCGGAGGGACTTGCTGAACGCCGAGCGCGTTGCGGACGATCATCAGCACCACCGAGATCTTCAGATAGCTCGTCGTGCAGACCAGCAGCAGCGGCAGCAGCGTCAGGCCCGCGAGGAGGATCGCCAGCGAGATCGGGTCGAGCCCGCTGGTGTTCACCGCGCGCTCCCCCATTCGAGGATCTCGACCGCCAGCCGGCCCTCGACGTCCACGAGCTGGCCGCTGCCCAGCTCCGTCCCGTGCGCGACGATGCGCACCCGGGCTGGCGTCGACGCCCCGAGGGGGATCACATGACCAGCCGCGAGGGCGCTCAGCTCGCCGACGGTCATGGCGACTCGGCCGACGATGAAGTCGAGGTCTACGGTCAAGGCATCCACGTTGCGAGGCTCCGTTGGGGGTGAAAGGGCATGGAGGGAATTGGACGGCGACCCCCCTCCGGAGCCCCATCCCTGGAACTGGCGCGAGACGTGCTCGACCTGACCTAAATGAACAGGTCCATTCCCTGAAATCAGGCAGAGGGGGCTGTGATCGCTTCGCCCGTTGGAGGGAAGCCAGAGGGCGTCCCCCGGTCGGAGGCCGGCCAGAAGGGCGGCCGGCAGCGTCAGTCGATCGAGGCACAGGCCGACCGGCAGCGGGATCGACGCAATGACGGGCGGCGTGGGGGGCGGACCGGCCGGCCGCCAGCCCGGCGTCAGGGCACACCTCAGCAGGGCTTGCGGGGAGGCGCGAAGCGAGATCGCCTGTCGTCCCCCGTCGCGGTCGACGAGCGACAGGATCGCGAGTCGGGACGGCGAGGCATCGTCTTGACCGATGTCAGAACCCGCGGCCATCAGCGCGGGTGTTCCGCCCAGCGCGTCGGCCAACTCGCCGGGCCAATGCGCGCAAGCGAGCCGCATCAGCCCGTCGAGGGTGGTCGCGTCCATCGTGCTCGGCAGGTGGATGCCGGTCGCGCAGGCGATGAGCGCGTCGTCCTCCAGCAGCCAGAGCCCGTTCGCGGTCGTGAGGACCAGTGCGGTCGGCGCCGTGCCTGTCGTCGCGTGATCGTGTGTCGCGAGCCTCAGCTCGAACGACGCCCATGGCGAGGTCGGGCGATCGATCGGCCAGCACAGGCCGGTCAGCAATCTCTGACGCAACCGAACCTCGTCGGCATCGCGCTTCGGAAACTGAAGGGGCCGCGGCGACGCGCGAGGTTGCGCGGTGTCGGGTGGCGAGGCTGGCGGGATCGGAAGGAGCAGCGGCGTGTCGAGCATCGTCGGGGCGTCGGCGGGAGCGGCCGAGCAGGTGGAAAAAGCAGAGCCGATGAGTGCGATGTCGCCGGAAAGCCGTTCTCGCCGCGAAGTCGCCTGGCGGAACCGGCCCCGGTTGTCGCCGCACTAGCCGCCCCATGAATCCCGCCTGGATCGCCCAACGCCTGTCGCTCGGAGCCGTCGCCCATCGGATCGATGGAGATGGCGACGCGAGCGCCGTGCTGCGTCGCGAGTCGCTGGAGACGGTGCGCAGCGCCGCGGACCTGGTGGGCGCCGTGCGCCGCGCCTGCGCGCGGCGCCTGCGCGCCAGCAGGTCGCGGGAACAGGCCTGGCGGCGGCACACCCGCGATGCCGCCTCGCGGCGGATGGCGCAGGTCGAGGCGGAGATCCGCCGCGAGGCGTTGGCCGACACCGCGCGCATCGCCGGCGCCTTGAACGCCGAGCGCGAGCAGCTGCTCGCCGACGCCGAGGCCTTGATGAATCGCATCACGCAGGAAGCGGCGCGCCGGCTGCTGCTGGACCTGCCACCGGAACTCGTGGCCCGCTCCAGCGCCCGGCTGCTGTTGAACGAATGGCAATCGCTGCACGCCGAAGGGGAAGCTCGTCTGCGCGCGCATCCGGACGATCTCCCCGCGCTGGACGCGCTCGCCGCGAGTGCCGGCTGGACCCTGACCTCCGATCCCACGCTGACGCGTGGCCATTGCGTGCTCGCGCATCCGGCGGGGAGCCTGCACGCGAGCTACGACGACAACGTGCGCGCGCTGATCGCGGCGCTCGACGCCGTCCCGTCCGCCCCGCCGGCGACTTCCTCCCCCCTTCAACAGGAGACCCCTCCATGACCTCGATCACGCCCACCCAACGCCTGCTGCATTCGGCCCTGTCCAACTCCCAGCGCATGTCCGACGAGATGGAGCGGCTGACGCCCGAGGACATCGGGCGTGCCGTCGGTATCCAGCAACGGCAGCAGGTGAACATGACGACGATGAAGACCTCGATCCAGCTGCACCGGCACATCGAGCGCAAGATCCTCAACGAGCAGCGCTGACATGCGACACGCCGCCACGCACCCGGGTGCCCTGTTGCGCGTCGCGTTCCTCGCGGCGGCCCTGGCCGGCCCGCTCGGTCCGGCCACCCGGGAGGCCGCCGCCGTCGCGCCGGCCGCGTGGCGGGAGATGCTGTACAGCTACCGCGCCGACGGCGATCGGCCGTTGTCCGAGGCGCTGACGCACTTCACCTCGACGCTCGGACTCGAGCTGAAGCTGTCGACGCCCGCGCTCGGCCGGCGTGTCGTTCATCTGGGCGGCAAGGGCGTGTCGCCCGCGGTCTTCCTGGATCGCCTGGCCGACGAAGAGGGCCTGGACTGGTTCGTGTACCAAGGCGTGCTGCATGTGTCGGCGCGCTCGGCGGCGACGAGCGAGCGGATCTCCCTGGGTCCGCAAAGCCCGTCCGATGCCAAGGAGGCGCTGGTCGGTCTCGGCCTTTTCGAGAGCCGCTTCGGCTGGGGGGAGTTCGACACCGATCCGCCGACCGCGCTGGTCTCCGGCCCGCCCGCCTACGTGGCGCTGGTCAAGGCCTTGCTGGCGGTGCCCGACGACGTCAGCGCCCGCCGGGAGCGGCCACGGCTGATGGTCTTCCGCCTGCGGCACGCCTCCGCGGCCGACCGCGAGATGCGAACGCGCGACCGCAGCGTCACCTTGCCCGGGCTGGTCTCGACCCTCAACCAGGTCCTGCCGGGCGCGCGCAGCTTGAACCCGCGCGCCAGGCCGGCAGGCGGTCAGGCGATCGGCGCCGACTCGTGGAGTTCGGGCGACGGGGACCCGTGGGCGGGCTTGACCAAGGTCCTCGGGAACGACGCCGGGGATCTCGCGGCGGGATTGAGCGGCCTGCCCGCGGCGAACCTGCCGCTGGCGCCGGCGCAACGCCGCGGAGCGCCGACGGCGACGGCGACGCCGACGGGCGCCGCGACGTCCTCGGGAGGCGGTCCTTCGGCGCTCACGGCGCCTGAAGCAGGTTCCGGGCGCATGCGGCACGGCGCGGAACGGGACGCGAACCACGACGTCGTGCCGTCGATCACCGCCTACACGCCGCTGAACGCAATCCTGGTCTGGGACTTGCCGTCGCGCCGGGAGGAGTACCGCGCCTTGATCGACGAACTCGACGTGCCGAGCCGCCTGGTCGAGATCAACGTGACGATCCTGGACGTCAAGGCGAATGCCTTGCGCGACTGGTCCGTGGACCTCAACGTCGGAAGCGGCGCGGCGCATGTCCAGCTCGGCGCGGGCGGCGGTTCGGACGTGCCGGGCATCGGCGCCGGAGACACCGGGGTGAACGGGTCGACGATGTCGCTCTGGGCGTCGGACCGTCTCGCCGTGCGGCTTCGGGCACTGGAGGCGCATGGGCAGGCGCAGGTGCTGTCCCGCCCCTCGGTGCTCACGATGAACAACGTCGGCGCGTTGCTGGACATGAACCAGTCGACGTACGTGAAGCTCATCGGCGAGCGCGCCACCGACCTGCGCACCATCACCGCGGGCATGCTGCTGAAGGTGACGCCGAGCATCGTCGGCGATGGCGGCGGCGATGCGACCGCGCAGGGCATCCGCGTCACGCTCGACATCGAGGACGGGCAGCTGTCCCAGGCCTCCTCCGCCAGCGCGTCGCCCGGTGTCGAGAACAGCGCCGTCAGCACCGAGGCGCTCGTGCGTCCCGGGGAGTCCCTGGTGGTCGGCGGCTATCGGCGCCAGAACCGCCAGGTGAGCAACCGGCGCGTGCCCGGCCTGTCCTCGGTTCCGATCCTCGGCGCGCTGTTCCGCAGCGACGGCGCGATCCACGACGAGCGCGAACGCCTCTTCATCCTCACCGCCCGCGCGCTGCCCTGAGCGCTGGCGCTTCCTTCCCCTCACCGACCGCCACCATGTCTTCGATCGATCTGCGCAGGACCGATGCGCTTCAACCGGGTTCGGACGAATCGCGCTGGATATCGCCCAACGACGCGCGTTCGCGCGAACGGCCGTTGTCGAAGGAGCCCCCGCGCGAGCAGGTGGCGCCGGAGCGATGGCAGCTCGCCGCGCGCCGCGACGCCTTGGCCGCCGCGGAGGCTGCGGCCAACAGCGCGGGCCTGGGCGCGAGCGCCGAGGAGATCACCTTCGGCGCCAGCGAACGCGCCGAACTGGAGGCGCACGACGAGACCCGCGACAGCCAGGAGCGTCGGGTGGAACGCGTCGAGGGCGTGATGCGCGTCGCCGCGATCCAGGAGATGCTGCGGCAGTTGTCCGGCGAGCAGCGCTTCGCTTCGATCCGGCAGCGCGCGGACCGGTTCGCCTTGCAGTGGGCGGCGGGAAACACCTCCCAGGCCCTCGAGGACCTGAACGTCGACGCGTTCAACGCGGTCGAGCGCCAGGCGCTGTTCCAACTGGCGCATCTCCGCACGGAAGGGGGACCGGGCGCGGAGCAGCTGCGCGCCTTGATGTCCCGTGCCGGCGAGGAGGAGACGACCTTCCACGTCGCGGACAAGGACACCCTCGATGGCCTGATGCAAGCGACCGGAAGCCACGACAAGGGCCGCCGCGGATCGGAGGCGTTCTCCCGGGAGTCGCCGGTGCTCCAGGCGCTGCAGTCCCCGCCGACGCCCAAGCTGGTGCTCGACGCCGCCGCGGGGCTCGGGCCCGACGGCCTGGACCGGCTCGCCCGGCTCGCGGTGCCGCGAGGACGCGTCGACGCGCGCACCTCGCGCGGCGCCGAGGTGTTCCTGTCGCTGTCCCTGCTGCGGATCGTCCAGCAACTGCGTCAGGTCGAACGCTCCGGCGTGGCGCTGATGAAGGCCGGTGACAGCCCCGGCGTCGGCAAGCCGGAGGAGGTCCAGAAGACCACGCGATGGCTGCTCGAGACGACCTTCGCCTCGCCGAACCAGGTCTCGCTGCACCGCATGGCCACCGTGCTGAAGATCAACGGCGATGCGCTGGCCAGGGCGCGTCGCCAGATGCAGCACGGCGTGCACGAACTCCCGGCGGCGGTGTGGCTCGGAGGGGACACCAAGAAGGCGGTCATCGACGAGCTGAGGAACGCCAACACCGCCGACCTCGAGCGCCGTGGGCTGCTGACCCGTTGGGGCCTGGTGTCGCCCCGCGGCTGACCCACGCCGGGCTGACGCGGCAAAACGCGCGAGCCCTGCAAATTCAGGTGACGAACCTGCGCCGGGGACCGGCGACTGATCCGCCACCATGTCCCACCCACCCTCCCGAATCGCGGCACTCGATCTCGCGCAGCAGCTCGCGCCGAAAGGCGAGCGCGCCGAGATCGTCGTCACCGCCCTCGTCGTCGCCGTGGTCTTCGCGATGCTGCTGCCGGTGCCGACCTGGCTGCTGGACCTGCTGATCGCGATCAACCTGTGCGTGTCGGCCTTCCTCATCGTGCTGGTGATGCAGGTGCGGCAGACCACCGGCCTGTCGGCCTTCCCCTCGCTGTTCCTGGTCACCACGCTGTTCCGCGTGGCGCTGAGCGTGGCCAGCACCCGGCAGATCCTGCTCAACGGCGAGGCCGGGCACATCATCGAGGCCTTCGGCCAGATCGTCGTCGGGGGCAACCTGGTCGTCGGCCTGGTGATCTTCCTGGTGCTGACGGTGGTCCAGTTCATCGTCATCACCAAGGGCTCGGAGCGCGTCGCCGAGGTCGGCGCGCGCTTCTCGCTGGACGCGATGCCGGGCCGCCAGATGGCCATCGACATGGAGCGCAAGGCCGGCGGCATCACGCAGGACGAGGCCAAGGCGCAGCGCGACGCCCTCACCGAGGAAAGCCAGTTCTTCGGCGCGATGGACGGGACGATGAAGTTCGCCAAGGGCGATTCGATCGTGGGCATCGTGATCGTGCTGGTCAACCTGCTGGGCGGCCTGTCGATCGGCGTGATGCAGCGCGGCATGCCGGCGTCCGAGGCGCTGCAGGTCTACGCGATCCTGACGATCGGCGACGGCCTGGTGGCGCAGATCCCGGCGTTGCTGATGTCGATGACGGCCGGCCTGCTGGTGACGCGCGTGTCCAAGCCCACCGGCGGCCGCGCGATCGGCAACGAGCTCACCGCGCAGCTGCTGCATCAACCGAAGGCCTGGGTGACCGCCAGCGGCGCGATGCTGGCTTTCGGGCTGCTGCCCGGCATGCCGCTGGCGGCCTTCGCGGGCCTGGCCGCCGGCTCGGCCGCGGTGGGGCTGAGCGCGATGTACCGCAAGCTCAAGATCGAGCGGGACGAGACGAACCGGCGCGACCTGTCCGTCGAGGCGATGCGCGACTTCGACATCGTCCGCCCCTTCGCGCTGCGGATCAGCAGTCGCGTCGATGCGGAGAACGCGCTGCGGGCCCTCAACGCCTGCCGGCATGTCCGCAACGACCTGGTGCGCCGTCTGGCCCTGGTGACGCCGCCGATCGAGGTCGACAACAACGTCGACCTCGACGACGCGGACCTCGAGTTCTGCCATGGCGAGGTTCGCGTGTTCTCGATGTGGCTGCGGGAGGACCTTCGGACCTGCACCTGGCTGCGGGGCGACCCGCTGGACCTGGGCCTTCCGGCGGAGCAGGTCGAGCCGCGCGCCGGACTGGCTTGCGCGCCCCGCGTCTGGCTGCCCGAGGCCGACGCGGCGGCGCTCGATCCCGCGCCGGCCGACCTGCAGGACTGCTGGGCCCGCCTGAGCGCGCTGTGCGAGGAAACGCTGCTGCGCATCGGGCCGATGTACTTCGGCATGGAGGAGGCGCAGAAGATCGCCGCGTGGTGCGGCCGGAAGACGCCGGAAGTGGCCAAGGAGCTGGAGCGCGCCGTGCCGCTCAGCCGCATGGCCGAGGTCCTGCGGCGACTGCTGACCGAGAACGTCAGCATCCGGAACCTGCCGATGATCCTGAACGCGCTGATCGATTGGGGGCCTCGCGAGCGCGATCCCTCGATGCTGACCGAATGCGTCCGCGGCGCGCTGCAGCGCGAGATCTGCGACGCGCACGCGGTGCGCAAGGAACTGCGTGCCCTGATGCTGGACAGCGAGCTGGAGACGCATGTCCGCGCGGCGGTGCGCCAGACGGCCTATGGCGACTTCCTGGCGCTGGACGCGGACCTGACCGACGCGATCCTGGACGAGACCGCGGCCGCCTACGTGGCCGCCCTCGGGGGCGGACCGCTGGTGCTGGTCTGCGCCCAGGACGTCCGGCCCCACCTGCGCAAGCTGCTGGCGGACCGCCTCCCGGCGCTCGCGGTGATCGGCATGTCGGAGCTGCCGCCGGACTTCCGCGTCAACGTGCGCTCGGTGGTCAGCGTGCCGCTGGACGGCAGCGCGATGAGCGAAGGGTACTGACGTGACCGACACGCTCCTGCCCGTGGACACCGGCACCCTGGAACTGCGCGTCCTCTCGGGCCTGCAGGCGGGCGCGGCGCTGCCGCTGGAGGACGCGCTGACGGTCGGCGCCGGCGACGAGGCCGACCTGCTGTTGCTCGACGAGGGTATTGCCCCGGTGCAGCTGCGCGTGCTCAGGATGCCCGACGGCACCTTGCGCCTGGAGGCGCTGGACGACGGCGTCGGTCTCGCGTCGGGCGAGGTCCTCGCGCCCGGCGAGCCGGTGCCGCTGGCCGTCGGCGAGGCCTTCCGGGCCGGCACGGTCTGGTTGGCGAACCGGCCGTCCGAGGACGCCTGGGATCCGTGGACGCCTCCCGCGACGGCGACGATGCCCGCCGCCGATGCCGTCCTTGTCGAAGCGCCGGCGCTGTCGTCATCGGCCGATGACGAACCGGGGGCCGGCATGCGCGATGACGGCGCACCCGCGCAGCCCCCGCGCGCCGAAGCGCCCGCGATCGTCGGTGACGTTCGCGCCGGTGGCGCGCGCCGGCTGCGATCCCGGACGACGAAACGTCCGATGCGGGCCCTGGGCAGCGTGATCGTCGCCTCGGGCCTGCTGTCCACGATGCTCGGCGTCGCCGCGCTGGTCCGGCAGGCATCGGAGGACGAGCCCGGCGCCGCGTCGGCGGGTGCCGACGTCGCCAGGTCCGAACCGGTGTCCTCGGCCGCCTCGGCGACGTCGGCCGCGTCCACTGCTTCCGCCGCTTCCGCCTCGCCGGATCAGGCCGCGGACACCGCGGTCGCGGCCCGGACCGCGTCGCGGACCGCCTCCGCCACGCCCGCCTCGGACGGCACCGCGCCGATCGCGATGGCAGACCGAAGGAGCGAAGGCGGCCGCCTGCTCGTGCGCATTCCCGGAGAAGGCACCGTGACGCTCCCGTTCGACGTCCGCTCGGTGCTGCTCGGCGCTCAGAGCCACGTGATCCTGACGGACGGCCGGCGGCTCGATCCTGGCGACGAGATCGGCGACTGGCGCCTGGTCGATGTCCAGCCGGGCGTGCTCGTCTTCGACGGACCGCGCAAGGTGCGGATCGGATGGTGACCGCCGACATCGCCCGACGCCTGGGCGCTCGCGTCGAGGGCGCGATGGCGGGCGTGCCGCTGACGCGGCAGCTCGGCCAGGTGCATCGCGTGCTGGGCATGCTGATCGAGGGCACCGTGCCGGGCGCCAGCGTCGGCGAACTGTGCGAGGTCTATCGTCCCGGCGATGCCAGCCGGGTGTGGCGTTGCGAGGTCGTCGGCTTCACCGGTCCCAATGTGTTGTTGTCGTCGCTGACGGCGCTGGAGGGCATTTCCGGCGAGTGCGTGATCCGGCCGCTGCGCACCGTGCACCACGTGACCGTCGGCCGGCCGTTGCTGGGCCGCATCCTCGACGGCTTCGGCGATCCGCTGGACGGCGGCGCGCCGCTGCGTCCGGGCGAGGACGGCCTGGTGCGGCGCCGGGTGATCGCCGACGCGCCGCCGCCGGTCGAGCGCTGGCGCATCAAGGACCGTTTTCCGACCGGCGTGCGCAGCCTGGACATGCTGTTGACGATCGGGCAAGGGCAGCGGGTCGGCCTGTTCGCCGGGCCAGGTTGCGGCAAGACGACGCTGATGGCGGCCGTGGGACGTGGCAGTCCGGCCGATGCGATCGTCGTCGCGCTGATCGGCGAACGGGGGCGCGAGGTGCGCGAGTTCACCGAGCACGAGTTCGATCCCGAGTTGCTGTCGCGCACCGTGATCGTGTGCGCGACGTCGGACCGGACCTCGATCGAACGGGTGCGCGCGGCCTTCACCGCGACCGCGATCGCCGAGGGCCTGCGCGACCAGGGCCTCAACGTGCTGCTGATGGTGGACTCGCTGACGCGTCTCGCGCGGGCCCAGCGCGAGATCGGCCTGGCCGCCGGCGAGGCGCCGGCGCGGGCCGGTTTTCCGCCCTCGGTCTACGCCTTGCTGCCCCGCCTGATCGAGCGCGCCGGCAATGCCGCCGGCGGCTCCATCACGGCGCTGTACACGGTGCTGCTGGAAGGGGAACTGCGCTCCGATCCGATCAGCGAGGAGGCGGTGTCGCTGCTGGACGGGCACGTCGTGCTGTCGCGCAAGCTCGCCGAGCAGGGGCAGTACCCCGCCGTCGACGTGCTGGCGAGCCTGAGCCGGGTGATGTCCAACATCGTGCCTCGCGAGCAGGGCCGCGCCGCCAATCGGATCCGCCAGGTGCTGTCGGGCTATCGGGAGATGGAACTGATGGTGCGCCTGGGCGAGTACCGGCCGGGCCTGGACGCCGCGACCGACCGCATCGTCGCGGACTATCCGAAGGTCATCGACTTCCTGCGCCAGGACACGCGCCATCCCGCGCCGTGGGAGGAGAGCCTCTCCCAGCTGAACGCGCTGACCGCGGGCGCCGCCTGATCGCGCGATGAAGGCGGGCGCCGACCGTTCGGCCGATCGGCCCGGCCCGCGCCGCGGTCCGCATGAGGAGGCGGTGCCGTCGCCACCCGATGCCCGCTTGCCCGACGTGCGCCGCATCGGCAGCCTGGCGCAGCGCCGGGCCGCGCTGGCGGAGGCGGAGTTGCTGCGGGCGCAGCGCGCCAGCGAGGCGGCCCGCCAGGCGCTGGCCGATGCCCGCCAGGCGCTGGCCGACTGCATCGTCGACGTGGCCGAGCGGCGCGCGGCGCTGCGCGCGGCCTGCCAGGCCGATCCCGGCGATTCGCCCATGCTGCGGCGCTGGCGGCAGGCCGACCAGGCGCAGATCGACCGGATCGACGTCGCGCGCCGCCTGGTGGCGGACCGGGAACGCGAACGGGATGCCGCCGAGCTGGCGTTGGGCGAGGCCCTCGACCGCCAGCGCGCGCTGGCGCGGCGGCGCGAGAAGTACACGCTGATCGAGGCGGAACTGCGCGAGGACGGCTGAGCGCGCCCGCGCCCGCCGCCCCCGCCGCGCCCGCCCGGCGGCAGTCGGCAGGCGTCAGGCCAGGTCCAGCATCTGCTGCCCGATCTCGTCGTCCACCGAGGCGAGGTCCAGCCGGCTCTCGTCCTCGCCGGGACGCAGGGTCGGCCGCAGCAGCTCCGGCGCCTGCTGCTCGTAGACCTCGATGACCCGCAGCAGCAACGCGATGGCGCGGAAGGACGGGTCGGGCACCGGCTTGCCGACCTCGCCCGTCTCCAGCAGGCGCCGCGCCAGCCCGACATACCGCACGACCGGCACGCCGTCCTCGCGGGCCTTGCGGCGCAGGGCGAGCGCCTCCTCGTCGGTGCGCTTGTCCAGGATCAGCGGCACCTCGGTTTCCTCCGGGTCGTAGTACAGCGACACCGCGACGTGCTCCGGGTTCACGACCACCGCGCTCGGCCGCTGGCGCGCGGGCGGGCTGTCGGACATCGCGATCTCCTTGGCGAACTGCTTGCGCGTGCCCTTGAGCATGGGATCGCCCTCGTTCTGCTTGTAGTCGCGGCGCACCTCGCTGATGTCCATGCGCAGCTGGCGGAAGACCAGGTAGCGCTGCAGCAGGATGTCGGTGACGATCAGCAGCACCAGCACGACGATGCAGTGGCGTTCCACGCCCTGGAGCATCGCCAGCGACAGCGTCCAGCCCTGCGCCGGATCGACCCGGAAGGCCTGCGCGACGTTGGGCAGTTCCGCGTGGAGCTTCATCCACGCCACGCTCAGCAGCAGCAGGCTGCGCACCGGGCCGAGCACCGCCATCATGAGCTTCTGCCCGGAGACCAGGTTCTTCAGGTTCGCGCCCGGATTGAGCTTGTCGACCCCCTTGCCCAGCGCCTTGCCGGCGATGTTGAAGCGCGTCTGCGCCAGCGTGCCGATGACGGCGACGAGGGCGGGGAGCACCGCCAGCACCAGCAGCGCGACCAGGACCGGCAGGAACGACTCCCAGCTCATCGCCAGGCCGATCCCGCCCGGCTGCGCCGTCTGGCGCAGCGCCGCCTCGAGCAGCGCGTCGACCATGCCGCGCCACAGCGGCTCGGTGGCGAAGGCGAGTTCCGCCATCAGCAGCAGCCTCAGGATCTTCAGGGAGTCCTGGCTGACGCCGACCTGGCCGTCCTCGCGGGCCTGGCGCTTGCGGGACTCGGTCGGCGGGAGATTCTTCTCGGACATGGACGGCGCCTCGTTGCGGCGGCTTCAGCGCGGCGGTGGCAACGCCAGGCCGACGGCGTCGAGCAGCCCCTCGCGCCACCAGCGCAGCGCGTCCTCGACGGTCTTGTCGAACAGCGGCACCGCGATCAACGCGACGATCGCCAGCGCGGAGACTGTCTTCACCGCCATCGCCGACGCGTAGACATCCAGGCCCTGGACCGCCGTGCTGGCGATGGCCAGCACCAGCTCGATCATCAGCAGGAGCAGCAGGGCCGGGCCCGCCAGCAGCAGCGCCTGCGTCAGCGACCCGGCCAGGGCCGCGAGGATGGCCTGCCAGTGCGGCACGTCCAGCGGCGGAAAGAGCGCCAGCATCGGCCACTGCGCGTGGCTGGCCGCCAGCGCCGTGTAGCAGGCCTGCAGCAGGCCCAGGTCGATCAGCAGCGCGATGAAGGCGCGCTCCGCCAGCTCGCCCAGCAGCGTGGCGTCGGCCTGCAGCGCCGGGTTGACCTGCTGGGCCGCGTTGGCGCCGCGCTGGTTGTCGATCAGCGTGCCCATGCCGCGCACCGCCCAGAACGGGATCGCCGTGAGCATGCCCAGCAGCGCGCCCAGGAATCCCTCCTTGAGCGCCAGCAGCATCACGGCCTCCGGCGCGGGCGGCGCGGCGCTGAACTGCGGCCAGACCGCCAGCGCCGCGGGCAGCGACAGGGCCAGGCAGACGGCGCCGCGCACCGCCGCGGTGGTCTGCTGACGCACGAGGAAGGGCAGGAACGCCACCATGCCCGCCGCGCGGGCCATGGACAGCGCCATGACCTGGATGGCCGTGAACAGGAAGGCGGGATGGTCCGGCGTCATCGGCGGCCTGCGCGATCGGGCGGGGTCGGCGGCGTCAGGCCGGAAGGCCCGGCGCCGCGTCCGCCGCGCGGACGGCGCGCAGGCGCTCCAGGCCCGCATGGCGGCGTTCCAGGCGGTCCATGTAGGCGAGCCAGACCGGATCGTCGAGCCGGCAGCCCCAGACCTCGAGGTCGAATCGCAGGCCGCCGTAGTCCACCACGTCCGGCATGCGGGCCCAGCGTTCCAGGCGGCAGGCGCGAGCCAGCGACAGGCTGCGATGGTTGACGCCGAGGATCCAGCAGGTGACCGCGTCGAAGCCGTAGCGCCGGCATTCCTTGAAGATCCGCCGGATCATGCGCATCGCGATGCCGGTGCCATGCCAGGACTCGGCGACGTAGATCCAGAGGTCGCCGGTGCTGCGGCAGGCGTCGGGCGCCCAGACGATCGAGCGCATGTGCGCCCAGGCGACCGGCGTGGTCGATGGCGCGGCCGCCGCGGTGTCCTCCGGACGGCCTTCGCCATCGCCCCTGTCGGCCGTGCTGGCCATGTCGGCCGGCGCCGCCATGACCCACAGCGGCCAGCCCTTGTGCCGCCCTCGCGCGAGGATGGCCCGGATCTCCTGCGCCGTCGCGTGCGTCAGCATCGGCGAATGACCGCCGCCGGCGATGGACTCGTTGTAGATGCGCAGCAGGTGCTCCGCGTCGTCGGGCACCGCGAGTCGCCAGCGCAGCGTCGACGTCTCGCGGGTCGGCGGCGCGGCGGTCGCCGGGGGCGCCAGGGTGGCCGCGGGCGGATCGATCAGTTCGGCGGAGGTGTTCATGGGCGTTCCGAGGCAACGGTGGGTGGGGTGACGCCGTGGCGCCAGATGCGCCAGGCTTGCCGGCGCAGGCCGGCGGCGCTGTCGGGAATCGGCGGCAGCGGCTCCGACGCGCGCAGGAGCGTCGGGTCGCAGCGCAGGCGCAGGCGCGACCAGGCGCCCGGCCAGGCGTCGTCCGCCAGCCGGCCCATCAGCGGCAGCGCCCAGCGGCGCAGCTCGGCATCGCCGCCGCCCGTAGGCGGGCCCAGGCCGTCCGGTCGCAGCGGGCGGGCCTTCGCCTGCCGCAGGGCCTCGCGCCACGGCAGCGTGTCGCCCGTGCCCGCGGCGAACAGGTGGGCCAGGTCGCGCCGCGAGTCGGCCAGGCAATGGCTGACATGGGCGACGCGTCCCAGGGCGAGCGCGGCGCGATCGAGCGCCGGCGGGTCCCAGGGCCATGGCATCGGCAACGCGGCCAGGCGGTGCAAGGGCAGGGGCGTCTCGGCGTCGATGCCGAACTGGCCGCAGAACCAGCGGTAGGCGGGGCGCAGGGCCGGCGTCGGCGACCGGAACCGATCGAGCCAGCGTCGCGTGTCCGCCAGGCCGGCGTCGGCGCCGCGGATGCTCGGCGACGCCTCGTCGAACCATGCCGGGTGCATGTCGCGCCAGGGCTCGTACCAGAGCGCGATCCAGTCCGAGGGCCCGCCCGCGCGCTCCGCCCCATCGGCACTCATGGCGCTCATGGCGGTCATGGCGAACGCAGGCCGGCGTCGTCCAGGCCGAGCGGATCGTCGGACGCCGCCGCCGCGGCCGATGTCGACGCGCGCCGCCGTTGCCAGACCAGCCAGCCCGCGGGACCGGCGATCCCGAGGATCACCGCCACGGTGCCGATGATCCAGCCCGCCGGCATCGCGCCGAACGCGGACGGGGCCGCGGCGACGGCCGCCGCGGCGACCGCGTCGGCGGGCACGAACACGACGGCGACCTTGTCCGGCGCCTCCGCCAGGCCGGGGATGCTCGCCACCACCAGCTTGCGGATGCGCGGCTCGAAGGCGGCGGTGTCCCAGTCCCGGGCATGCTTGATCAGGATCGAGCACGAGGAGGGCAGCACCGGCTCGCCCGGGACGATGCGCTCGGGCAGCACCGGATGGACGCGGGCCAGCACCACGCCGTCGATCTGCGACAGCGTGCTCTCGAGCTCCTGCGACAGCGCGGCGAGGAAGCGGGCGCGTTCCTCGGTCGGCGTGGAGATCATGCCGTCCTTCTTGAACACGTCGCCCATCCGGCTGAACGAGTTGCGCGGCAGTCCGGCGGCCTGCAGGATCGCGACGGCCGAGGCGAAGCGGTCCTGCGGCACTCGCACCGCGAAAAGCTGCTTCCCGCCCGGGACCTTGGCCGCGTCGACGCCATGGCGGTCGAGTTCGGCGGTCACCTCGTTGGCATCGCGCTCGCTGAGCCCGTTGTACAGATCGATGGAGCCGGAGCACCCGGCGATCGCCGCCGCCAGCGCGAGCGCGGCCGCCAGGCTCCGCGCGGCGGAACGGTTCCAGGTGCGCCGGCTCGTGTCCATCATGCGGCCGTCGCGATTTCTTTGATGGTGGTGCCCGCCTTGGCCAGCACCTTCGCGGCCAGCGTGGCGCGGTAGTCCACCTCGGCCGCCTGGATCGCGATCCTGGGGGCGAACCGGATGTCGCCGGTGGCCTGCATCTTGTTCTGCAGGGCGGTCAACTCCGCCTTCCTCTTCTTCACGTCGTTCCAGACGCCCTGGACGAGACCCGGGGGGGTGTCGTGCTTCAGCGATAGGGGCCGCAGGTTCTGGATCTTCCCGACCTCCAGCCTGGCCTGGTCGAACCGGGTGCCGGCGGCGGAACGCGACGCGGGCGCGGCGGCGTCGATCTCACGCGGGGCGTCGATGCGAGCGGACATGGCGGTCTCCCGTCAGGCCGGACGCATCGCGTGATCGAGGTCGATCATCACGATGCGCTTGGCGGTGGCCAGCAGGTCCTGCATGAACGGCGTTTCCGCCGGCAGGCCGGCGAAGGCCGCCTCGATGGTCTGGGCCAGCTCGTTGCCTTCGGCCAGGCCGGTCTTGACGGCGTCCTTGTAGAGCGACATGCCGCGCGCCAGCGCGGCGGTCTCCTCGTCGTCGGCGGACGGGCCGCCGGCGATCTCCAGCACGCGGGCGTCGGCCTCGGGCTCGCCATAGCCCTCGTCGCGGGCCTGGTCCAGCATCTGCTGGATGCCCACCTCGGTCGCGGTGCGCTCCTGGGCCGCGCGGATCACCTGGACGATGCGGCCGGTGGCCTGGTCCAGGACGCGTTCCTCGCGCTCGTCGGGGGCTTCGGTCTGCTCGATGAACTCGGACCAGGCGCCCACGGCGGTCGGCGGCGAGAAGATCTCGGGATGGGCATCCATGAAGGCCGCGATGCAGGCGCGCTTCTCACGGATGTACTCGGGGATGGAAACGGTATCGGGTGCAAGTTCGGACATGACGCAAGGGGGATGGGGGCGCGGCGCGATGGCCGCGGAAGAGGCCGTCGCCGGGTGGGCGACGGCCCCGAGGGGGTTGGGGGTCAGTAGAAGCCGGCGCCGAACCTCGGCATGCCGAAGCCGCCCATGCCGAAGCCACCCATGCCGAAGCCGCCACGCATGACGTTGAAGAGACCGCCGGCGGCGGCGCCGAACATGCCGGCCGCCATGCCCATCATCGGCATGGACATGGCCATGAGGTTCTGCGACATGAAGTTCTGACCGGCGGACTGCACGCCTTCCTGCAGGCCGCGATAGCGGCCCTCGTAATGCGCGGCACGAACGTCACCACTGGAAGCGCCCATGGTGTTTCCTTTCTATGTGAGGTGGGGGGAGAGAGGCCCGAGGCTGGACGCCTCAGGCCTTGCGGGGCGTCAGATGCGAAGCGAGCTGCACTGCTCGGCGAGCGTGTTGTGCTTCTTGATCATGGCGTCCGTCTGCATCTTCTCGACCAGGTCCTGGTTGTTCTGCATGCGCTGCAGCTTTCCCTGGAACTGCGTCTGTTGATCGCTGGCATCGACAGCCTGGTCCATCATTCCGTTGGCCATGGCGCCGAAGATGTTGGTGCTCATCTGAAACTCCTTTCGAAAGCGCTCGATCGCGCTGGAGCCCTCAGTCGCGCGGCTGGAAAGGCGGGTTCTCGGGGTGGGGAGGACCCGGGGCGGCAAGTCTTGACGTTCCGGGGATAATCCGCGCGCTTTTTTGTGTCCCGGACTCCCGCGGTCTTGCGCCTGGCGCGCCGGCCGTCCTGTAGAAACCTGCAGCCATGCTCCTGACCCTGGTCATCCTTTACCTGCTTGTCACCATCGCGATCGGCCTGTGGGCCGCCAAGCGGGTGAAGAACACGGCGGACTTCGCCATCGCCGGGCGGCACCTGCCGCTGGTGATGATCGTCACCACGACCTTCGCGACCTGGTTCGGCTCCGAGACGGTGCTCGGGATCCCGGCCAAGTTCGTGCAGACCGGCCTGAACGGCGTGGTCGAGGACCCGTTCGGCGCGGGCTCCTGCCTGATCCTGGTGGGCCTGTTCTTCGCGGCCAAGCTCTACCGGATGACGCTGCTGACGATCAGCGACTACTACCGCGAGCGCTACGGCCGCGTGGTCGAGGTGGTGTGCAGCTTCATCATCATCCTGTCCTACCTGGGCTGGGTGGCGGCGCAGGTCACGGCGCTGGGCCTGGTGTTCAAGCTGCTGTCGGGCGGCGCGATCAGCATCCCGGTGGGCATGATGATCGGCACCGCGTCCATCCTGGCCTACACGCTGTTCGGGGGCATGTGGTCGGTGGCGGTGACCGACTTCATCCAGATGATCATCCTGGTGGTCGGCCTGTCGATCATCGCGTTCTTCGCCGCAGACATGGCCGGCGGCGCCGACAAGGTCATCGCGCTGGCGTCCAGCCAGGACATGTTCCGCTTCCTGCCCGAGCCGAGCTTCCACGACATCGTGTTCTTCCTCGGCGCGGCGATCACGATGATGCTGGGCTCGATCCCGCAGCAGGACGTGTTCCAGCGGGTGATGTCGGCCAAGGACGTCAAGGCCGCCACGCGCGGCCCGGTCATCGGCGGCATCTGCTACATCCTGTTCGCCTTCGTGCCGATGTTCATCGTCGTCAGCGCGCTGATCATCATGCCGAACGAGGCCAAGCAGCTGATCGCCGAGGACCCGCAGCAGGTCATCCCGACCCTGGTCATCGACCGCATGCCCTTCGTGATGCAGGTGATCTTCTTTGGCGCGCTGCTGTCGGCGCTGAAGTCGACCGCCTCGGCCACGCTGCTGGCGCCGTCGGTCACCTTCGTCGAGAACATCTGGCGCCAGTTCTTCCCGCGCGTCTCCGACAAGCAGGAACTGCGCACGATGCGCATCGCGGTGCTGCTGTTCTCGGTCTGCGTGTGCGCCTACGCGATCGCGCTGCAGGGCACGTCGATCTACGAGATGGTCTCCAGCGCCTACCAGGTCACGCTGGTGGGCGCCTTCGTGCCGCTGGTCTTCGGCCTGTACTGGAAGCGCGCGACCACGCAGGGCGCGATCTTCGCGATCGCGCTGGGCGTGCTCACCTGGCTGCTGTTCCTGCTGACGCCGGCCGGCGAGCAGTTCCCGGCGCAGCTGGCGGGGCTGCTGGCGGGCGTGGTGGGGATGCTCATCGGCTCGCTCGGCCCGCAGGCGATCCGGGACGCCCACGGCACGCACCACCGCCTGGCCGGCGGGGCATGAGCGGGTCACTCTATATAATTTCGGGTTTTTGACCCGGTAGTCCCACCACATGCCGATCTACGCTTACCGCTGCGGCGACTGCGGCCACGCCAAAGACGTGCTGCAGAAGCTGTCCGACGCCCCGCTGACCGTCTGCCCCGCGTGCGGCGCGCAGAGCTTTTCCAAGCAGGTCACCGCCGCCGGCTTCCAGCTCAAGGGCTCGGGCTGGTACGTGACGGACTTCCGCGGCGGTTCCGGCGGCGGCGCCGCGGCGCCGGCGAGCGCCCCAGCCTCCGGCGGCGACGCCCCGGCGGCCTCCGGCGGGACCACCTCGACGTCGACCTCGACGTCGGACTCCTCCAGCGCCTCCGGCGCTTCCGCGTCCTCGAGCACCCCCTGCGGCGGCTCCTGCGCCTGCCACTGACGCCGAGGCCCGGACCCAGGCAATGAGAAAGTACATCATCACCGGCCTGCTGGTCTGGCTGCCCCTGGCGATCACCGTCTGGGTGCTGCTGTGGGTCCTGGGCATGATCGACGGCGTCTTCGTCTGGCTGCTGTCGGCCATCGGCGCCGTGCTGCCGGCGCCCGCGCGGGAATCGCTCAGCCAGCTGCACGACATCCCCGGCCTGGGGGTGGTCGTCATGGTCGGGCTGCTGATGCTGACCGGCATGTTCGTCGCGAACATCTTCGGCCAGTGGTGGCTGCGCCAGTGGGACCGGCTGCTCTACAAGATTCCCATCGTCAAGAGCATCTACAGCTCGGTCAAGCAGGTCTCGGACACGCTGTTCTCGTCCAGCGGCAACGCCTTCCGCGAGGCGGTGCTGGTGCCGTATCCGCACCAGGGCTCCTGGACGATCGCCTTCGTCACCGGCAAGCCCGGCGGCGAGGTCGCCCAGCAGCTGGGCTCGCTCAGCGGCGCGGAGCCCGACGAGCACGTGTCGCTGTACGTCCCGACGACGCCGAATCCGACGTCCGGCTTCTTCCTGATGATGCCCCGGGCGCAGTTGCGGCCTTTGGCGATGAGCGTCGACGAGGCGCTCAAATACATCATCTCGATGGGCGTGGTCGCTCCCCAGGGGGAGCCGGCCATCGTCCTTCCGAGCGAGCCCGTTCGAAATTGACCGGGCTGGGCGCCCCGGCAAGCGCTCAGTCCTGAGGGTCCGAAGGACCCCGCCAGCGCCCTTGACCCGCTGGCCGCGCCCGTCGCGCGCCGCGCCGACGACCCGCCGCCAGCGTCGAACCGAACACTGAATTTCCGGAGAACTCCATGCGTACCTGCTATGCCGGCCAAGTCAGCGAGAAGCTGCTGGACCAGACCGTGACCCTGATGGGTTGGGCCCATCGAAGCCGCGACCACGGCGGCGTCATCTTCATCGAACTGCGCGACCGCGAAGGCCTGGTGCAGGTCGTCTGCGACCCGGACCGCCCCGACATGTTCAAGGTGGCCGAGAGCGTGCGCAGCGAGTACTGCATCAAGGTCGTGGGCAAGGTGCGCGCGCGCCCGGCCGACAAGCAGAACGCCAATGTCGCCAGCGGCAAGGTCGAGGTGCTGTGCCATGAGCTGGAAGTGCTGAACCCGTCGGTGACGCCGGCCTTCCCGCTGGACGACGAGAACATCTCCGAGACCACGCGCCTGACGCATCGCGTGCTGGACCTGCGCCGCCCGTACATGCAGAACAACCTGATGCTGCGCTACCGCGTGGCGATGGAGGCGCGCAAGTTCCTGGACGAGCACGGCTTCGTCGACATCGAGACGCCGATGCTGACCAAGAGCACGCCCGAGGGCGCGCGCGACTACCTGGTCCCGTCGCGGGTGCATGACGGCATGTTCTTCGCGCTGCCGCAGTCGCCGCAGCTGTTCAAGCAGCTGCTGATGGTGGCCGGTTTCGACCGCTACTACCAGATCACCAAGTGCTTCCGCGACGAGGACCTGCGCGCCGACCGCCAGCCCGAATTCACGCAGATCGACATCGAGACCTCGTTCCTGAACGAGGAAGAGATCCGCGCGATGTTCGAGGGCATGATCCGCCACGTCTTCCGCAAGGCGCTGGACGTCGAACTGGGCGACTACCCGGTGATGAAGTACGCCGAGGCGATGCACCGTTTCGGCTCGGACAAGCCGGACCTGCGCGTCAAGCTCGAGTTCACCGAGCTGACCGACGTGATGGGCGACGTGGACTTCAAGGTCTTCTCCGGTCCGGCGACGACGCCGGGCGGCCGCGTGGTGGCGCTGCGCGTGCCGGGCGGTGCGTCGATGAGCCGCGGCGAGATCGACAGCTACACCGAGTTCGTGAAGATCTACGGCGCCAAGGGCCTGGCCTGGATCAAGGTCAACGAGACGGCCAAGGGCCGCGAGGGCCTGCAGTCGCCGATCGTGAAGAACCTGCACGACAAGGCGGTGGCGGACATCCTGGCGCGCACCGGCGCGCAGGACGGCGACCTGATCTTCTTCGGCGCGGACAAGGCCAAGGTCGTCAACGACGCGATCGGCGGGCTGCGCCTGAAGATCGGCCACAGCGAGTTCGGCAAGACCTCGGGCCTGTTCGAGGACAAGTGGGCGCCGCTGTGGGTCGTCGACTTCCCGATGTTCGAGGAAGACGAGGAAAACAAGCGCTGGGCCGCCGTGCACCACCCGTTCACCGCGCCCAAGGACGGCCATGAGGACCTGATGGTCACCGACCCCGGCAAGTGCGTGGCCAAGGCCTACGACATGGTGCTCAACGGCTGGGAGCTGGGCGGCGGCTCGGTGCGGATCCACCGCGCCGACGTGCAGGCCAAGGTCTTCGAGGCGCTGAACATCTCCCCGGAGGAACAGCGCGTGAAGTTCGGCTTCCTGCTGGACGCGCTGCAGTACGGCGCCCCGCCGCACGGCGGCCTGGCCTTCGGCCTGGACCGCCTGGTCACGCTGATGACCAAGGCCGAGTCGATCCGCGACGTCATCGCCTTCCCGAAGACCCAGCGCGCGCAGTGCCTGCTGACCGGCGCGCCGTCCTTCGTCGACGAGAAGCAGCTGCGCGAGTTGCACATCCGCCTGCGCAACCCGGGCGGCGCTGCGCCTGCGGCCGACAAGGCCTGAACAGGGCCTGAAGCGCGGAAGCGCCGAGGCGCCGCCCAGGCGGCGGCGCCCCGCCAATGACAAACGCCCCGGCGGATCGCTCCGCCGGGGCGTTTTTCCTGGGCGCGAGGCTTACTTCGCCGCGTCCAGGTGGTACTGCGTCACGCGCTCGACCTCGTTCTTCGAGCCCAGCACCACGGCGACGCGTTCATGCAGCTTGGTCGGCTGCAGGTCCAGGATGCGCTGCCTGGCGTTCGTCGCGGCGCCGCCGGCCTGCTCGACCAGGAAGGCCATCGGGTTGGCCTCGTACATCAGGCGCAGCTTGCCGGCCTTGTTGGGCTCGCGCTGGTCCCAGGGGTACATGAAGATCCCGCCGCGCGTCAGGATGCGGTGCACGTCCGCCACCATCGACGCGATCCAGCGCATGTTGAAGTCCTTGCCGCGCGGACCGGTCGTGCCGGCCAGGCACTCGTCGATGTAGCGCTTCACCGGCGCGTCCCAGTGCCGCATGTTGGACATGTTGATCGCGAACTCCTTGGTGTCCGCGGGGATCTTCACGTCGTCGGCGGTCAGCACCCACGAGCCCTGCTCGCGGTCCAGCGTGAACATCGCCACGCCGTCGCCGACGGTCAGCACCAGCGTCGTCTGCGGTCCGTAGACGCAGTAGCCGGCGGCGGCCTGCGCCGAGCCCGGCTGCAGGAAGTCGTCCTCGCTGACGCCCTTGCTGCCCTCGGGTTTCTTCAGCACCGAGAAGATGGTCCCGATCGACACGTTCACGTCGATGTTGCTCGAGCCGTCCAGCGGATCGAACATCAGCAGGTACTCGCCCTGCGGGAAGCGGTTGGGCACCAGGTGGATGCTTTCCATCTCCTCCGAGGCCATCGCGGCCAGGTGGCCGCCCCACTCGTTGGCTTCGATCAGGACCTCGTTGGCGATGATGTCCAGCTTCTTCTGGACCTCGCCCTGGACGTTCTCCGAGCCGGCGGTGCCCAGCACGTCGCCCAGCGCGCCCTTGTTGACGCTGATGGCGATGCGCTTGCAGGCGCGGGCCACCACCTCGATCAGCAGGCGCAGCTGCTGCGGGATGTGGCCGTGCAGCCGCTGCTGCTCGACGAGGTATTGGGTCAGGCTGACGCGTTGACTCATGAAACGACTCCGGATGGTTGAGAAGCTTCTTGCGACGCGGCCGGCTCCGCCGCGG
Source organism: Mitsuaria sp. GD03876 (assembly GCF_029840635.1). Taxonomy (GTDB): domain Bacteria; phylum Pseudomonadota; class Gammaproteobacteria; order Burkholderiales; family Burkholderiaceae_C; genus Roseateles. The sequence continues at coordinate 89,855 of NZ_JAOCCU010000016.1, read as the reverse complement.
CCACCGGCCGCGGATCCAGGGCCAGCGCGCGCTCGACGATTTCGCGCACGTCGTTGGACAGGTCCGGCTTGGCGGCCACGCGGGCGATGGCCTCGCGCGCGGCGCCGCGGTACGGCTGCGCCAGCGCGGTCCAGCGGTCCATCACGCGGGCCAGGCGGCCGGCGACCTGCGGGTTGATCGCGTCCAGCGCCAGCACCTGCTCGGCCCAGAACACGTAGCCCGCCGCGTCCGCGCGGTGGAACGCCGCCGGGTTGAACATCGCCAGCGCGAAGACCAGGCTGCGCGCGCGGTTCGGGTTCTTCAGCGTGAAGTCGGGGTGCTTCATCAGCTGCTTGACCTTGGCGAAGGTCTTGCCGTCGATCTCGGCGGCGCGGCCCTGCAGCGCGAACCACTTGTCGATGACCAGTGCCTCGCCCTTGAACTGGGCGTGGAAGCGCGCCAGCGCGCTGTCGGCCAGCTCGGCATGCGCGTTCACCAGCGCGCTCAGCGCGCCCAGGCGGTCGGTCATGTTGGCCGCGTCCTTGAAGCGCTGGTACGCGCGGCCCGGCCACACGCCGTCGCCGCCGCGGGTCGCGTTCAGCACCAGCATGGCCAGCGCCAGGTTCACCAGCGCGCGCTTGCCGCTCTGCACCGGATCGGGGCTGTAGCCGCTGGTGACCTGGTGCGCGTCGAAGGCCCAGGCCCAGTCCGCCTGCAGGGCGGACGCCAGCTGCGTCTGCGCCGCGACCACCGCGGCATGGATCGCCTGCGGGTCGACGACCTCGAGCTGCTCGGCGATGTAGGCCTCGCCGGGCAGCTGCAGCGCCAGCGACTTGAAGGCGGGGTCCAGTTCAGGATGGCGCAGCACCGCGCGCATCGCGTCCAGGTAGGCGGCGTCCAGCACCAGCGGCTGGCCCGAGCGCACGGCGCCCAGGATGCGCGCCAGCGCCAGGCGCTGCGAGGCTTCCCAGCGGTTGAACGCGTCGGTGTCGTGCTTGAGCAGCACCAGCAGCTCGGCATCGCCCAGGCCGTCGTCCAGCACCACCGGCGCGGAGAAGCCGCGCAGCAGCGACGGCACCGGCTCGGACGGCACGTTGACGAAGACGAAGGTTTGCTCGGGCTGGTCCAGCACCAGCACGCGCTCGGTGTCGGTGGTGCCGGCGTCGCCGTCCTCGCCCTGCAGCATCAGCGGTAGCGCCTGGCCGTCGCGCGACAGCAGGCCCAGCGCGACCGGGATCACCTGCGGCAGCTTGCCGTCCTGGCCCGGCGTCGAGGGCGACGACTGCCGCAGCGTCAGCGTGAAGGTCTGGGCGGCGGCGTCGTAGGCGCCGCGCGCGGTCAGGCGCGGCGTGCCGGCCTGCGCGTACCAGCGCTTGAACGTGTCCAGCCGGGTCGACAGCGCCGAGCCCGGATTCGCGTCCGCGATCGCCTGCGCGAAGTCGTCGCAGGTCACGGCCTGGCCGTCATGGCGCTCGAAGTACAGGGCCATGCCCTTGGCGAAGCCCTCGCGGCCGACCAGCGTCTGGTACATGCGCACGACCTCCGAGCCCTTCTCGTAGACCGTGGCGGTGTAGAAGTTGTTGATCTCGACGTACTCGTCGGGGCGCACCGGATGGGCCATCGCGCCGGCGTCCTCGGGGAACTGGCGGGCGCGCAGCGCGCGCACGTCCTCGATGCGGCAGACCGCGCGGGCGCTCGGCGTGGCGGCCATGTCCTGGCTGAATTCCTGGTCGCGGAAGACGGTCAGGCCTTCCTTGAGCGACAGCTGGAACCAGTCGCGGCAGGTGACGCGGTTGCCGGTCCAGTTGTGGAAGTACTCGTGCGCGACGATCGATTCGATGCGGTGGAAGTCCGCGTCGGTCGCGGTGGCCGGGGAGGCCAGCAGCGCCGAGGTGTTGAAGATGTTCAGCCCCTTGTTCTCCATCGCGCCCATGTTGAAGTCGGACACGCCGACGACCATGAAGCGTTCCAGATCCAGCGGCAGGTTGAAGCGGGCCTCGTCCCACACGACCGACGCGATCAGCGCGTTCATCGCGTGTTCGGTCTTCTCCAGGTCGCCCTGGCGGACGTAGACCTGCAGCAGGTGGTCCTTGCCGCCGCGGGTGCGGATGCGCTGCTCGCGCGCGACCAGGTCGCCGGCGACCATCGCGAACAGGTAGCTCGGCTTGGGGAAGGGGTCGTGCCACTTGGCGAGGTGGCGGCCGTTGTCGAGCTCGGCGGTCTCGACCAGGTTGCCGTTGGACAGCAGCACCGGGTACTTCGCCTTGTCGGCGCGCATCGTCACCGTGTAGACCGCCATCACGTCGGGGCGGTCCAGGAAGTAGGTGATGCGGCGGAAGCCTTCGGCCTCGCACTGCGTGAAGAAGCCGCCGCCGGAGGTGTACAGGCCCGACAGCGCGGTGTTCTTTTCCGGGCAGCAGGTGTTGCGGATCTCGAGCGTGAAGTCCGCGTCGGGCACGTTGTCGATGATCAGCTCGTGGCCTTCCTGGCGGAAGGACACGCTCTCGCCGTCGATCAGCACGCGCAGCAGGTTCAGTTCCTCGCCATGCAGGCGCAGCGGGCCGTGCGGCACCGCGGCATTGCGTTCCAGCCGCATCTTGCTGGCGACCAGCGTCTTGGCCGGGTCGAGGTCGAAGCACAGGTCGACGGTGCGGATCCAGAAGATCGGCGCGACGTAGTCGGCGCGGCGGATCAGGGTGGCAGTGCCTTCACGCATGGCGGGCTTCCTTGTAGGAATGAAGAAGCCCCGGGCTCAAGGGTCGTGCGCCGGGGCTGTTTGTCTCTGTGTTGCTCTTACACGCCTTGCTTGAGCGAGGCGGTGATGAATGCGTCGAGGTCGCCGTCCAGCACCTTCTGGGTGTTGGAGATCTCGACGTTGGTGCGCAGGTCCTTGATGCGGCTCTGGTCCAGCACGTACGAGCGGATCTGGTGGCCCCAGCCCACGTCGGTCTTGCTGTCCTCGAGCTTTTGCTGCTCGGCCATGCGCTTCTTCATCTCGTGGTCGTACAGGCGCGAGCGCAGGCGGCGCCAGGCGACGTCGCGGTTGCTGTGCTGGCTGCGGCTGTCCTGGCACTGCACGACGATGCCGGTGGGCACGTGGGTCAGGCGCACGGCCGAATCGGTCTTGTTGATGTGCTGGCCGCCGGCGCCGGAGGCGCGGTAGGTGTCGGTGCGCACGTCGGCCGGATTGATGTCGATCTCGATCGAGTCGTCGATCTCGGGATAGACGAACAGCGAGGCGAAGCTGGTGTGGCGGCCGCCGGAGGAGTCGAAGGGGCTCTTGCGGACCAGGCGGTGCACGCCCGATTCGGAGCGCAGCAGGCCGAAGGCGTACTCGCCTTCCACCTTGATGGTGGCGCTCTTGATGCCGGCGATCTCGTCGTCGGTCTGTTCCTCGACCTCGGCCTTGAAGCCCTTGCGTTCGCAGTACTTCAGGTACTGGCGCAGCAGCATGCCGGCCCAGTCGCAGGCTTCGGTGCCGCCGGCGCCGGCCTGGATGTCGATGAAGCAGTTCAGCGGGTCGGCCGGGTTGTTGAACATCCGGCGGAACTCGAGTTCCTCGACCTTCTCGGTCAGCTTGGCGGACTCGTCCTCGATGGTCTGCAGGCCGGTGACGTCGTTCTCTTCCTTGGACATCTCGAACAGCTCGAGGTTGTCGGAGAGGTTCGAGGTCAGGTGATTGATGGTCTCGACGACCTGTTCGAGGGTGCGCTTTTCCTTGCCGAGTTCCTGGGCCCGCTTGGGTTCGTTCCAGACGTTGGGGTTCTCCAGGGCGGCGTTGACTTCGTTCAACCGCAGCGATTTGCGGTCGTAGTCAAAGGTACCCCCTTAGCGCGTCGGTCCGCGCTTGCAGATCGGTCAGCGTGGTGCCGATCGCGTTGATTTGCTCGATGTCCATGATGTGTTCGAGTGAAAGAGCCCCCGACAGGGGGCCCGAAGCCGGGTATTTTCTCATGCTGCCGGGTGGGGGCTCCCTAAGATGGCGGGATGGCTTCGAAACCCCCTGTCACCGAAGCGGGTTACCCCGCCGGCACGCCGTCGGGCATCTTCCGCGCCCGGCGGCGCTGGGTGCGCCGCGGCAACTGGCGGTTGACGTTGCTGTTGTTGCTCGTGTGGGCTGGCGTGACCTTCGGGGTGGCCTATTTCGCGCGGGCGCTGAGCTTCGATTTCTTTGGTTGGCCCTTCAGTTTCTGGGTGGGCTCGCAGGGGGCGTTGATCGTCTATGTCGCGATCGTGGTGATCTACGCGAGCGTGATGAACCGCCGGGAGGCGGAGGCGGGCGTGAAGGACCCGGTGCCGTATTTCGACGAACTGGAAGCGAAGCGTCCGGAGAAGGACCGTTCCGGTCCGATCACTGGGTTCTAGGAAGCCCCGCCCACCCCCTCGCTCGCACGCACGGACGCACGCACGCACGCGCGCGCACGGAGTCCTCGATGCGAGTCGGCGCAAGCCGGGGTGGGGGCGAGGATTTGCGTCGCCTGCAAGCGTATGACGAGCCCCCACCCCGGCTTGAGCCGACGGGGCGAGGGCAGAGAACGGCGCGCCCCCGCTTGAGCCGACGGGGCGGGGGCAGAGAAACATCAGAAGGGCGAAGCGTCCTGCTTCACCGCCGCGAGCTGCGCCTGGAGGTCGGCGACCTGGGCGCGCAGCCGGATGTTCTCGTCCTGCAGCGCGCCGACCTGCGCGCGGAGCAGGGCGACGGCGGGATCGGCCTCCAGCTCGCCATCGGCGTTGGTCGGCACGTCCAGCAGCGCGACGGCGACTTCCGCGACCGCGTCGCCGGCGGCCTTCTTTCCGACCTTGGAGTCGCGCACGCGCTTGGCGGCCTGGCGGAGTTCCTTCTTGCCCCCCGCGGCCGCGGCGGCCTGTTCCTCTGCGGGCAGGTCGGCGATGACGGCGGCGGCGCTGATGGAGACTTCGCCGGACTTGACGGCGGCGACCAACTCGGGCGCGGCGGCCTTCTGGATTTTCTCGATCTGGGTGACGGTGGCGCTGCTGATGCGGGCGGCGCGGGCGATGGCTTCGCGGCTCTTGAGCGGGGGGGCGTCCGGCACCGGGGCGCCGGTGGCGCTGGCCGGGGATTCCTCGGCGGCGGCGGTGGTCTCGGGGGCGGGATCGTTGAGCACCGCCAGCCGGCGGGCTTCCATGATTTCCTTCTTGCGCAGCGCGAGCACGCCGCGCTGGAAGTCGGAGACGCTGCGGCGGCCCAGGTGCTGGTCGATCATCCAGAGGTGGACGTCTTCCATCGACTTGAAGCGCGTGTTCTGCACGGTCTGGAAGGGGATGCCGTGCTTGGTGCAGATGCCGTGGCGGTTGTGGCCGTCGACGAGGATGTCGCCCCAGAGCACCAGCGCGTCGCGGCAGCCTTCGGCGAGGATGCTGCGTTCGAGCGCGGCGTATTCGTCCTCGGTCAGGGGATCGATGTAGGCCTTGAGTTCTTCGGTGACGATGATGTTCATGACGACGGGCAACGGGGACGGCGGGGGAGGGCGGCGTGCGCGGAGCGCGCGGGTCGCGCGGGCGACGGACGGCGCCGGAAAAGGGCGGCATTCTGCCTAATCCGCGACGGTAAGCTGTCGCACCCCGTCGACGCGCGCCGGTTGCCGCGTCGGAAATCCCACGGAACACCCCGAGATGAGCGAAGCGATCCCGCCCCAGGCTGGTCTGTTGTCCGACGGCTGGGACTATCCCTCCCCCCATCGGATGGAGGTGCGTCCCCAATCGGCGGACATCGACGGCCTGAACCACACCAACAACGCGGTCTACGTGAAGTGGTGCGAGCAGGTGGCGTGGTCGCATTCCGAGGCGCTGGGCCTGGACATCGAGGATTACCGCCGCCTGGACCGGGCGATGGCGATCCGGCATGGGCATTACGACTACCTGCTGCCGTCCTTCGAGGGCGAGGCGCTGGTGCTGGGGACGTGGCTGACGGCCGGCGACGGCAAGCTGGCGATGGAGCGGCGGTTCCAGCTGCGCCGCGCCGAGGATGGGCGCACGCTGATGCGCGGGCGCTGGGAGCTGGTGTGCATCGACATCAGCGGCGGCCGGCCGAAGCGGATGCCGCCGGAGTTCGTCGCGGCGTATCAGGCGGCGGTGGTGGCCGACACCGGCTCAGGGGACGGCGTCTGACCCATGTCGATCACTCGCCACATCCGCCCGTCGGTGAAAAAGGCCTTCGCCGTCGCCCACGTGATCGGGCTGTCGGAGCACTGGAAACCAGGCGCCCACGAGGTCGGCTACGAGTCGACCTCGAGCTTTGTGGCCGCCTTCCACGCGATGTTCGGCACCACGCCGTCGAAGTACTTCCGTCAGGACCGGGGCTGATCCCGGACGATGCTGTCCGTCCATCGACAGAAGTCGTCGCGGGATCGACGGCGCGTCATGGACGCGCCCGATACCGTCGAGGACTCCGACAGCTCCCTCCGTCGCGCCTCCCATGCTCATCGACCTCGGCCCGCTTCGCCGCAACCCGGCGTTCCGCCTGTTGTTCCTCAGCCAGTTCATCTCGGCCCTCGGCACGATGGTCAGCTACGTGGCCGTGCCCTGGCAGCTGTACCAGCTGACCGGCTCCAACATGGAGATCGGCCTGCTGGGGCTGGTGCAGCTCGGGCCGGTGGTGGTGTGCGGCCTGCTGGGCGGCGCGGTGGCCGACCGGATGGACCGCAAGCGGCTGCTGATCGGGTCGGAGGCCGTCATGGCGGCCTGCGTGGCCGGCCTGCTGGTCAACGCGCACGCGTCGTCGCCGAGCCTGCTGGCGATCTACCTGCTGGTGGCGCTGCTGCAGGGCGCCAGCGGCTTCCATCGCCCCGCGCTGGAGGCGCTGACGCAGAAGGCGGCGCGCCCTGACGAGTACGCCGCCGTGGCCGCGCTGTCGTCGCTGCGCGGCACCTTCGGCATGGTGGCCGGCCCGGCGCTCGCCGGCGCGCTGCTGGCCGCGGGCGGCGCGGTCTGGGCCTACGTGTTCGACTGCGCGTCCTTCCTGCTGTCGCTGCTCCTGCTGGCGCGCCTGCCGCGGGCGCTGGTGGCGGGCCTGCCGCGCGACCGCGAGCCGCCGCACCTGCTCGCCGACCTGGCCGAGGGCGTGCGCTACGCCCGCGGCAAGCCGGAGCTGCTGGGCACCTACATCGTCGACAACGTCGCGATGGCGTTCGCTTTCCCGGTGGCGCTCTTCCCGGCGATGGCGCAGGCCTACGGGCGGACGGAGTCCGTCGGCTGGCTGCTGTCGTCGATGTCGATCGGCGCGCTGGCCATCGCGGTCTTCAGCGGCTGGACCGGCCGCGTGAGCCGGCATGGCCGCGCGGTCGTGATCGCCGCGGCGGTCTGGGCGCTGGGCACCGTCGCGCTGGGCTTCGCGCCGACCCTGTGGTGGGCGATGGCCTGCCTGGCGGTGGCCGGCGCGGCGGACATGGTCAGCGGGGTCTTCCGCGGCACGATCTGGAACGAGACGATCCCCAATCACCTGCGCGGCCGGCTCGCCGGCATCGAGATGATCAGCTACCTCGCCGGTCCGCTGATCGGCAACGCCCGGGCCGGCTTCAGCGCCGATGCCATCGGGGTGTTCAGCGCCATCTGGGTCGGCGGGCTGGTGTGCGCGATCGGCGTGGTGGCCACGGGCTTCCTGCTGCCGACGTTCTGGCGCTACCGGGGCGGACCCGCCGCCGCGGGTTGAGCGGCGCGCGCGTCAGGCCTCGAGGAAGTCCTGCACCGCGCTCGCCAGCGCCTCGGGCTGGTCGTGGTGCATCATGTGCGCCGCCTGCTGCAGCGTGACGCGCCGGAGGTCCTTCACGACGCCGAGCCGCGCCTCGAAGTCCTCGCGCGGATAGCGGTCGCCCCACCATTGCGAGAGCTTGGTCTCGCTGCCCTCGACCCACAGCGTCGGCGCCGCGATGCGCGACCAGCAGGCCAGCGCCTCCGCCTTGCGGTACAGCACCGGATTGGTCCGCTTGTGCGCCGGGTCGCCCAGGATGTGCCAGCGTCCGTCGTCGCCCTGGCGCGACCAGTGGGGCGCGAGCCACGCGGCCTTGGCCGCGCTCAGCCGCGGGTTGGTCTTCATCAGCCGCTGGGCGACGCCGTCGACGCTGTCGTAGGTCTTGAGGCTCTGCGCCTCCTTCAGCTCGTCGAGCCAGCTCGCCAGCCGCGCGGGCGCCATCTCGGGCGTGGTCTCCGGCAGGCCGAAGCCCTCGAGGTTCACCAGCTTGCGCAGCCGTTGCGGGCGCACGCCGGCGTAGGTCATCGCGATGTTGCCGCCCATGCTGTGGCCGAGCAGGTCCACGGGCGCGTCCGGGCTGACGGCGTCGAGCAGCGCGTCGAGGTCGCCGAGGTAGTCGGGGAACCAGTACGCATCGCCGCCGTTGCCGTCGGTGAGGCCGAAGCCGCGCCAGTCGATCGCGACGACGCTGCGGTCCTCGTCGAAGGCGTCGACCATGAACTGGAACGACGCGCCGACGTCCATCCAGCCGTGGACCATCACCAGCAGCGGCCGCTGGCCATCGGGCTCGGGGCCCCAGCGCAGCACGTGATGGCGCAGGCCGCGCAGCGTCATGAACGCGCTGCGATGCGGGCGGCGGACGGCGTACGCGGAAGACTCGGCGGGGCGCGGGGCGGTGCTCATGGGGCGCGACTGTAGTGCCGCGCCCCGTTCGAGGCTTTCGCCATGGAGACAGCGAGGCCTCGCGGCCTCGACGTGGCGCTCGCCTCGACGCTCGCCCCTCAGGCCCGCTTGCGCCGCGACACGCCCAGCGCCGCCAGCCCGGCCAGGCCGAGCAGCACGCTCGTGGGCTCCGGCACGTTCTGCGCGGCCTCGAGCGACACGTTGTCCAGCATGACGGCGCTCCAGATCTCGCTGTCCTCGCTCTGGCCGACGCCGAAGTACACCGACCACAGGCCGCCCTGCGAGAAGGTGTAGGCATGCCCGCCCTCGCGCAGCGCCACGCGCTCGACGATGTCGCCGTTGGTCGCGTAGAACCAGCCGTTGTCGTAGAACGGGTCGACGGCCAGCTCGCCGTAGGCCCGCCAGTCCCAGTTCAGCGTGTCGCCGGCGGCGACGGTGAGGTCCCGGGCCAGGAAGGCGCCGTAGTGGAACACCGCGGGCAGCACCGAGAACGTGTAGGTGGGCAGGCCCGCCCCCGGCGCGGTAAACGGCATCGGCAGCGGGCAGGCGAGGTTCCAGACGTCCTGCGCGCAGGTCCAGTTCGGGCCCAGCGGATTGCCGGAGACCGCGACGATCATGGCCGACGAGCCGCTGATCGGCGCGTACGGCGAGGCCGCGTCGACGATGGCGGTGTTGGAGCCGCCGGGACCGAGGTCGGTCCAGCCGCGCGAGTACCAGCCGGCCAGGCCGTTCTCGAAGTCGCCGTTGGTCAGCGGCAGGGCCTGGGCCGCCGCGGCCGCGCCCAGGCACAGGGCGGCGACGAGGGACTTGTTCCGGAGGTGCTTGGTCATGACTCCCTTTCGAAGCGTGGTGCGAAACCCGCGAGTCTTCGCATCGCGCCCGATCGGCGAATCCCTAGTTGTCGAATCGCGTCCTCAAGCTTGAGGATGGCTGCACTCGGCGTTGGCGACAATCCGGCGCGGGCATGGCCTGACCCCGGCCTGGCCCCGGCCCGGCGCCCCGATGCCGGCGCCGCTTCCGTCCCTTGCCCTTCGAGTGCCCCATGACGACCCCTGACGCGACCCCTGACGCCTACACCCTCCGTCCCGCGCGCCCCGACGACCTCGGCGCCATCGTCGGCCTGATCGGCGAGCTCGCCGATTTCGAGCACCTGTCGCACCTGATGGACGTGACGCCCGAGAAGCTGCTTCCGCATCTCTTCGGCGAGCGCCCGGTCTGCGAGGCCCTGGTCGCCGAGCACGACAGCGGCGCCGTCGTCGCCTTCGCGCTGACCTTCACCAACTTCTCGACCTTCCTGGGCAAGCCCGGGATGTACCTCGAGGACCTGTACGTGCAGCCCGCGCATCGCGGCGCCGGGCTGGGCAAGCGTTTCCTGACGCGGCTCGCGCAGATCGCCATCGAGCGCGACTACGGCCGCTTCGAATGGTGCGTGCTCGACTGGAACGAGCCCGCCATCCGCTTCTACGAAAAGATGGGCGCGACGATCATGCCGGACTGGCGCCTGTGCCGCCTCGCCGGCGACGCGCTGGCGAAGTTCAAGGGCTGAGAGGCCGGCCTCCGCCGCCATCGGCCCGGCGGCACGCCTCCCGCTCGCCGCGCCGGCGCGTCACTTCAGCCAGTCGTCCAGCAGCTCCGGCGGGCGCGCGATCAGCGCCCGCTCGCCGTCGACGACGATGGGCCGTTGCAGCAGCTTCGGCCGCTCGGCCACCGCCCGCAGCAGCTGCGCGTCGGTCAGCGACGCGTCGGCCAGGCCGAGCTCGCGGTAGTCGTCCTCGCCGTCGCGCAGCATCGCGCGGGCCGGCACGCCCAGCCGGCGCTGCAGCGCGGTCAGCGCCTCCAGCGACAGCGGGGTGACCAGGTACTCGACGACCTCGGGGCGAAGGCCGCGCGACTCGAGCCGCTCGAGCGCCTCGCGGGACTTGGAGCAGCGCGGGTTATGCAGGATCTGAATAGCCATGCGCGGCAGTGTAGGGGTCCCTCCCCGGGGCAGGGCCGCACCACGCCGACGCTACGGGCTTTCCATGACGACCGTGCGGGACCCGCTCGCTAGCATCCACGCTCTTGTTCCAGACCAGGAGGCAGTGACGCGATGGATGCCTATGCGCTGATCCACGGCGCCTTCCGTTGGCAGGTGCCCGAGCGGCTCGCCATCGCCGAACTCTGCTGCGGCCGCTGGGCCCGCGAGACCCCCGACGCGCCCGCCATCCTCTTCGACAGCGACAGCGGATGCCGCGCCCAGTACAGCTTCGGCCAGCTGCAGCGCGCGGCCAACCGGCTGTCCAACGCGCTCCGGCGCCTGGGCGTGGCGCCCGGCGACCGCGTCGCGCTGGTGCTGCCGCAGCGCTTCGAGACCGCCGTCGCCCACATCGCGATCAACCAGCTCGGCGCGGTCGCGATGCCGCTGTCGATGCTGTTCGGGCCCGACGCGCTCGAGTACCGCCTGCGCGACAGCGCCGCCCGCGTCGCCATCGTCGAGGCCGGCGCGCTCGGCGCGGTGCGCGAGGCGCGCGCCACCTGTCCCGCGCTGCACCGGCTGCTGGTCGTCGGCGGCGCCGACGCGCGCGACGGCGAGACCGACTGGATGGCCGCGCTGCAGGCCGAGGACGCGCGCTTCGCCGCGCGCGACAACGCGGCCGAGGATCCGGCGCTGCTGATCTACACCAGCGGCACCACCGGCGCGCCCAAGGGCGCCTTGCTCCCGCAGCGCGCGCTGCTGGGCAACCTCACCGGTTTCATCGCCAGCCAGAACTGGTTCGGCTTCGATCCCAACGATCCGACGGTGCGCAGCGAGGCGGTGTTCTGGAGCCCGGCCGACTGGGCCTGGACCGGCGGGCTGATGGACGCGCTGCTGCCGTCGCTGTGCTTCGGCCGGCCGATCCTGGGCTACCAGGGCCGCTTCTCGCCGGAGAAGGCCTTCGAGCTGATGCAGCACTACGGCATCACCCACAGCTTCCTGTTCCCCACCGCGCTGAAGGCGATGATGAAGGCGGTGCCGCATCCGTCGGCGCGCTACACGCTGCGGTTGCAGGCGCTGATGAGCGCCGGCGAGGCCGTCGGCGACGCGGTCTTCGACTGGGTGACGCGCGAGCTGGGCGTCACCGTCAACGAGATGTTCGGCCAGACCGAGATCAACTATGTCGTCGGCAACTGCGCGCGGCTGTGGCCGGCCAAGCCCGGCAGCATGGGCCGCGCCTATCCGGGGCACCGCGTGGCGGTCATCGACGACGAGGGCCGGGTCTGCGCGCCGGGCCAGGTCGGCGATGTCGCGGTCCATCGGCGCGACGTGCATGGGGATCTCGACCCGATCTTCTTCCTCGGCTACTGGGGCAACGAGGCCGCGACCGCGGCCAAGTTCACCGGCGATCCGTCGGACAGCTGGTGCCGCACCGGCGACCTCGCGCGCGCCGACGAGGACGGCTACCTCTGGTACGAGGGTCGCGCCGACGACCAGTTCAAGGTCGCCGGCTATCGCATCGGCCCCGGCGAGATCGAGAACTGCCTGGTGCGCCACGACGCCGTCGCCAACGCGGCCGTCGTGCCCAAGCCCGATGCCGAGCGCGGCGCGCTGGTGAAGGCCTTCGTCGTGCTGGCGCCGGGGCGGCAGCCGTCGGCGGCGCTGACCGAGGAACTGCAGGCCTTCGTCAGGCAGCGGCTCGCGCCGTACGAGTACCCGAAGGAAATCGAATTCCTGGAGAGCCTGCCGATGACGACCACCGGCAAGGTCCAGCGCCGCGTGCTGCGGCAGCTGGAGGCCGACCGGGCCGCCGGCCGCGCCGCCTGACCCGGGGCTTCGCCGGTCGTCGCACCGTCGCTTGACGGCGCGCGTCGGCCACCGGCGAACGCGGGCCGCGCGCGCTCAGTTCGCGCGCGTGTTGCGCAGCTTCACGTAGAGCTTGGTGTTGGCGCCGGGCGGCGGCAGGAACAGCGCCGCGTCGGGCCATTGCTCCTGGCCGGTCAGCACGGTGCAGGCGCGCGAGGGCTTGCCCTTGGGCGTCTCGGGCTCGCGCTGCTGCGCCTCGGCCGGCAGCGGCAGGCGCCAGCGCTGGCCGCCCTCGGCCCAGTCCAGGTTCCACTGCGGCTGGTCGCTGCAGGCGATGACGCCGTCGATCTGCGGGAACATCCAGCGCACGTACCAGGGCAGCAGCTCGGTACGCAAGCGCTGGCCGACCGCCACGACCCGGCGCACCGTGGCCATGTCCAGCATCTCCGGCGGCGTCGACAGGTCGATGCTCAGCCGCACGCCGAGGTCGCCCTTGGCGGCGTTGGTGCCGAAGTCCATGTCCTTGGCGCGGTTCGCCGGGAAGGTCGGCAGGTCGAAGCCGCCTTTCTCGTCGATCGGGATCGGGATGTATTCCTCGTCGCTCATCAGCGCCAGCTTGGTGCCCGCCGGCGGCGGCTTGGCCGAGTCCTTGGCGTCGGTCAGCACGAAGCGGCTGACGAAGAGGCCTTCGCCCTCGGTGCGCAGCTTGGCCAGCAGCTCGTTGAGCCGCTTGTAGGGGAAGGAGGTCCCGCGTTTCATGTCGCTCTGGACCGTCGGCAGCGCGGTGGCGCCGGCGGTTCCCGTGGCGGGGGCGGCGGAGGCGGTCGTGGTGGTGATCGCGGCCGTGGCCGTGGCCGTGGCGTCGCCGGTGGACGGCGCGGCGGCGGTCGTCGTTGGCGTGGCGCCATGGGCGGTCGCGGTCGCGGCTGCGACGGGCTCGCAGCCGGCGAGCAGGGCGCCCAGGACGGCGAAGGTGGCGGCGGCGATGGCCCCGCGGGTGGTGGGCGGATTCACTTCTGGGTCTCTCCCTGATGCGCGAGGCGCGACTTGCGCTGAACGCGTGACTGGCGGATGCGTTGACGATGTCGCCGGGGCAGGGCTCACGGCGTCAGCGGCGGCACTTGCCGCGCGCCTCGGCCAGCAGCCAGAACGGCGCGCTGAGCAGGCCCATGCCGCCCCCGGCGTACTCGCCCTTGAGGCAGTCGCCGGTGGCGCCCTTCATGATTTCCTTGCCGAGCTTGGCGGAGGCCTCGACCTTCTCGGGCGCCTGGCTGGCCTGGTCGGCGCGCTCGGCGAGCAGGGGTTGGCCTTGCGTCGCTTGGCGGACCGCGCGCTTTGTCGCGGCGCCGTACAGCAGGTCGCGGCCGGACGGGCCCGATGCCCCCGAGGCCGGCGCCGGAGCGGCGATGACGACGGTCGTGCGGGGTTCCTGGTGCGCCCGGTCGATCTCCGGCGCCGGTACCTGGATGGCCGAGGGCGATCGCGCGGCGCTTCTCGGCTCGGGGTCAGGCCTTGCCTCGCGCCTGGACGGCGAACGCTCCGCGCGATCGGCACGGTCCGCGCGATCCGGACGTTCAGCCTTCGCCTTGGCCACGGGCGCCGGCACCGGCTTGGGCAAGGGCGGCAGGTGGATCGTGATCATTCGCACCGACGACCGCGGCTGGTCGTGGCGCGCATCGACGCGATGCGCGTGGCGCGCCGCCTGCTGCAGGCCCACGAGCAGCGCCGCGTGCAGCAACAGCACCGCGCCGATGGTGACCACCCGCGTCTCACGCTTCGCCATCGCCGCCTCCGGTGTTCCCGTCCTCGCCGGGTTCCCAGGCGAGCAGGTCGCCTGGCTGGCAGTCCAGCACCGCGCAGATCCGCGACAGCGTGTCGAAGCGCACCCCGCGCACCTTGCCGGACTTCAGCAGCGACAGGTTGGCCTCGGTGATGCCGATGGCCTCGGCGAGCTCCTTGGAGCGCATCTTGCGCTGCGCGAGCATCACGTCGAGTCGGACGACGATGGGCATGGGCGGGATCCTCGGGCCGGCGCGTTCAGACGAACTCGGCGTTTTCCTTGGCCATGCGCTGGGCCTCGCCCATCACCAGTGCCATCGCGGTCAGCACCAGGCCGCACAGCAGCACCACGTAATGCGTGCTGCCCAGCTGGAACGACAGCATCCGCTGGCCCGGCGGGTTCTTCAGCGTCAGCGCCAGGACGGTGGCCGTCTCGCTCAGCGGCATCACCGCCGCCAGCGCGGTGATCGACTGGCCCAGGCGCCGCAGGTGGCGGGTGGGCGCGTCGGCGAAGACCTCGCCGCGCAGGTAGCTGCCGAACAACCGCCACAGCGACAGCAGCGCGTAGACCGTCAGCAGCGTCAGCGGCAGGTTGGCCAGCAGCCCCCACAGGCGCGAGACGGCGTCGAACTGCGCGTGGCCGGTGGGGATCAGGTCGCGCTTGATCAGCCGCTCGACCAGGGCCGCGTTGCTCCAGAACGTGACCTGGAAACCGACGATCACCGCCATCGCCACCAGCGCCATCGCGCGCACGCAATGGGCGATCCAGCGGATGCGCCGCAGGGAGGCGGAGGGGGAATCGTCGCTCGACATCGTCATGACCGTTACCGTCGCTTGGTAAGAAATTACTGTAAAACAATAATTTCAACCGTGCAATCCCGGACGGCGTAAAGAAGGGGGAAGGTTCGCGCGCGCCCGGCGCACGGCGATGGCGGGCGGCCGGGGCGGGCCGGGCGCGTCCTCATGCACACTGGCCGGTTGCCGCGCCGGCACCGGGCGCGGTCCCTGCAAGGAGAACAACATGGAACGCGTCACCCTCGGACAGTCCGACCTGTCGGTCACCCGCATCGGCCTGGGCACGATGACCTTCGGCGAGCAGGTCGACGAGGCCGGCAGCCACGCGCTGCTCGATCGCGCGGTCGACGCCGGCATCAACCTGCTGGACCTGGCCGAGATGTACCCGGTGCCCGCGCGCGCCGAGACCTTCGGCCGGACCGAGGCCATCGTCGGCCGCTGGCTGAAGGCGCGGCCGGGGCTGCGGGACCGGCTGGTCATCGCGACCAAGGTCGCCGGCCCGTCGCGCGGCTACGACTGGATCCGCGACGGCAGCCAGGACCTGACCGGCGCGCAGATCGTGCAGGCCTGCGAGGACAGCCTGCGCCGGCTGCAGCTGCAGACCATCGACCTGTTCCAGATCCACTGGCCCGCGCGTCACGTGCCGATGTTCGGCGGCGTCTACTTCGAGCCCGCCAAGGACAAGCCGGTCGCGTCGATGCACGAGCAGCTCGAGGCGCTCGGCCAGTTGCAGCGCGCGGGAAAGATCCGTCACGTCGGCCTGTCCAACGAGACCGCCTACGGCGTCGGCGAGTTCATCCACCTGGCCGCGCAACACGGCCTGCCGCGCATCGCCAGCGTGCAGAACCCCTACAGCCTGGTGAACCGCGTCGTCGAGAACGGGCTGGACGAGGCGCTGTACCGGCACCAGGTCGGCCTGCTGGCGTACTCGCCGCTGGGCTTCGGCGCGCTGAGCGGCAAGTACGACGCGAACGGCCTGGCGGATCCGGCGAAGCCGGGCCGGCTGGCGATCTTCGACAGCATGAAGAAGCAGCGCTGGGCACGTCCGGAATCGCTGGAGGCGGCGCGCCGCTACAACGCGCT
Source organism: Mitsuaria sp. GD03876 (assembly GCF_029840635.1). Classification (GTDB taxonomy): domain Bacteria; phylum Pseudomonadota; class Gammaproteobacteria; order Burkholderiales; family Burkholderiaceae_C; genus Roseateles. The sequence goes on along the minus strand of NZ_JAOCCU010000016.1, from coordinate 73,848 downwards.
GGCGGCGGAGCTGGGCATGTCGCCGGCGACGCTGGCGATGGCCTGGGTCACCTCGCGCTGGCAGACCGCCAGCACGCTGATCGGCATCACGACGGCGGCGCAGCTCGACGAGAACGTCGCGGCGCTGGGCCGCCCGCTCGACGCCGACACGCTGGCGCGCATCGACCGCATCCGCTGGGAGATCCGCGACCCGGCGCAGTGAGGACGCCGTGTTGACCGCGTTCAGTCGACCGTCAGCTCGAACGCGCCGCCGGCCAGCCGCTGGCCGTTGACCAGCACCTCGACGGCGTGGGTGCCGGCGTAATGGGTGCGGGTCGTGAAGTCGCGCAGCGCGCGGCGGATGCGGATCGGCGCCGATTCGCCGGCCGCCAGCTCCACCGTCTTGAGCTTGAACACCTTCGGCGACGCGCGGCCGTTCTTCTTCACGTAGTGGACCGCGTAGTCGACGACCAGGCGCTGGCCCGCCTGGGCGGTGGAGCGCAGCGCGAAGGCGATCTCCACCTCGCCGCCCAGCGCCACGCGCGCCGGCTGGATCGTCAACCACTCGACCACCGCCTCGGCGCCCTCGCTCGCGCCGATCAGCTTGAGCGCCCGCGCATCGCCCTGCTTGATGCGCGAGCGCAGCGCGTGCTTGACGATCCAGGCGCTGCGCTCGTCGCCGAGGTCCCAGTCCGCCAGCCGCGCGAAGACCCAATCGGCATGGTCCTTCGTGATGTCGTTGAGGTTGTTGGCGACGGAACGCCGCACGTAGAGGCTGTCGTCGGCGCGCAGCGCGTCGAGGATCCGCGCCAGCGGCGCCGGATCGGCCACCAGCGCGTCCAGCCGGAACGACCACGGCAGGCGCGGCCGGCAGCCCTCGCTGGCCAGGCGGCGCACATGCTCGTCGGGATGCGCCGTCCAGCGCGCCATCACCGCCAGCGTGCCGGCGAGGTCCTGTCGCAGGAAGGGGCGGATCGCGAATTCCGCGGTGCCATGCGGCGTCAGGCGTTCGAGCGCCTGGAGCGACGCGGCCGGATCGTGCAGGCCGTGGCTCGCGACGAAGTCGCACAGGCCCATGTTGATGAAGGCGCCGCCCGCGGTCGGCGCGGCCGCGACGACGGCGTCCAGTTGCTCGCCGTAGCGGCCGGGCAGGGCGACGGCCAGCGCCTCCGCGACGCGGTGCACGCGCTGCATGATCGACAGCGGCTCGAGGCCCTCGGTCGCCGCGGCGAGGAAGCGCCGGCGGTCGAAGCCGCGCGCGGTGTCGGCGAACACGTCGGCCAGCGCGCGCAAGGCGGTCTCGCCGATCAGGTCCTTGAGGTTGTAGCCGGCGTTCGGGGCGGCATCCGGCGTCGTGTCGGTCATGGCGGTCAGGGGGCGTGGGCAGCGCCGCAGCGTACGTCCGACGCGCGCCACGCCCTGTCAGCAGCAAGCTCGTACAAGCCGCGCCGCGCGCGCCGCACCGACAATCCGCGCCCATGAGCAAGAAATCCGCCCACGTCAGCGAGACCCTCGCGACGCAGATGCTGCGCCAGCACCGGGTCGCGTTCGGCGAACACGTCTACGACTACGTCGACCACGGCGGCACCGGCGAGTCCTCCAAGCAGCTCGGCGTGCCCGAGCACGAGGTGGTCAAGACGCTGGTGATGCAGGACGAGAAGGCGCAGCCGCTGATCGTGCTGATGCACGGCGACTGCACCGTCAGCCTGAAGGAGCTCGCGCGGCAGATCCCCTGCAAGAAGGTCGAGCCCTGCAAGCCCGATGTCGCGCAGCGCCACAGCGGCTACCTGGTCGGCGGCACCTCGCCGTTCGGCACCCGCAAGGCGATGCCGGTGTTCGTCGAATCGACGGTGCTGGCGCTGCCCCGCATCCTGATCAACGGCGGTCGCCGGGGCTACCTGGTGAGCCTGGAACCCCGGGTTTTGACGGAGCTGCTGGGGGCCCGGCCGGTCGAGTGCGCGCTGAAGTCCGGGGCAGAATAGCGCCCCATGCAAAGTACCGTGTTCTCCTTGTTGGCCGTCGTGGCCGGGTATCTGATCGGCTCGCTGTCCTTCGCGGTGATCGTCAGCCGCCTGATGGGCCTGTCCGATCCGCGCAGCTACGGCAGCGGCAACCCGGGCGCGACCAACGTGCTGCGATCGGGCAACAAGGCCGCGGCGATCCTCACGCTGGTGTTCGACGCGCTCAAGGGCTTCGTGCCGGTGCTGCTGGTGCTCAAGTTCGGCGCGCCCTACGGCCTGGAGGAAGGCACCGCGGCGCTGGTCGGCCTGGCCGCCTTCGTCGGCCACCTGTGGCCGGTGTTCTTCAAGTTCATCGGCGGCAAGGGCGTCGCCACCGCGGCCGGCGTGCTGCTGGCGATCAACCCGTGGCTGGGCCTGGCGGTGCTGGGCGTCTGGATCGCGATGGCGGTGGTGTTCCGCTACTCGTCGCTGGCCTCGCTGAGCGCCGCGGTCGCCGCGCCGCTGCTGCAGATGCTGGTCTGGGAGATCGGCCCCGAGCTGCCGGCCATCGTGCTGATGAGCCTGCTGCTGATCTGGCGTCACGCGGCCAACATCAGGAAGCTGATGGCGGGCACCGAAAGCAAGCTCGGCCAGAAGTCGGCGCCTGCCGCCGCCGCCGCGGCCGCGGCCGTTCCGGCGAAGTCGCACCGTCACGAGCAGTCGCGCGAGAAGCGCGACCACAAGCATTCCCACAAAGCGAAGCAGCACAGCAAATGAGCAACATCGAACGATTCGACGTCGGCGCCCGCCTCTCGGAGATGGCCGTCCACAACGGCGTGGTCTACCTCGCCGGCCAGGTGCCGGACGATGCGACCGCCGACATCACCGGCCAGACCGAGCAGGTGCTGGCGATGATCGACAAGCTGCTGGCCCGCGCCGGCAGCGACAAGACCAAGATCCTGCGCGCGCAGCTCTACATCGCCGACGTCAAGGACCTGGCCGGCATGAACGCCGCCTGGGACGCCTGGGTGCCGGCCGGCCACACGCCGCCGCGCGCCACGGTCGAGGCCAAGCTGGCCAAGCCCGAGTGGAAGATCGAGATCGTCATCACCGCCGCGGTCTGAGGCCGCGCCGGGGCGGCGCGACGCGTCCGCCGCCCGAATGCATGAACGAATGACAAACGCCGGCCTCGCGCCGGCGTTTTGCATGGGACTCCGCAGCCGGGGGGCTTGGCGGATTACTCCTCGGCGTCCTGCAATTCCAGCCCGAGGCAGGCCGGATCGCCGCAACCCCGGCGCACCAGCACCGGCGGATCCTCGGTCATGTCGACCACCGTGGTCGGCGTCATCGCGCAGGCGCCGGCGTCGATGATCAGCTGGATCTGCCGGTCGTAGCGGGCGGTGATCTCCTGCGGGTCGTTGAGCGGCTCGTGCTCGCCCGGCGGGATCAGCGTGGTCGCCAGCAGCGGGCCGCCGACGATGGCCAGCAGGTCCTGCGTCACGCGGTGGTCCGGCACGCGCAGCCCGATCGTGCGGCGCGACGGGTGCGACAGCCGCCGCGGGACCTCCTTCGTCGCCTCCAGGATGAAGGTGAAGGGGCCCGGCGTGGCCATCTTGATCATCCGGTACTGCTTGTTGTCCACGCGGGCATAGCTGCCCAGCTCGCTGAGGTCGCGGCACAGCAGCGTCATGTGGTGCTTGTCGTCGACGCCGCGGATGCGGCGCAGCGCCTCGGCCGCCGCCTTGTCGTCGAGCTGGCAGACCAGCGCGTAGCTGGAGTCGGTCGGGATCGCGCCGATGCCGCCCTGGCCCAGGATCTGCGCCGCCTGGCGCAGGAAGCGGGCCTGCGGGTTGTCGGGATGGACTTCGAAGATTTGCGCCATGGTGCTCGCGAGGGGCAATCGGTGTGCGGGGCGGCCGGTGGGGCCGAAGGGCCGGGAAGCCGGGAAGCTGGAACGCCGGGAGCGCGGTCGACGGGCGCGGCGCTCAGGCCGGCCAGTGGATGCGGTGCTCGATGGCGTTCCACACCGGTTTGAGTTTGCCGGAAAGGTGCTCCTCGAGCTTGCCGACGTCGACGCGGCTTTCCTCAGGACTGTGGAAGTCCGAGCCGCGCGAGGCCAGCAGGTCGAATTCGAGCGCCGTGTCGGTGTACTGGACCATGTCCGCCGACGTGTGGCTGCCGGTCACGACCTCGATGCCGCGGCCGCCATGGGCGATGAACTCGGTGATCAGCGCGTATTCCTCGGTCGGCGTGAAGCCGTAGCGGCCCGGGTGCGCGATGACGGCCAGGCCGCCGGCGTCGACGATCCAGCCCACCGCGTCGCGCAGCGCGGCCCAGCGGTGCGGCACGAAGCCCGGCTTGCCCTCGGTCAGGAAGCGGCGGAAGACCTCGGGCACGTCGTCGCAATGGCCCGCCTCGACCAGGAAGCGGGCGAAGTGGGTGCGCGAGATCAGCTCCGGATTGCCGGCGTGCTTGAGCGCGCCTTCGTAGGCGCCGGGGATGCCGGCCCGGGCCAGGTCCTCGGACATCTCGCGGGCCCGCGCGCCGCGGCCGCCGCGCGTCGCGCGCAGCCCCTCGACCATGCGCGGGTCGCGGTGGTCGAAGCCCAGGCCGACGATGTGCACGACCTTGCCGGCGAAGGTGACCGAGATCTCGACGCCGGTCAGGTAGGGCAGCCCCAGCGCGCGAGCGGCCTCCAGCGCGCGTTGCTGGCCGCCGACCTCGTCGTGGTCCGTCAGCGCCCAGAGCTCGACGCCGTTGGCCTTCGCGCGCTCGGCCAGCGCCTCGGGCGACAGCGTGCCGTCGGAGACCGTCGAGTGGCAGTGCAGGTCCGCGTTGGTCTGCGCGTGCAGGGCGACGCGCGGCGTCGCGGGCAGGCCGGGGTCGGGATCGGGCAGGTCGGGGCGGGGGGTGTTCACCCCGTCGATTCTAGGAGGGGCGCCATGTCCGGGACGGCAGCGCTGGATCGGCGCCGGTCGACGAAGTAACGGCTCGGGCCGGTGCCGCACTTGGCGACGTGCTTGGGTTCGGCCAGCGCCGCGGACAGCGCCCGCACGCTGTCGAAGGCGCCGGGCTGCACCAGGATCACGCCAGCGCTGAGCGTCGGCACCGGGTTGAACGACTCCTGGTTCTGCCGGTTCAGCGTCACGTAGCCGCCCAGCGCCTGGTGCTCGGCGGAGAAGAAGGGCCGCACCTGGCGGTCGAACTCGCGGCACACGCGGGTGATGCGCGCGGTCCAGTCGGCCGAGCCCAGCACCATCACGAAGTCGTCGCCGCCGATGTGGCCGACGAAGTCCAGCGCCGGGTCCGCCGCGTTCTGCAGGATCTGGGCGCAGAGCTTGATGATGTCGTCGCCGGCGGCGTAGCCGTAGACGTCGTTGAACGGCTTGAAGTGGTCGATGTCCCAGGCGACGACGACGAACTCCCGGCTCTCGTGCAGCAGCGCGTCCAGGTGCTGGTCGGTGGGCACGTTGCCGGGCAGCAGCGTCAGCGGGTTGGCGTAGCGCGCGCTGTGCACCTGCAGGTCGGACACCGCCTTGAGCAGGTCGGTGCTGCGGCCGGTGCCGAAGTATTCGCCGTTGCGGGTGACGATGAAGCCGTCGACCATCAGCCGGTCGTCCAGGCTGGCGATCGCCTCGCTCATCTCGCGCAGCGAGGTGCCGGCGTCGAAGATCAGCGGATGCGGATCCATCATCGCGACGCACGGGCGCTTGTCGTGGATGTCCATGAAGTAGCGCTCGGCGCTGCGCTTGAGCACCTGCAGCGAGCGCAGGATGCCGATCGGGCGGTTGGACTCGTCCAGCACCGGCATCGAGAACAGCTGCTCGTCACGCTGGAACATGTCGGCGACGGTCTGGCAGTTGAGCTTGGGCGTGACCGTGTGGCTGCGGCGCGCGAGCTGCGCGGCGGTGGTGATCGCGTCCGGCGGCAGCCGCATCCAGTCGGCGTTGCGGCGGCGGTGCTCGGGCGCGAGCAGCGCGTCCACCTCGGCCCGCAGCGTCGCGCGCGGCGACGGGCTGGGACGCGCGAGCAGGTAGCCCTGGCACACCGGCACGCCCAGGCGGCGCAGCACGGTCAGGTCGCTGAGCTGCTCCAGGCCCTCGGCCACGACGGTGCAGCCGGAGGTCGCGGCCATCTCCAGGATCGAGCGCACGAACTGCTGCTTCAGCGGGTCCTGCGCGATGCCGTCGATGAAGTGGCGGTCGATCTTGACGAAGTCCGGCCGGATGTCCATCCAGCGCTTCAGGCTGGCGAAGCCCTCGCCCAGGTCGTCCAGCGCGACGACGAAGCCCAGTTCGCGCAGGCTGCGCATGCTGTCCTGCAGCCGCTCGGGCTCCAGGATCGGGCGGGTCTCGGTGAGTTCGATGACCACGCGCGACGCGGGGAGGTCCAGCTGCGCGAACTCGCGGGCGATCAGCGCGCCGCGGTCGCTGGTGGCCAGCAGCGTGTCGGCGGTCAGGTTCAGGAACAGCTGGCCGGGGAGGTTCAGCTCCTTGAAGCGGCGCAGCGCGCGACGCACCACCAGCCGTTCCAGCTCCACCAGCCGGCCCAGCCGGGCGGCGGTCTCGAACAGCACCAGCGGCGAATGCAGCGGGGTGTCCGCCGGACCGCGCGTCAGCGCCTCGTAACCGAGGATCTGCGCGCGCTCCACCTCGACGAGCGGCTGGAAATGGATGTCCAGTGTCCCGTCCCGGATGATGGCGGACAGGGCGATGCTCAGCGGATCGGGCGGTTGCAGATGGGTCGTCGGCATGGGAGGTGACCACGGCGGCCGGAACGCCGCGTGGTGTCCCCATTCTGGGTGGCCTCTATGTCATCGCTTTGACAAAGAGTTACAGCATGACCCGCCCGTGAAATCCGTCGCGTTCCGCGTCGCGCCGCGTGGCCCCGCGCGAGCTGTCGCCCGCCGCTTCTTCCTCTCCCGCAGGCGGGAGAGGGTTGGGGTGAGGGTCGTGCCCTGTTCAAGGTTTCTGCTTGCTGAAGTCCCGCTCCGGGAACAGCCGGGTGGTGAGTTCGCCCAGGCTCTCGTGGACGACGTCGACGTTCGTCTCGTCGATCACCAGCTTGGCCACCTGCGGGCTGAAGGCCTTGCGCAGCAGGCCCAGGAAACGCGGCGCGGCGACGACGCGCAGCTGCGTCACCTCGCCGTTGTTGAAGCCGTCGTCCAGCGTCTTCGACACGCGCGCGGCGAAGCCGATGGCCTCCTGGTGCAGTTCGTCGACACCGGCCGACGAGGTCACGTTGTTGCCGCGCCGGCCCTCCGCGTCGCGGCGCAGGTCGGCCTTGTCCGCATGCGCGGCGGCGTCGGTCAGCGTCGTCACGTCGACCAGGTCGCCGCCTTCCTCGGGCAGGCGCAGGAGCCGGGCCACGCCCTCGTCCGCCACCAGCACCCAGAGCTTGCCGTCGTCCTTGTATGCAGGCATGTCGATGTCCTTCAACAGAGTTCTCGTTGAAGGCAGGGCGGCAATCGACATGCCGCCCTGGGCGCGGCGAGCGCGCCAGCGCTCAGTCGGACGCCGGTTCGGCCATCGCCTCGACGACCATCTGCACCCGCTGCTGGCCCTGGAACTCGTCCAGGCTGAGCCGGTAAGCCAGCGTGACCTCCGCGGGCAACTGCTCGGTGTGGCCGAACCAGATCGCGTCGCGCAGCCAGGCGCCCTGGCGCAGCCGCAGCTTCAGGTGGCGCTCGCCGACGATGCGCTGGTTCACCACCTGCACCTTGTCGCAGAACAGCGGGGCCTCGAAGGCCTGGCCCCAGACCTGCGCCTCGAGCTCTTGCACCGTCTCCGCGCAGAAGGCCTCCGGCGGCAAGGGGCCGTCGGTGCGCAGCGTGCGGGTCAGCGCGGCCTCGTCGAGCCACTCGCGGGCGACGGCCTCGAACGCGGCGGCGAAGGCCTCGACGCCGCCCGGCGCCAGCGTGCAGCCGGCGGCCATCGCGTGGCCGCCGAACTTGCGCAGCAGTTCGGGATGGCGCTTGGAGACCAGGTCCAGCGCGTCGCGCAGGTGGAAGCCCGGGATCGAGCGGCCCGAGCCCTTGAGCTGCCCGTCCGCGCCCTCGGCGAACACGAAGACCGGGCGGTGCAGCCGGTCCTTGATCCGCGAGGCGACGATGCCGACCACGCCTTCATGGAAGTCGGCGTCGAACAGCGCCAGCGCCGGCGGCGGCGCGCCGTTCAGGCGCGGGTCGGTCATCAGGCGGTCCAGCAACGCCAGCGCCTGCTCCTGCATGCCGGCCTCGATCTCGCGGCGCTCGCGGTTGATGCGGTCCAGTTCACGCGCCAGCGACAGCGCTTGTTCAGCGTCGTCGGTGGTCAGGCAAGTGATGCCCAGCGTCATGTCGTCGAGCCGGCCCGCCGCGTTGATGCGCGGGCCCAGCGCGAAGCCGAGGTCGAAGCTGTTGGCGCGCGACGCGTCGCGGCTGGCGGCGGTGAACAGCGCCTGCACGCCCGGCTGCATGCGGCCGGCGCGCATCCGGCGCAGGCCTTGCGCGACCAGGCGGCGGTTGTTGGCGTCCAGCCGGACCACGTCGGCGACCGTGCCCAGCGCGACCAGGTCCAGCAGGCCGTCCAGGCGCGGCGGCGGACCGTCGCCGTAGACGCCACGGCGGCGCAGCTCGCCGCGCAGCACCGTCAGCACGTAGAACGCGACGCCGACGCCGGCCAGGCTCTTGCTCGGGAAGGGGCAGCCGGGCTGGTTCGGGTTGACCAGCGCGTCGGCCTCGGGGACGGTCGGCTGGCCGTCGGCGGTCACGGCCGGCAGGTGGTGATCGGTCACCAGCACCTTGATGCCGAGCGCGCGCGCGAAGGCCACGCCGGCATGGCTGGCGATGCCGTTGTCCACGGTCACCAGCAGCCGGGGCTCGTGCTTGAGCGCGAGCTCGACGATGGTCGGCGTCAGGCCGTAGCCGTGCACCGCGCGGTCGGGCACGACGTAGTGCACCGTGCCCGGCTTCGCGCCGAGCAGTGCCAGGCCGCGCAGCATCAGCGCGCAGGCGGTGGCGCCGTCGCAGTCGTAGTCCGCGACGATGCACAGCTTGTCGCCGGCGGCGATCGCGTCGGCCAGCAGCACCGCGGCGCGGTCGATGCCGAGCAGGCCCTGCGGGCCTTCGGGCGGCAGCAGGTGCTTGAGGTCGGGGTCGAGCTCGTCGCGCGACAGCACGCCGCGCGCGGCGAACAGCCGCGACAGCAGCGGCGAGAAGCCGGCGAGCTGCAGCGCGTGGGCGGAATCGGGCGGGACGTCCCGGGTCAGGATGCGGGGGCTGTTCACAGGGCCTCCAGCGCGGTGGCGACGGAGGCGCCGACGGGCGCGAAGCGTTCCTTCAAGCGCTGCCAGGCGCCGGCGGGCCGGCGCGTCCAGGTGCGCGCCTGGCGCTCGCCGCTGAGGGTCAGCGACACGGGGGTGCCGCCGCGCGCGGCGTTCGCGGCCTGCGCGATCGGGCCGGCGTCCAGCGCCTTCCAGGCTTCGCTCCAGGCGTAAAGGTCGCCGGTGAGCATCGGCGCGCGCAGGCGGTCGTCGACGACCAGGCCGGTGGGCGGCGCGTCGCCGCGATCGCGCCCGCAGCCGCTGATCCAGACGGCGTTCAGCGGGCGCAGGCGGCGTTCCTCGCGGGCCTGGTTGAGCGGGTGCTCGTGCAGCAGCATCTGGACCTCGTTGAGCAGCGTGCGCAGCCGGCGGGCGCGCGGGTACCAGGTCTCGACGCCGCGGTTGAGCACGCGGTCGACGCTCGCGGCCTCGAGGCCGTCGAGCTCGTCGTGCGCGACCGCCCATTCGCCGCTGGACAGCCAGGCGGTGCGCCAGCCCTCGGCGGCGGGGAACAGCGCGGCGGCCAGCGCGTCGAGGAAGGCGCGGGATTCGTCGTCCGTCAGGTCCAGCGTGGCCGGGCCCATCGCGGTGACGCCCTCGGTGCCGACGGCGAAATGGGCGGGCGTCAGCAGCGCCCAGGCGGCCTGGCCGGGGTCCTGGCCGGCGGCGCGCAGGCGCCAGGCGGCGGTCGGCGGCGAGCCGTCGGTCACGCCGCGGGCGCGGGCGAGGAATCGCTCATGCGGGGGAATCGGGGTGGTCTCGTCGGCGTCGCCGACCTCGCCGGCCGGCGTCAGCAGCCCGAGCAGGCGGCTCAGGCCCGGCAACTCCAGCTCGCGCAGGGCGCCCTCGAAATGAGGGTCCAGCGAGCTGGCGAAGGGGATCATCAAGTGCATGGGGGCGGATTATCGGCGTGCGCCCTGATTCGGAGGCGGTCATCAAGATTTCATCCGCCGCCGGCAACCTGTGGGGCCATGCTGACCGACACGCTCATGGCCGCCGCTGTTTCGACCGAACCGCCTGGGGCCGAGGCGGACGAGGGCGGTTCGATCCGCGTGCGCACGGTGTGGATCTCCGATCTGCACCTGGGCACGCCGGGCTGCCAGGCCAGGGCGCTGCTGGACTTCCTGCGGGAGGTCGAGTGCGAGCAGCTCTTCCTGGTCGGCGACATCGTCGACGGCTGGCAGCTGCGTCGCAGCTGGTACTGGCCGCAGGCCCACAACGACGTGGTGCAGAAGCTGCTGCGCAAGGCGCGCAAGGGCACGCGGGTGATCTACGTGCCGGGCAACCACGACGAATTCGCCCGCAAGTACCTGCAGCACAGCTTCGGCGGCATCGAGGTCGCGCACGAGTGGATCCACGAGACGGCGGACGGCCGCAAGTTCTGGATCACCCACGGCGACCTCTTCGACGGCGTCATCCAGCATGCGAAGTGGCTGGCCTACGTCGGCGACAGCCTCTATGAATTCACGCTGAAGCTGAACCGCCACCTGAACTCGCTGCGCGCGCGGCTGGGCCTGCCGTACTGGAGCCTGAGCAAGTACCTCAAGCTCAAGGTCAAGCGCGCGGTGTCCTTCATCGGCGAGTTCGAGCAGGCCCTGGCCCGCGAGGCCCGCAAACGCGGCGTCAACGGCGTGATCTGCGGCCACATCCACCACGCCGAGCTGCGCGACATCGACGGCATCACCTACGCCAACGACGGCGACTGGGTCGAGAGCCTGACCGCGCTGGTCGAGCACGCGGACGGGCACCTCGAGATCCTGGACTGGGCCGAACGCCAGCGCCTGGGCGCCGAGCAGGGCGCCGCCGAGGCACTCGCCGCCGCGATGCGCCAACCCGCCTGAAGGCGGCGCGAGGACGCGCGAGGCCGGCTTGCGGCCGGGCGTATCGCGGCCCCGGACCGCCCCCGGGAGGGGGCCTGCAACCGCGTGTGACGGCACGAAAGAGGGTCACCGGGCTGTCATGACAGCTTCATAGAATGGGTTCATGACTTTGCCCGACGTCCCGCTGCTCAACCGCGAAAACGCGATCCTCGAGTTCAACCGGCGTGTCCTGGCCCAGGCCCAGCGCATCGACGTGCCGCTGCTGGAGCGGCTGCGCTACATCTGCATCGTGTCGAGCAACCTCGACGAGTTCTTCGAGGTGCGTTTCGCCGACATGCTGGACGCGCAGCGCGACGGCTCCGGGCTGGTGACGCCGCGCGACGTCGAGCGCGTCGGGCGCGCGGCCCACGGCCTGATCGACGAGCAGTACGCGATCTTCAACGACCAGGTGATGCCCGCGCTGCGCGAGCACAACATCCAGATCCTGAACCACGCCGACCGCACCGAGGAGATGCGCGCCTGGGTGGGACGTTTCTTCGAGCGCGAGGTGCGCCCGCTGCTGGTGCCGGTGGGCCTGGACCCGGCGCACCCGTTCCCGCAGGTGGCCAACAAGTCGCTGCACTTCATCGCGCGGCTGTCGGGCAAGGACGCGCTGGGGCGCGACAACCGGATCGCCATCGTCAAGGTGCCGCGGGTGCTGCCGCGCGTGATCAAGCTGCCGGCGGAGATCAGCGGCGGCAAGCAGAACTTCGTGCTGCTGACCAGCGTCATCCGCGCCCACCTGGAGGAGCTGTTCCCGGGGCGGCATGTCGAGGCCTTCTCGCAGTTCCGCGTGACGCGGGACTCGGACCTCGAGGTCGACGAGGAGGAGATCGCCAACCTGCGCCACGCGCTGCGCTCGGGCCTGACGACGCGCCACTTCGGCCGCGCGGTCCGATTGGAGGTGGTCAACACCTGTCCCGAGGAACTGTCGAGGTTCCTGCTGGAGCAGTTCGACCTGCCGGAGGCGGCGCTGTACCGCGTCAACGGCCCGGTGAACCTGGTGCGGTTGAATGAGTTGATCGACCAGACGGACGCCGAGGACCTGCGCTTCCAGCCTTACGAGGCGAGCTGGCCCAAGGGGCGGCTGCCGCGTGGCAAGTCGATCCTGGACAAGCTGCGGACCAAGGGCGACGTGATGCTGCATCACCCGTTCGAGAGCTTCGAGCCGGTGGTGCAGCTGCTGCGCGAGGCGGTGGAGGATCCGGACGTGCTGGCGATCAAGCAGACGATCTACCGGACCGGCAGCGAGTCGGTGCTGGCGGAGCTGCTGATCGAGGCGGCGCGGCGCGGCAAGGAAGTGCTGGCGGTGGTGGAGCTGAAGGCCCGTTTCGACGAGGAGGCCAACATCAACTGGGCGGAGCGGCTGGAAGCCGTGGGCGCGCAGGTGGTGTACGGCATCGTGGGCCTGAAGACGCACGCGAAGCTGTTGCTGATCACGCGCCGCGAGGCGGGAAAGTTGCGCCGCTACGGCCACTTGTCGACGGGCAACTACAACCCGAAGACGGCGCGTTTCTACACGGACCTGGGTTACCTGACGGCCGATGCGGACATGACGGCGGACATGGACCTGGTGTTCCGCCAGCTGGCGTCGCTGTCGAAGTTCAAGGCGCCGAAGAAGCTGCTGCTGGCGCCTTTCAATTTGCACAAGACCATGTGCGAGTTGCTGGTGCAGGTGGAGGAGGCGGCCAAGCGTGGCGAGCCTGCTCGCGTGGTGCTGAAGATCAACGCGCTGACCGATTCCGAGTTGATCAATGGTTTGATCCGTGCCGGCAAGGCTGGCGCGAAGGTGGATCTGATCGTGCGTGGCGCCTGCATGCTGCCGCCGGGCTTGCCGGGTCAGACGGACAACATCCTGGTGCGTTCGGTGGTGGGTCGATTCCTCGAGCACTCGCGGATCTTCTATTTCCGCTGGGGTGCTGACGAGCAGGAAGCGCTGTACTTGTCGAGTGCTGACTGGATGAGTCGGAACATGCTGAGGCGGATCGAGGTGGCGTGGCCGGTGACGGATCCGAAGCTGCGCCAGCGCGTGATCGACGAGGGCCTGACCCCGTACTTGCACGACAGCCTGGATGCATGGCAACTGGGTCCGGACGGCACTTCCCAGCGCATTGGTACCGAAGAGCATCCGGACAACGTCAGCGCCCAACAAGCCCTGATGCGCCTCTACCAAGAGGACTGAAGTCCACTGCGGGGGGGGGGGACGGGCAGGGCCTGGGCCGGCGGCGAAGCCGAGCTTCCAGGACTGACCAGGCGCGTTCTGTTTGAGGGTAGCGAGCCGGAGGCGAGCGGCCCGAGTTGAGCGCCGGAGCTCGGCTTCGCCGCCGGCCCAGGTCCTGCCTGTCGTGCTCGGTGGCGTCAGGCCTCGAGCGCCAGCTGCACCAACCCGACCTTCGCCCAAGCCTCGAGTTCTTCCCGCAACAGGAAGTGTGCTCGCGGGTGGCTTTCCGCCCATCCTTTGCGCATCTCGATCGAGACGGCGTTCCCCTCCCGATGGATGCGAATGGCCGACGCATCCACATCGCTGCGCGCATGGCATTTGATGGCTGCGAGCCGCAGCGACAGCAACTGCCAGACCATCGCCTCGTCCTGGAGTTGTTCTTCCAGCTTGCGCAACCCTCCCCGCTGCCCGAGCGCGAGATCGCCGAGGCGCCGCAGTTGGTTCTGCGAGAACCCTGGCGCGTCCACATGGGAGAGGAGGTAGGCGCTGTGCCGATGGTGGTCGTGGTGGGAGACCATCATGCCGATCTCGTGCAGCGCGGCGGCCCACCCGAGTTCACGCCGATGTTCTTCCTCCGCCTTGGGCGCGAGCTGGGTGTGCAGACGCTGAGCCACGTCCTGGACCCGGGTGGCCTGTTCGCGATCGATCGCGAAGCGGCGCTGGAGTTCGGCGACGGACTGTTCGCGCATGTCGCGGCCGGCGGCGAGGAGTCGGGGGTCGAGGCGTTCCGCGAGGTCGAAGATGACGCCCTGGCGCAGGGCGCCCTTGGCGGGATGAAGACGCTCGATGTCGAAGTGGGTGAGGAGGGTGTAGAGGATGCAGAGCCCGCCGCCCACGACCGCGCGGCGGTCTTCCTTGAGGCCGGGGAGCTTGAGCGCGTCGACGCGGCCGGCGAGCAGGCATTGCTCGATGCACCAGCGCAGGCCGTCGAGGGTGATGGCGCCATCGGGGCTGACGCCGTTGGCGGCGAGGATCTGGGCGACCGCGCCGACGGTGCCGGAGGAGCCCAGGGCTTGTTTCCAGCGCGGCTGGGCGGCGTGCCGGGAGAACTGGGTGATGGCTTCTTCCAGTTCGGCGCCGGCGGCGACCTGGGCGGCGCGGAAGGCTTCGGCGGTGAAGCGGCCGTCGGGGAAGAAGCGCATCGACAGGCTGACGCTGCCGATCTGGAAGGACTCGGTGCTCAGCGGCTGGGGGCCGCGCCCGAGGATCATCTCGGTGGAACGGCCGCCGATGTCGATGACCAGGCGCGGGTCCTCGGCGGTCTGCAGCCTAGCGACGCCGGCGTAGATCAGGCGGGCTTCCTCGCGACCGGAGATGACTTCGATCGGATGGCCCAGCACTTCCTGCGCGCGCGCGAGAAAGGCGTTGCGATTGCGCGCCTCGCGCAGCGTCTGGGTGGCCACCGCGCGCACTTGGCGGCCGGGCAACCCGGAGAGGCGTTCCGCGAAGCGCCGCAGACAGGCGAGGCCGCGTTGGGCGGCCTCTTCGGTCAGCATGCTCATCGCGTCCAGGCCCGCGCCCAGCCGCACCGTTTCCTTCAGGTAGTCGATCCGGCGGTACTGCCCATGCTGCAGTTGGGCGAGCTCCAGGCGGAAGCTGTTGGAGCCCATGTCGATGGCGGCCAGGATCGGAGGAACGTGCGCTTGCGTCATGGGGGGCGATTGTCGCGGTGTTTGGCGTGCCCACCGGGAACGAAGTGCTTTCATCGTGCTGTCGCGAAGGGGGGCTTGACGACTCTGAGACAATTTTCAGAACCCCATCCGGCGCACCCCACGTGGTGCGCTTTTTTATCCATGACCCTGACCTACATCCTGCTCGTGACCCTGGCCGGCGGCCTGGCCTCGGTGTCCATCGCGGCGATGCTGACGGTCGGCCTGCTGAGCCGCATCGTCAAGCACCTGGTGAGCCTGTCCACCGGCGTGCTGCTGTCGACCGCGCTGCTGCACGTGCTGCCCGAGGCGTTCGAGAGCGGCGCCGACCCGCACAACCTGTTCCTGGCGCTGCTGGGGGGGTTGATGTTCTTCTTCCTGCTCGAGAAGGCGGAGTTGTACCGCCACACCCACCACCACGAGGGGGACGGGCATCACCACCATCACCACTTCGACCGGGAGCAGGCCGGCCGGGGCGGGTTGTCGGTGCTGGTGGGGGATTCGATCCACAACTTCTGCGACGGGATCATCATCGCCGCCGCGTTCCTGGCCGATCACCACCTGGGCTGGGTCACCGCGATGGCGATCGTCGCCCATGAGATCCCGCAGGAGGTCGGCGACTACATCGTGCTGCTGAATGCCGGCTTCTCGCGCGGCAAGGCGCTGTTCTTCAATGCGGTGTCGGGCATGGCCGCGGTGCTGGGCGGGCTGGTCGGGTACTACGTCGTGGGACCGTGGCAGCAGTTGTTCCCCTACCTGCTGGTGGCGGCGTCGAGCAGCTTCGTCTACGTCGCGGTCGCCGACCTGATCCCGCAGCTGCAACGCCGGCTGCCCTGGAAGGACACCGCGCTGCAGCTGCTGTGGCTCGGCGTGGGGATCGTCTTCGTGCTGCTGGTGGTGGGCGGGAAACACGCCCACTGACCGGGGGCGCCATCCCGGCGCCCCGGCCGCTCACTGCGGCGCGCCTTCTCCGTGCACCACCAGCACCGGGAACGCGCAGTGCGTCAGCACCTTCTGCGTCTCGCTGCCGAGCAGCAACGCCTGCAGCCCGCGCCGGCCGTGCGTGGCCATCACCAGCAGGTCGGCGTTGACGCGCTTGGCGTGCTCGATGATCGCTTCCCAGGGGTGCAGCGCCTCGACGCTGTGGGCCTCGATCTCCAGGCCCTGCGCGCGCGCCAGCGCGAGCACCTGGGCGAGCCGCTCCTGCGCGATGCGCTCCTGGGCGTCGAAGAACTCCTGCGGCGGCGTCGGCTGCATCTCCGACACGGCGCTGTAGGGGAAGGGCTCCTTGACGCTGATGGCGAACAGCTTGGCGTCGTGGAACTTGGCGAGCTTGATGGCGGTATCGATCGCCTTGGCGGTGATCTCGGAGCCGTCGGTGGGGATCAGGATGCGCTGGAACATGGCGAGCCTCCTTCGAGCGAACGGGTGGGCTGGGTGGGCCGGACCCCCTTCCGGGCGGGGTCAGGACTTGCCTTCGCAGTCTGACCTTCCCATGGTGCTCGCCCCATGCGCGTTGTCAATACGGACCGCCCGCCCGCCGGCGGTCCTCAGCCCTTGGCCAGCGGGTGGCGCGGATTGGCGCTCCATTCGCTCCAGGAGCCGGGGTAAAGCCGGCTGCCGCGCAGCCCGGCGTGGTGCATCGCCAGCAGGTTGTGGCAGGCGGTCACGCCCGAACCGCATTGGTGCACCGTCCAGCCCGGGTCGCCCGGACCGAGCAGCTCGGCGAATTCGTCGCGCAGCTGCGCCGCCGGCTTGAAGCGGCCTTCCGGCGTCAGGTTGGTCTTGAAGAAGCGGTTGGTCGCGCCGGGGATGTGGCCGGCCTGGGTGTCCAGCGGCTCGACCTCGCCGCGGAAGCGCTCGCCGGCGCGGGCGTCGATCAGGCGGACCTTGCCGAGCTGGGCGAGCAGCTCCTGCGCGGTCAACGGCTGTTCGAGCGCGGCGCCGGGTTCGAACACACCGGGCGTGGCCGTGGGCGTCTCGGCGGTCACCGCCTCGCCGGCCTGCTGCCAGGCGGCGAATCCGCCGTCCAGCACCGCGACCTCCGCGTGGCCCAGCCAACGCAGCATCCACCACACGCGCGCCGCGTACATGCCGTCGGCCGCGTCGTAGGCGACGACCTGCCGGCCCGGCGTCATGCCCAGCGCGGCCAGCCGCGCGGCGAAGGCGTCGCGCTCGGGCAGCGGATGGCGGCCGCGGAAGGCGCCGAAGGCGTCCTGCTTCGGGCCGCTCAGGTCGCGGTCCAAGTGAAGGTAGAAGGCGCCGGGCAGATGGCCCGCGGCGTAGGCGCGTTCGCCAGCGCCGGTGTCGGCGAGGTCGAAGCGCACGTCGACGATCAGTGGCGGCGTGGCCGACGCCATCAGCGCGCGCAGTTGCTCGACCGGGATCAGGCCGTCGGAGGCCGAGGGGGAGGAAGTCGTGCCGTTCATGATTCCTGGACCGAGTGCTGGGCGTCCTTGGGCGTGTTGCGGGCGCGCAGCAGCGTCGCCCCCAGGCCCGCGACGACGATCAGCACGATGCCGCCCCACGAGGCCAGGCTCAGCCGGTCGCCGAAAAGGAGGACACCATACAACGCCGAGAACACGATGCCCAGGTATTGCAGCGACGCGTTGACCAGCGGCTTGCCGGTGCCGTAGGCGCGGGTCATCAGCAGCTGCGCGGCGGTCGCCAGCACGCCGACGGCCAGCAGCAGCGCCGCGCCGGTCCAGGTGTGGCCATGCCAGCCGCCCTGCGTGACGATCGTCGTCAGCGCGCCGGCCACCACGCCGCCCATCGAGAAGTAGAAGACGATGCGGTACTCCGGCTCGCCCGCGCGGCCCAGCGAGGTCACCTGCAGGTAGGCCATCGCCGACAGCATCCCGGAGGCCAGGCCGGCCAGGCCGTGCCAGACCTGCTGGTCCTGCATGGCCGGCTGCAGCACCAGGCCCACGCCGACGAAGCCCAGCAGCACCGTGACCACCAGCCGCGGATCGACCCGGGCCGCGCCCATCAGCACCGCGCCGCCGATCAGGAACAGCGCCATCCAGACCGAGGACATGTAGTTCAGCGTCATCGCCGTGGCCAGCGGCAGCTTGCTGATCGCGAAGAACCACAGCGACAGCGCGATCACGCCCGACAGGCTGCGCCAGAAGTGCATCGCCGGCACGCTGGTCTTCAGCGACAGCCCCTTGGCCCGCGTCATCGCGAACAGGAACAGCGTGCCGACCAGGCCGCGGTACATGACGATCTCGCCGGCGCCGTAGTAGGCCGAAGCCAACTTGACGCAGACGCCCATGGTGGCGAACAGCAGCGTCGCCAACACCATCAGAAGGGGTGCAGACATGGCGCGGATTCTCGCGCCGGAGGGTCGCCACGCCCGTTGTGGGGATCCGCAAAAACGAACGCCCCGCGAGAGCGGGGCGTTGTGCGCACCGGGTGTCACGGCCCGGTGGGGCGGGTGTCAGCGCCGCGTCGGCGCGCGGGCGCTCAGCGCTTCATCAGGCCCCGGTACCACTCGTGGAAGTGCTTCATGCCGTCCTCCATCGGGCTCTGGTACGGACCGACCTCGTTGTCGCCGCGCTCCATCAGCGCCTTGCGGCCGGCGTCCATGCGCAGCGCGATCTCGTCGTCCTCGACGCAGGTCTCCATGTAGGCGGCCTGCTGGGCGTCGACGAAGTCGCGCTCGAAGGCGACGATCTCTTCCGGGTAGTAGAACTCGACGATGTTGGTCGTCTTCTGCGGGCCCTTGGGGAACAGCGTCGAGACGACCAGCACGTTGGGGTACCACTCCACCATGATGTTGGGGTAGTAGGTCAGCCAGATCGCGCCCTGCGCCGGGGCCTCGCCGCCGGAGAAGCCCAGCACCTGGTCGTGCCACTTGCGGTAGACGTCGGAGCCCGGCTTGGCCAGGTCCTTGTTCACGCCGACCGTCTGCACCGAGTAGTCGCGGCCGAACTCCCAGGCCAGGTCGTCGCAGGTGACGAACTGGCCCAGGCCCGGGTGGAACGGGCCGACGTGGTAGTCCTCGAGGTAGACCTCGATGAAGGTCTTCCAGTTGTAGTCGCACTCGTGGACATGGACCTTGTCGAGCTGGTAGCCGCTGAAGTCCAGCGCGCCGCGCGGGCCCAGACCCGCCAGGTCGGCGGCGATGTCGCGGCCGTTGTCCTCGAACAGCAGGCCGTTCCACTCGCGGATCTTGTAGCGGTTCAGGTGCAGGCAGGGGTCCTGCTTGAAGTGCGGCGCGCCGACGAGCTCGCCCTTCAGGTCGTAGGTCCAGCGGTGCAGCGGGCAGACGATGTTGCTGCGCGTGTTGCCGCGCCCGCGCAGCATCACGGCCTGGCGGTGGCGGCAGACGTTGGAGATCAGTTCCAGGCCTTGCGGGCCGCGCACGACCGCGCGGCCTTCGCCCTCCTGGGGCAGGGCGTAGTAGTCGCCGACCTCGGGCACGGCCAGCGCGTGGCCGAGGTAGCGGGGACCGTGCTGGAAGATCAGTTCCTGTTCGCGGCGGAACAGGTCCTCGTCGAAGTAGGAGGTGACTGGCAGCTGGAGGTGGCTGGGGGCCGTGCTGCGTTCAAGCGGACTGAGGGGGATGCTCAGGTCGGACATGATCCAAGAGGGTCTCCAAGAAACCAATGTCAACCGTCGCCGGCCGCCCCCCAGATTGGACGGACCGGCATGTTGGACTGAGTGAAACAACGCCGGACGAAGCCGGAGCCTCGAGGGGCCTCCACCGCGCGGCCGGTCGCCCGTACGAGGTACGGCAGGCCGGGCCGGGGGGGATGCCCCGGTGACCGCCGGGCCCTTTTAGGGCATCGGAACGGGCAGGGGAACCGGTGATTGTACCCGGGCGGCCTTCTCCGGGTTGGGGACGGCTGTCAACCCCGCTGTCGTTTGGCATGGATACACCCGCTGACGCCTGTGGCGCTCGGTTCACATCCCCCGACGGTCGGACCGGGGACGGGCGAGTGCCGGTGCTTACAATCAGCCTTTTCGCGTTTTGAAATGAGCAAGCCTTCCGCCAGCGCCAAGACGGCGCAGCCCGCGATCCAGGAGCAGGAGCCCGCCAGTTATGAACTGGCGGTCGAGGAGTTGGAGCGTCTGGTGCAGGCCATGGAGGCCGGACAACTGCCGCTGGACCAGTTACTGGCCAGTTACCAGCGGGGGGCGTCGTTGCTCAAATACTGCCGCGCGCGGCTCCAGGCCGTCGAACAACAAGTACAGGTCATCGAAGGTGGCAGCGCGCAGGCTTGGGGAGAAGAGTAAGTGGATGCGGGTGTGTTCGAACGTTGGGTGAAGCAGTCGCTCGAGGATGTCGAGCTGGCGCTGGAAGCCTGGGTGCCCGAAGACGCGCCGGCCGGTCTCGGCGAGGCGATGCGTTACGCGGTGCTGGGCGCCGGCAAGCGGCTGCGGCCGCTGCTGGTGCTGGCGGCGGCGGAAGCCGTCGGCGGGCAGCGCGAGGCGGCGCTGCGCGCGGCCTGCGCGGTGGAGCTGATCCATGCCTATTCGCTGGCGCATGACGACATGCCCTGCATGGACAACGACGTGCTGCGCCGCGGCAAGCCGACGCTGCACGTGCAGTACGGCGAGGCGCAGGCGATGCTGGCCGGCGACGCGATGCAGGCGCTCGCGTTCGACGTGCTGACGCCCGACGAGGGCGTGCCCCCGGCGCTGCAGGCGCGGCTGTGCCGGCTGCTGGCGCGCGCCAGCGGCTACGACGGCATGGCCGGCGGCCAGGCGATCGACCTGGCCAGCATCGGCAAGCCGCTGCACGAGGAGGCGCTGCGCGACATGCACCGCCGCAAGACCGGCGTGCTGCTGCAGGCCAGCGTGCTGATGGGCGCGGCCAGCGGCGATCTGCCGGCCGCGGCCTGGGACTCGCTGAGCCGCTATGGCGCGGCGATCGGCCTGGCCTTCCAGGTCGTCGACGACATCCTGGATGTCACCCAGGACAGCGACGTGCTCGGCAAGACCGCCGGCAAGGACCAGGACAACAACAAGCCGACCTACGTCAGCGTGCTGGGCCTGGAGCCCGCCCGCGCGTACGCGCTCCGGTTGCGCGACGAGGCGCACCAGGCTCTGGCCGCCAGCGGCCTGGCCGACACCGCCTGGCTCAGCCTGCTGGCTGACAAGGTCGTCGAGCGCGACAACTGACCGGCTGAACCGGCGAGAAAGAGGCCCGGCATGAGCGAGAACACCACGAACCCGACGGCGACGCAGACGCTGCTCGGCGCGATCGAGAGCCCCTCGGACCTGCGCCGCCTGTCGCGCGGCCAGCTGCCGCAGCTGGCCGACGAGCTCCGCGCGCACATCCTCAACAGCGTGTCCAAGACCGGCGGCCACCTGTCGTCCAACCTCGGCACGGTGGAGATGACGGTCGCGCTGCATTACGTCTACGACACGCCGCGCGACCGCCTGGTGTGGGACGTCGGCCACCAGACCTATCCGCACAAGATCCTCACCGGCCGCCGCGACGCGATGGCCACGCTGCGCCAGCAGGGCGGCATCTCGGGCTTCCCGCGCCGCGACGAGAGCGAGTACGACACCTTCGGCACCGCCCACTCGAGCACCTCCATCTCCGCCGCGCACGGCATGGCGATGGCGGCCAAGCTCAAGGGCGAATCGCGCCGCGTGGTCGCGATCATCGGCGACGGCGCGATGACCGCCGGCATGGCCTTCGAGGCGTTGAACAACGCCGGCGTCGCGCATGGCGGCCTGCTCGGCGACGTGCTGGTGATCCTCAACGACAACGACATGTCGATCAGCCCGCCGGTCGGCGCGCTGAACAAGTACTTCACCCGGCTGATGAGCGGCAAGTTCTACGCCGCCGCGCGCGAAGGCGCGAAGTCGGTGCTCAAGCACACGCCGCTGTACGAGTTCGCCCGCCGCTTCGAGGAGCACACCAAGGGCATGTTCGTGCCCGGGACGATCTTCGAGGAGTTCGGCTTCAACTACGTCGGCCCGATCGACGGCCACGACCTGGACGCGCTGATCCCCACGCTGGAGAACCTGCGCGACAAGAAGGGCCCGCAGTTCCTGCACCTGGTCACCCGCAAGGGCCAGGGCTACAAGCTGGCCGAGGCCGACCCGGTGAAGTACCACGGCCCGACGCCGTTCAATCCGGCCGAAGGCATCAAGCCGTCGACCGCGCCGGCGAAGAAGACCTTCACGCAGGTCTTCGGCGACTGGCTGTGCGACATGGCCGAGGCCGATCCGACGCTGGTCGCGATCACGCCGGCGATGCGCGAGGGCTCGGGCATGGTCGAGTTCCACAAGCGCTTCCCGACCCGCTACTACGACGTCGGCATCGCCGAGCAGCACGCGGTGACCTTCGCCGGCGGCCTCGCCTGCGAGGGCCTGCGGCCGGTGGTCGCGATCTATTCGACCTTCCTGCAGCGCGGGTACGACCAGCTGGTCCACGACGTGGCGCTGCAGAACCTGCCGGTGCTGTTCGCGCTGGACCGCGCGGGCCTGGTCGGCGCCGACGGCGCGACCCACGCCGGCAACTACGACATCGCGTTCACCCGTTGCATTCCGAACATGAGCGTGATCACGCCGTCGGACGAGAACGAGTGCCGCCGCGCGCTGTACACCGGTCACCTGCACGACGGCCCGGTGACGGTCCGTTATCCGCGCGGCGCCGGCGTCGGCGCGGAGATCCAGAAGGACATGGTCGCGCTGCCCTGGGGCCAGGGCGAGATGCGCCGCAGCTCGTCGCTGCCGCAGGCCAACGGCCGCGGCGCGCCGCGCATCGCGGTGTTGGCCTTCGGCACGCTGCTGTATCCGGCGCTGAAGGCGGCCGAGGCGTTGGATGCGAGCGTCGCCAACATGCGCTTCGTGAAGCCGCTGGACGTCGAGCTGGTGAAGGAACTGGCCCGCACGCACGACGCGCTGGTGACCGTCGAGGACGGTTGCGTGATGGGCGGCGCGGGCAGCGCGGTGATGGAAGCACTGCAGGCCCACGGCCTGGCGCTGCCGGTGCTGCAGCTGGGCCTGCCCGACGAATACGTCGAGCACGGCGAACCCGGCAAGCTGATGGCCCAGTGCGGGCTGGACGCCGCGGGCATCGAGCGCTCGATCCGCGAGCGCTTCCTCGCGCCGGCGGCCGCGCCGGTGGCGATCAAGGTCGCCTGATCGCCCGCTTCACCGCGTCGATGAAGTCCTGGCTCAGCGCATGCGCGGGCCGATGGGACGGCCACAGCGCCTGGATGCGGAACGGCACCGACACCGAGAACGGCCGCACATGCAATCCGGGACCCGCGCAGGCGCGCGCGGTCAGCGGATTCACGAGCGCGATCCCCAGGTTCTCCTGAACCAGCGCGCAGACGGCGATCGCGCTGTGCGTCTCCAGCTGCAGCCGCCGCTGGACGCCGGCGGCGCCGAAGATCGCGTCGAACTGCCGCCGATAGGGGTCCTCGGCGGACAGGCTCACGAAGCGTTCCCCTTCGAAATCGGCCGGCGTGAGCACCGCGCGGTCGAGCAGCCGATGCCCCGCGGGCAGCACGCAGACCTCGTCGAGCTCGGCCAGCGTCTCGCTGCGAGTGCCCGGCACGGTGGCGCTGACCTCGCTCAAGCCCAGGTCGAAACGCTGCGCCGCCATCCATTCCTCCAGGAGCGGCGATTCCTGCGGCGTGAGCGTCAGTTGCGCCTGCGGATGCCGGCCGAGCCAATCGGCGCTCGCCGCCGGCAGCAGCGCGTGGGCCAGCGCGGGCAAGGTCAGCACGCGCAGCCCTTCGTCCTCGGCCCGGCCCAGCGCCTGCGCGCGGGCGACCACCTGGTCCAGCCCCTGGTAGGCGCGCTGGACTTCGTCGAACAGCGCCAGCGCGCGGGCCGTCGGTCGCAGGCGGCCCGGGGCGCGGTCGAACAGCGTGTAGCCCAGCAGCGTCTCCATGCGCGCCAACTCGCGGCTCACCGTCGGCTGCGAGGTGAACAGGAGTTGCGCGGCGCCGGTGACGCTGCCGGCGGTCATGACGGCGCGGAAGACCTCGATGTGGCGATGCGTGATCGGTAAAGGCATCGGTTCAGCATATCAGGGCATATCAATGATGAATTCGGTTGGCAAAACAAAGCATTTGATTGAATGACGGCCGCCAGCGATGCTCGGGGAAGTTCCAGCACGCTCCCTGAAGGATTCCTGACATGCCGCAAGCCCTCACCCCCGTCCGCGCCCAGCAGCTGCAGGCGCTCGCCGCCCGGTACGGCAGCCCGCTGTGGGTCTATGACGCCGCCGTCGTCCGGGAGCGCATCGCGGCGCTGCGCGGCTTCGACACGGTCCGCTTCGCGCAGAAGGCCTGCTCGAACACCCACATCCTGCGGCTGATGCGCGAGCAAGGGGTGAAGGTCGACGCCGTCTCCCGCGGCGAGGTGCTGCGCGCGCTGGCCGCCGGCTACACCGTCGGCACCGGCGCGGACGCGGTGCATTCGGGCATCGTCTTCACCGCCGACCTGCTGGACCGGGAGACGCTCAAGACGGTCGTCGAACACCGCGTGCCGGTCAACGCGGGCTCCATCGACATGCTCGAGCAACTGGGCGACGCGTCGCCCGGCCATCCGGTGTGGCTGCGCCTGAATCCGGGCTTCGGCCACGGCCACAGCAACAAGACCAACACCGGCGGCGAGCACAGCAAGCACGGCATCTGGCACGAGCAACTGGGCGACGCGCTGGCGGTCATCGCCCGCCGAGGCCTGACGCTGATCGGGCTGCACATGCACATCGGCTCGGGCGTCGACTACGGCCACCTCGCGCGCGTCAGCGGCGCGATGGTCGAGCTGGTGCGCACGGTCCGGGCGCGGGGGATGGACCTGCAGGCGATCTCCGCCGGCGGGGGGCTGTCGATTCCCTACCAGGAGGGCGGCGAGCACATCGACACCGCGCATTACTTCAGCCTGTGGGATGCCGCCCGCAAGGAGGCGGAAGGCGTCGTCGGGCATCCGCTGGCGCTGGAACTGGAGCCGGGGCGTTACCTGGTCGCCGAATCCGGCGTGCTGCTGGCCGAGGTGCGGGCGGTGAAGGCGCAAGGCCGACAGCATTTCCTGCTCGTCGACGCCGGTTTCAACGAGCTGATGCGGCCGGCCATGTACGGCAGCTACCACGCGATGAGCCTGATCCCGGCGGACGGGCAGTCCCGGCCGACGAGGGAGACCGTCGTGGCGGGCCCGCTGTGCGAGTCGGGGGATGTCTTCACCCAGGCGGAGGGGGGCGTCGTGCTGGCGCGCGAATTGCCGCAAGCCCAGGTCGGCGACCTGCTGGTCATCCACGACACCGGGGCCTACGGCGCGTCGATGTCCAGCAACTACAACAGCCGGCCGCTGATCGCCGAGGTGCTCGTCGACGGCGGCTCGGACCGCCTGATCCGCCGGCGCCAGACGGTCGAGGAACTGCTGGCACTGGAAGCCTGTTGAGCCTGCGACAGGGATATGACGTTTTGCTATCGCACAATCGTTTCTTGATAGTTTGGCTCAATAGGAAATGGCAATAGGCCGCATTGGGGAATTCAACTCCGCCGATAGCCTTCGCCGCCTATCATTCCGTCCATCCCATCAACCCTGACCCCGAGAGACGAAGCAAATGTCCCTGATCAACACCCAAGTCCAACCCTTCAAGGCCCAAGCTTTCCACAACGGCAAGTTCATCGAGGTCACCGAAGAGTCGCTCAAGGGCAAGTGGTCCGTGCTGATCTTCATGCCGGCCGCCTTCACCTTCAACTGCCCGACCGAAGTCGAGGATGCCGCCGACAACTACGGCGAATTCCAGAAGCTGGGCGCCGAGGTCTACATCGTCACCACCGACACGCACTTCTCGCACAAGGTGTGGCACGAGACCTCGCCGGCCGTCGGCAAGGCCAAGTTCCCGCTGGTCGGCGACCCGACCCACGCGCTGACCAACGCCTTCGGCGTGCACATCCCGGAAGAAGGCCTGGCGCTGCGCGGCACCTTCGTGATCAACCCGGAAGGCGTCATCAAGACCCTGGAAGTGCACGACAACGCCATCGCGCGTGACGTCAAGGAAACTCTGCGCAAGCTCAAGGCTGCCCAGTACGTCGCCAAGAACCCCGGCCAGGTCTGCCCGGCCAAGTGGAACGAAGGCGACAAGACCATCGCCCCGTCGCTGGACCTGGTCGGCAAGATCTAAGGATCTCGCCCCGAAGGGGGCCGAAGGCGATCCGCAACGGATCCGCCTTCCCCCCGACCGGTGATCCGGATGAGGACGTTCCTCTCCCCCACCCTGCAAAGACGCCGCCCGTGGACCTCGCCGGTCCGCGAGCAGGCGCTCGGCCGCCCCTTCACTTGGACAGGGAGGCCGGTTCTCGAAGTCGCTTGAAGAAAACTGAAAGGAAGCAACGATGTTGGACGACAACCTGAAGGCGCAGCTCAAGGCCTACCTGGAGCGGGTCACGCTGCCGTTCGAAATCGAAGCCTCCCTGAGCGACTCCGAGAGCTCCAAGGAGCTCCAGCAGCTCCTGCGCGACATCGCCGCGATGTCCGACAAGATCACCCTGAAGCTGGACGGCAACGACGCGCGCAAGCCGTCGTTCAGCCTCAAGCGCACCGGCACCGACCAGAGCCTGCGCTTCGCCGCGATCCCGCTGGGCCATGAGTTCACCTCGCTGGTGCTGGCGCTGCTGTGGACCGGCGGCCATCCCCCGAAGGTGGAGCAGGCCACCATCGACCAGATCCGCGGCCTGGACGGCGACTACCTCTTCGAGGTGTACATGTCCCTGACCTGCCACAACTGCCCGGACGTGGTGCAGGCGCTGTCGCTGATGTCGGTGCTGAATCCGCGCGTCAAGACGGTGGTCGTGGACGGCGCGCTGTTCCAGGACGAGGTCAATGCCCGCGAGATCATGGCCGTCCCGACGATCTACCTGAACGGCCAGGAATTCGGCTCGGGCCGGATGACGGTCGAGGAGATCGCCGCGAAGCTGGACACCAACGCGGCGGCCAAGGACGCGGCCAAGCTGTCGGCCAAGGACCCGTACGACGTACTGATCGTCGGCGGCGGCCCGGCCGGCGCGGCGGCTGCGGTCTACGCGGCCCGCAAGGGCATCCGCACCGGCATCGCCGCCGAGCGCTTCGGCGGCCAGGTCAACGACACGCTGGCGATCGAGAACTACATCTCGGTGCTGTCGACCGACGGCCCGAAGTTCTCGATGGCGCTGGAATCGCACGTCAAGGATTACGGCGTCGACGTCATGAACCTGCAGCGCGCCGACAAGCTGGTCCCGGCCGCCACGCCGGGCGGCCTGGTCGAGCTGCAGCTGGCCAACGGCGGCTCGCTCAAGAGCAAGACGGTGATCATCTCCACCGGCGCGCGCTGGAGGAACGTCAACGTGCCGGGCGAGCAGGAATACAAGAACAAGGGCGTGGCCTACTGCCCGCACTGCGACGGCCCGCTGTTCAAGGGCAAGCGCGTGGCGGTGATCGGCGGTGGCAACTCCGGCGTCGAGGCGGCGATCGACCTGGCCGGCATCGTGGCGCACGTGACGCTGCTGGAGTTCGGCGACCAGCTGCGCGCCGACGCGGTGCTGGTGAAGAAGCTCGAGAGCCTGCCCAACGTCGTGATCCTGAAGCAGGCGCAGACGACCGAGTTCACCGGCACGGGCGGCAAGCTTGACGGGCTGAACTACGTGGACCGCGCGACCGGCGAAGCCAAGCGTGTCGAGGTCGAGGGGTGCTTCGTGCAGATCGGCCTGGTGCCCAACACCGAGTGGCTGCGCGGCACGGTGGAGCTGTCCAAGCACGGCGAGATCATCGTCGACGCCCGCGGCCAGACCTCGGTGCCGGGCGTGTTCGCCGCGGGGGACGCGACGACGGTGCCGTTCAAGCAGATCATCATCGCGGCCGGCGACGGCGCGAAGGCGGCGCTCAGCGCGTTCGACCACCTGATCCGGAACTGACGGGCCTCAGCGCCCGGCCCGAGACAACGCCCCGACAGGGGCGTTGTCGTTTCAACGTCGGCTGCGCCAGAGGCTCTCCGCGCTGTACACCGCCAGCGCCGACCAGATCAGC
Source organism: Mitsuaria sp. GD03876 (assembly GCF_029840635.1). Lineage (GTDB taxonomy): Bacteria > Pseudomonadota > Gammaproteobacteria > Burkholderiales > Burkholderiaceae_C > Roseateles. The sequence goes on along the minus strand of NZ_JAOCCU010000016.1, from coordinate 45,914 downwards.
GCGAAGCCGACCAGCCGCGCGCCGGCCAGCGGCTCGTGGTACAGCCAGACGCCGAGCAGGAACTGGATCGTCGGCGACAGGTATTGGACGAGCCCCAGCGTCGTCAGCGTGATCCGCCGCGCGCCGGCGGCGAACAGCAGCAGCGGCACCGCCGTCAGCGGGCCGGCCAGCAGCAGCCAGGCGATCTGGCCGGCGTCGCCGGTGGCCAGCGCGCTGCTGCCCTCGCGGGTCCACCAGAACAGCGCGGCGGCGGCGAACGGCGACAGGATCAGCGTCTCCAGCGACAGCCCCTCCAGCGCGCCCAGGTGCGCCGTCTTGCGCATCAGGCCGTAGATGCCGAAGCTCAGCGCCAGCACCAGCGCGATCCACGGCAGCCGTCCCGCGGTGACCGTCAGCCAGAGCACGCCCGCGGCGGCCAGCCCGATGGCCAGCCATTGCACCGGCCGCAGCCGCTCGCGCAGGAACACGAACCCCAGCATCACGTTGACCAGCGGATTGATGAAGTAGCCCAGGCTGGCCTCGACCACATGGCCGTGCTGCACCGCCCAGACGTAGACCAGCCAGTTGGTCGACAGCAGCAGCGCCGACATCGCGCAGGTGGCCAGCAGCTTGGGCGAGCGCAACACCGGGCCGAGCCAGGCCCATCGGCGCAGCCCGGTCAGCAGCAGCGCGACGAAGACCATCGACCACAGCGTCCGGTGCGCGATCACCTCGAGCGCGTCGACCCCGCCCAGCCGCTTGAAGTACAGCGGGAACAGGCCCCAGGCGATGTAGGCCAGCGCGGCGTAGAGCATCCCGGTGCGGGCGTGGTCGGCGGCGTTGGCCGGCGTGGAGGCCGGCGCGGCGGACGCGGAGGCAGGAGCGGACGGGGCGGTGCGGGTGTCGTTGGTCATGGGCGGTCGGGGCGAGGGTGCGCGATTCTGCCCAGGACCTCCGGCGAAGGGGGACAGGCGACCGGGCGACCCCTCTTTTCAGCGGGCGATCGCTGGCGCAGGATGCCGCCCCATGGCCTACGTCGAATTCACCTCGCAGCTGCATCGCTTCGTCGACACCCCCAAGCTCGACTGCGATGCCCGCACCTTGGGGGAGGCGTTGACGCTCGCCTTCGACCGCAACCCCCGTCTGCGCGGCTACATCCTCGATGACCAGGGGCACCTGCGCACGCACGTGGCCGTGTTCATCGACGGCCACCGCGCGCGCGACCGCAGCCTGCTCAGCGATCCGCTGACGTCGCAGTCCAAGGTCTACGTGCTGCAGGCGCTCTCGGGCGGGTAGTCGGCGGGCCCCGCCAGCGTCGGAACCCCGCGTCGGCCTGTCGAAACCCGGCCTGCCCGCGCGTCGTGTCAGATCCAGTTCCCACAAGGAGACCTCGATGATCACCACCGCCTGGGCCGCGACCCGCAAGGGCTTGTTCGAACTTCGGCACGATCCCGCGCAGGGCGGTTGGTCGATCGGCCGCCACAGCTTCGTGGGGGATCCCGTCAGCATGGTGTTGCCCGCGCCGGCCGGCGGCGGGCGGATGTTCGCGGCGCTGAACCTGGGTCATTTCGGCGTCAAGCTGCAGGCCTCCGACGACGGCGGGGCGAGCTGGCGGGAACTCGCGCCGCCGGCCTTCCCCGAGCAGCCCGAGGGCGCCGAGGGGCCGCCCTGGAAACTGCAGCAGGTCTGGGCGCTGGAGCGCGGCGGCGACGGGCGGCTCTGGGCGGGAACGATCCCCGGCGGGCTGTTCGTCAGCGAGAACCATGGCGAGACCTGGACGCTGGTCGACACGCTGTGGCGCAAGCCGGAGCGGCTGGGCTGGTTCGGCGGCGGCTACGACGCGCCGGGCATCCACTCGATCAACATCGACCCGCGCGATCCGAAGCGCGTGCTGCTGGGCATCTCCTGCGGCGGCGCCTGGCGCAGCGAGGATGGCGGCGCGAACTGGCGCATCAGCGCCAAGGGCATGCGCGCCGACTTCATGCCGCCGGAGCAGCAGGGCGAGGAGAACACACAGGACCCGCACCGCATCGTCGCCAGCGCGGCCGATCCGGACGTGCTCTGGTGCCAGCACCACAACGGCGTCTGGCGATCGGTCGACGGCGGCGCGAACTGGTCGGAGATCAAGCCGCCGCTGTCGGGCTTCGGCTTCGCGGTGGCCGCGCACGCCGGCGATCCCGGCACCGCGTGGTTCGTGCCGGGCGTGAAGGACGAGAAGCGCCTGCCGGTCGACGCCGCGCTCGTGGTGAACCGCACCCGCGACGGCGGCAAGACCTTCGAGACGCTGCGCGCGGGCCTGCCGCAGGCGCATTGCTATGACCTGGTCTATCGCCATGGGCTGGTCGTCCATGACGACGGCCGTCGCCTGCTGATGGGCAGCACCACCGGGAACCTCTGGTCCAGCGACGACGCCGGCGATCGCTGGCAACTGGTGTCGGGGCACCTGCCGCCGATCTACGCGCTGCGCTTCAACTGAGCGTCGCTGACGCCGGGCCGACGCGTTCCCCCGTTCGACGGGACCGGGCGAATCCGCGGGCGATGCCGCTCAGAGGAAGGGTGCCCACTCCGGCCCCAGAGGGGCCTCAAGCTCCAGCGTCTGCCCGCTGACCGGATGCGTCAGCGTCATCCGCTGCGCATGCAGCCACAGCCGTTGCAGGCCGAGATGAGCCGCGAGCGCGCGGTTCAGCGGGCCCTTGCCGTGATTCGCGTCCCCGACGATCGGATGGGCCACGTGCTTCAGGTGGCGACGAATCTGATGGCGCCGGCCCTGCACCGGCTCGCAGGCGAGCAGCGACAGCCGCGTCGTCGCGAAGCGCGGATCGGTCGTGACCGGCAGCTCCAGCCGCCGCAGGCAGGACCAGCCGGTCTGCGCCTCCAGGTGCGGCTGCCCGGCCGAGGGCAACTCCGGGTCGCGCGCCAGCGGGTGGTCGACGACGCCGGCCTCGGCGGCCGGCCATCCGCGCACCAGCGCGAGGTAGCGCTTGCGGGTGAGGCGCTCGGCGAGCGCCTGCCCGAGCAGGCTGGCGACCGCCGCGTCCAGCGCGAAGACCAACACGCCGGAGGTGCCTCGGTCCAGGCGATGCGCCGGCCAGACGGGGCGGCCGAGTTGGTCGCGCAGCCGCTGCAGCGCGGCGTCGTCCTCGTGCGCGTCGATCGCGCTGCGATGCACGAGCAGCCCGGCGGGTTTGTCGATCACCGCGAGGTGCTCGTCCAGATGGAGGATCCGCAACGGCGCCCGGAGCGCCGGCTCGGAATCGGAGGGGGACGGGGAGGGGGAGATCGGGGATGTCATCGCTGCAAGGGACGGCCAACGCACGCCTGGTGCGGTTTTTGCCCTCTTTTCCCCGTTTGGGGGGAGCGGACGACAACAGGCCGCTTCGCCAAAATCCTGTCATGCCGCCTGCCGATCATCGCAGCAGGCATCCGGGATCAGCAGCCGCAGTCAGCCAGGAGTTCGTCATGCCTCAGGAGTTTCACATCGGTCATCGGTCCGCCCTGGTCTCGTGGCTGGGGCGGGTGTCGACGGCGCTGGGCGCGGTGCTCGGACGCACGCCCGGCGTGCGGCTGGTCAGCCCAGTTCCCCGTCCACGTACAGCCACGCGCCGTTCTCCCGGACGAACCGGCTGAGCTCGTGCATCCGGTGGGCGCGGCCGCCGGACTTGCTGCGGGCGACGAACTCGACGGTCTCATGGTCCGCGTCCTGGCGCACATGCCGGCGCACTTCCAGGCCGAGCCAGCGCAGGTCGGGCTCGCCGCGCTCCAGCGCCGCGGGCCGGGTGCTCGGATGCCAGGTCGCCAGCAGGTAGGGCACCAGGTCCAGCGTGTAGGCTGCGTAGCGCGAGCGCATCAGCGCCTGCGCGTCCGGCGCGGCGAGCGCGCCGGTCTCGGCGAAGGCGCGGTGCAGCGCGCCGCAGCAGTGGTCGTAGGCCTGGCCGCTGCCGCAGGGGCAGGGCGAGGCGGGTGTCCCGGCGACGGCCGCGCTGCGCGGCGCGGTCTTGGTCTTTTCAGGTTTCATGGGGTCGGCATCATGCCAAAACGGCGGCCCCGCCATCACGGGCCCGACGCGGAACTTCCCTAGAATGGCTGGATGAATTCCCAGGATTTCGGCGACCAGCGCCCGACCCCGCCGCAGGACGACCTGTTCACGCCCCGCGCGCCGCGCGGGCTGCTGGACAACCTCAACCCCGAGCAGTACGCCGCGGTCACGCTGGGCCAGGAGCCCGCGCTGATCCTGGCCGGCGCCGGTTCCGGCAAGACGCGGGTGCTGACCACCCGCATCGCCTGGCTGATGAGCCAGGGCCTGGTGACGCCGGCCGGCGTGATGGCCGTGACCTTCACCAACAAGGCGGCCAAGGAGATGGTGACCCGCCTGTCCGCGATGCTGCCGGTGAACGTGCGCGGCATGTGGATCGGCACCTTCCACGGGCTGTGCAACCGCTTCCTGCGGGCGCACTGGAAGCTCGCCGGCTTGCCGCAAGGTTTCCAGATCCTGGACGCGGGCGACACGGTCTCCGCGGTCAAGCGCGTGATCAAGGCGATGAACCTGGACGAGGAACGGTTCGTCCCGAAGCAGGTCTCGTGGTTCATCGCCGGCGCGAAGGAGGACGGGCTGCGTCCCAAGGACATCGACCTGCGCGACGAGCAGACCCGCAAGCTGGTCGACATCTACCAGGCCTACGAGGACCAGTGCACCCGCGAGGGCGTGGTCGACTTCGCCGAGCTGATGCTGCGCTCCTACGAGCTGATGCGCGACAACGCGCAGGTGCGCGAGCATTACCAGCGCCGCTTCCAGTACGTCCTCGTCGACGAGTTCCAGGACACCAACAAGCTGCAGTACGCCTGGCTGAAGATGTTCGCGCCGCCGGGACGCGGGCAGGGCGTGTTCGCCGTCGGCGACGACGACCAGAGCATCTACGCCTTCCGCGGCGCGCGCGTGGGCAACATGGCCGACTTCGAGCGCGAGTACCGCGTCCGCCAGGTCGTCAAGCTGGAGCAGAACTACCGCAGCTTCGGCAACATCCTGGATGCCGCGAACGCGCTGATCAGCAACAACAGCCGGCGCCTGGGCAAGAACCTGCGCACCGAGGCCGGTCCCGGCGAGCCGGTGCGGGTCTACGAATCCAGCAGCGACTTCGCCGAGGCGCAGTGGCTGCTCGAGGAGGCGCAGGCGCTGCATCGCCAGGGCCTGCCGCGCAGCGAGATCGCGGTGCTCTACCGCAGCAACGCGCAGTCGCGGGTCATCGAGTCGGCGCTGTTCAACGCCGGCATCCCGTACCGGGTCTATGGCGGGCTGCGCTTCTTCGAGCGCGCCGAGGTCAAGCACGCGCTGGCCTACCTGCGCCTGCTGGAGAACCCCAACGACGACACCAGCTTCCTGCGCGTCGTGAACTTCCCGGCGCGCGGCATCGGCGCTCGCACGATCGAGCAGCTGCAGGACGCGGCGCGCCCCAGCGGGCGCTCGCTGGTGCAGAGCATCGGCGCGGTCGGCGGCCGCGGCGGCGCGAGCCTGGCCGGCTTCGTCGGCCTCGTGGACGCGATGCGCGAGGCCACCGCCGGCCTGACGCTGCGCGAGATCATCGAGCACGTCATCGAGCATTCCGGCCTGGCCGATTTCTATCGCGCCGAGAAGGAAGGCGAGGAGCGGCTGGAGAACCTGGGCGAACTGGTCAACGCGGCCGAGGCCTTCGTGACGCAGGAGGGTTTCGGCAAGGACGCGGTGGCGCTGCCGGTGGACGAGCACTCGCCCGGCGCGATCGCCGACGGGCTGCCCGCGGCGGTGGCGCCGGCGGCGCCGGCGACGCCCGACGCGGAGACCGGCGAGATCATCTCGCCGCTGGCGGCCTTCCTGACGCATGCGTCGCTGGAGGCCGGCGACAACCAGGCGCAGGCCGGGCAGGACGCGGTCCAGCTGATGACGGTGCACTCGGCCAAGGGCCTGGAGTTCGACGCGGTGTTCATCACCGGGCTGGAGGAAGGGCTGTTCCCGCACGAGAACTCGCTGTCCGACTCGGACGGCCTCGAGGAGGAACGCCGGCTGATGTACGTCGCGATCACCCGCGCGCGCCAGCGGCTGTACATCAGCTTCTGCCAGACGCGGATGCTGCACGGCCAGACCCGCTACAACATCAAGAGCCGCTTCATGGAGGAGCTCCCGGAGGAGACGCTGAAGTGGCTGACGCCGCGCAACCAGGGCTTCGGCTCGGGCTTCGCGCGGGACTACCAGCAGGCCTGGCAGCGCGGCTCGGGGCTGAAGTCGATGGTTGGCGCCGGCCGCGTCGACCCGGGCGCGTCGTTCCCGCAGGCGCCGGTGCCCAGCGCGATGAAGCAGTCGGCCGCCGAGAAGACCGGCGACGAACACGGCGGCCTGCGCGTCGGCAAGGGCGTGTTCCACAACAAGTTCGGCGAGGGCGTGCTGCTGACGCTGGAGGGCAGCGGCCCCGACGCGCGGGCGCAGGTGAACTTCGGCCGGCATGGCACGAAGTGGCTGGCGCTGAGCGTGGCGAAGCTGACGCCGATCGACTGACACCATCCGCTCCGGCAGCCTCGGCCGCTGGAGCGCAGAATGCGGCGGGGCATCAAAGATTCCAGCAAACAGGAATCACGATGGCCGGGGAGGGAGATTCGATGAACAGATCCTTGATCCTGGAATCTCCATGCGCACTGTTGTACCGATCGATCCTCCGGACGATCCCATGATTGAAGACGCGATGGCGCTGGGCGCCGCCGTGCGGGCCGCGCGGACCACCGCGCGCCTGCCGCTGGTGGAAGCGGCCGAGGCGCTGGGCATGTCGCGCCAGACGCTGATCAACATCGAGACCGGGCAGGGCGGCGTGAGCCTGTCCACCGTGCTGAAGGCGGCGCGGGCGCTCGGCGTCAGCCTGTTCGCGGTGCCGTCGCAGCAGCGCGAGGTCGTGCGCCGCGCGATCCGCACCGCGCGGGACTCGAAGTTCTCCGACCTCGACGAGGATGCATGACCGGTCTGGCGGTCTGGCTCGACGAGCATGAGGTCGGCTGGCTGAAGCCGGCCGGCGGCGGCGGCGCGGCATCGCGGCTGTCGCTGGGTTACCTGGAACGATGGACCTCGGAGGTGCTGGCCTTCCCGCTGGCGCCGCCGCTGCCGCTGCCGGCGCGCGGCGGACCGGGCAGCGAGCGCGAGGACGAGGCCGCGGGCCGTTTCTTCGAGCGCCTGCTGCCCGACGGGGACGCGCGGCGGCGCAGCGCCGCGGCGCTGGGCCTGGCGCCGGACGATGTCTTCGGCGCGCTGCGCCACATGGGCCGCGACGCGGCCGGCGCGGTGCGGCTCATCGACGAGGACCGCCCGCGGCCCGCCGGGCCGGCGCAGCGGCTGGTCACGCGCGAGGAACTCTCCGAGCGGCTGCGCCATCGCGACGCGGCGCCGTTCGCGGTCTGGGACGGGCAGGTGCGCGGCGTCCTGGCGGGCGAGCGCGACAAGCTCGGTGTCTACGTCGAACCCGACGGCGGCTGGTACCTCGTCGACGGGCCGCAGATGGCGTCGACGCATGTGCTCAAGCCGGCGCCCGCGTCGCCGGCCCGGCGCGACCAGCCCTTCGACGAGTACTTCTGCATGCGGCTGGCCGCGCGGGTGGGCCTGGACGTCGCGGCGGTGCAGCTGCACTGCGTGCCCGAGCCGGTGCTGCTGGTGGCGCGTTTCGACCGCCAGCGCCTGGAGGACGGGCGCGTGCGGCGCCTGCATGCGATCGATGCCCGGCAGGCGCTGGGCAAGCCGCCGAGACGGGCATCGGGACATGCGCCGGAGCAGGCCGAGGAACAGGCGCCCGGCGCATCGGACGTCACCGATGCCGAGCGCTTCGCGCTGATCAAGCACAGCCCCACGCCGCTGATCGACGGCCGCGCGCTGCTGCGCTGGACCGTGTTCCGGCAGCTGATCGGCAGCGACGCCGCGGCGGCGGACAACCTGTGCTTCTTCGTCGACCACGGCGGACTGCGCCTGGCGCCGGCGTTCGGACTGGCGAGCGGGCCGGCGGACGGACCGGCCGGCGGACCTGCTGGCGGCGACGGGGTCATCGACGACTGGGCCGGCTTCGCGCGCGACTGCGACCTCGCGCCGCGCAGCCTCGCGCTGGAGCTCCGGCGCATGAGCGACCTGGTGCCGGCGCAGGCCCGGGCGCTCGCCGACGAACTGTCCGGCGAGGTGCCGCGGGCCGTCGTCGAGCGCCTCCTGGACACCGTCGACGAAAAAGCCCGCCGGATGGCGGGCTTCGCGGTCAGGGGCTGAGCTCGATCAGATGCCGATCTCGCCGCCGTCCTTGCGGGTGATGACGACGGTGGCCGAGCGCGGACGCTTCTTGGCGGTGGCGTCGGCCTGGTTGGCCGGCCAGTAGCTGCCGAAGGTCTTGGCGGCGAAGTCCGGCGTCGTTTCCTCGCCCGGGTGCTGCACGTTGAAGAACAGCGTCTTGTTGTCCGGCGTCATCGCGATGCCGGTGATCTCGCATTCCTTCGGACCGACCAGGAAGCGGCGCAGCGTGTCGGCCGTGGCCTTGGTGCCGGCGCGCGTCTGCGTGCCGCCCGCGGCCGTGGCCACGCCGCCGTCGCCGACCTTGCCCGGCAGGGCGGCCAGCATCATGCAGTTGGTCACGTCGGTGTAGGCGCCGTCGTCGGTCTGGATCCACAGCATGCCGCGCTTGTCGAAGAACAGGCCGTCCGGGCTGGAGAAGTCGTTCACGTCGGTCAGCGACGACAGGTTCACGTCCGCCGCCGCGTCCTGCTGCGCGCCGAACAGGTACACGTCCCAGGTCATCTTGGTGACGTCGGCCGCGTCTTCCTTCCAGCGGATGATGTGGCCGTTGGGGTTGCCCTTCTGCGAGGTCGCGCCCTTCATGTCCTCGTAGTAGCGCGGGTTCGCGGCGTCCGGCTTGAGCTGGCTGCCGGTCGGCGTGGCGGTGTTGGCCACGCGGTTGCTGTTGTTGGTCAGGGTCATGTAGACCTCGCCGTTGGTGGGGTGCACCGCGCCCCACTCCGGACGGTCCATCTTGGTCGCGCCGAGGATGTCGGCGGCGATGCGCGCGTTGATCACGACGTCGCCCTGGTCCGCGAACGGGTACGCGGCGGTGGCGGTCAGGCCGTTCTTGTTGAACGTCAGTTCCATCCAGTTGCCGGTGCCGTCGGCGTTGAACTTGGCCACGTACAGCGTGCCCTCGTCCAGGTACTTCGCGCCGGCGGCCATGCCCTTGCCCACGTCGGCCGCGTCCCAGTTGGCCTTGGACACGAACTTGTAGATGTACTCGTTGCGCGAGTCGTCGCCCATGTAGATGACGACCGGCTTGCCGGCGACCGCCTCGGCGGGCCAGGCGCCTTCATGGTTGAAGCGGCCCAGCGCGGTGCGCTTGGCCGGCGTCGAGTCCGGCGCGAACGGGTCGATCTCCACCACCCAGCCGAAGGTGTTGATCGTGTTGCGGTAGTCGGCCGTGGCGGCGGCGCCGGTCACCGACGAGTTCCAGCGGGCGTACAGGTCGGCGCTGCCAGCGGTTTCCCACAGGTAGGGGCTCTTGCGGTTCTGCGGCAGGCCGTAGCGGTTCAGGCTGGCCACTTCCTTGGCGCTGCGCGAGGCGTCGTCGCCGGCACCGCGGCTGATCACGTTGAGGTAGTTTTCCTCGCAGGTCAGGTAGGTGCCCCACGGGGTGTAGCCGTTGGCGCAGTTGTTGTTGGTGCCGCGGGTCTGCACGGCGGTCGGGCTGAACAGCGTCTGCAGCTGCGCGTTGCCCTTGGCCGGGCCGGTGAAGTCCATCGTCGTGGCGGAGGTCACGCGGCGGTTGTAGCGCGAGCCGCGCACCATCGTCGTGTTGGCGCCGTCGCGCTTGACCTCGACGACGCTGATGCCGTGGGCGTAGATCTCCTTCTCGACCTCGGCGGCGTTGCGCGCGGCGCCGGCGGCGCGGCCGGCCGGATGCAGCACGTAGGGGGCGACCACGTACTCGTGGTTCACCGCCAGCAGGCCGCGGTCGGAGCGCTTGGCGTCGAAGGCGCCGGCTTCGCCCAGGCCGAACCAGTACATGCCGTCATGGCCGTCGCCGATGCGGCGGTTGTAGGAGTCGGCGGTCTCGGAGCCGTCGTCCTTCCAGGACTCGTCGCCGAAGTGCATCGGGTCGCCCAGCGCGTGCAGGATGCTGACGTTGTAGCCGTCGGCCACGGTGACCAGGTCGTTCTTGTTCTTGGCCACGGCGGTGAAGCCCAGCTTGAGCTGCGGCGCGGGGGCCGGGGCGGGCGCCGGGGCAGGATCGTCGTCGCTGCCGCAGGCGCTCAGGATCGAGCCGCCAAGCAGCGCGGCGGCCGTGGTGCTGATGCCGCCCTTGAGGGCGACCCGGCGCGACAGGCGCGCGGCGAGGATGTCCTCGAAATGCGGGTTCGCGGACGGGTTGACCACCGCGTCCTCGTCGTAGTCGTTGACCGCGTTCTGGCTGGCAACGATGTCGTGCTGCTTGCTCATTCGTGAAGGCTCCGCTGCAAAGAAAGTGCGGGCGGATTCTGCGAAGGGCAGGTGACGACGCCGTGAAAAAGTCGTTAGAGATCCTTCAATCCGTTCACCGCGCGACGGCGGTGCGAATGGCGTTCAGGACGGGGTGCCGGAAGTCTCGGGCAGGTCGCGCGGCGCGCCGAACATGAAGCAGTCGATGAAGGTGAAGTACAGCGAGCAGTAGAAGCCCGTGGTCAGGATCATCGCCAGCGGCACCAGCAGGTAGGGCAGGAAGTTGGCCAGCCCGAGCAGCAGGCCGACGATGGTCAGCACCATCGTCGTGCCGAAGGTCAGCCCGACCCAGACCAGGCCCGACAGCGCGAAGGCGCCCTTGTTGCGCCACACGCCCAGCGTGCTGGAGAACAGCGCCTGCATCACGCCCTGGCCGCCCCAGTGGATCAGCGCCGGCGCGTGCCAGAAGGGGATGGAGATCAGCCCGGTCAGCAGCAGGCGCAGCCCGATGCCGGTGGTCAGCGAGGGGTCGGCCATCGTGGCCTCGACCGCCTTCGGGTCGGCCTTCTCGGCGCCGGCGGCGATCTGCCCGACCGCGCGCACCAGCGCGCCGCCGTCCAGCCAGTGGGCCAGGAACATCACCGCGATCGTGCTGCCGGCGTAGAGCAGGCCCAGCAGCAGCTGGTCGCGGCGGCGTTCCTTGGTCAGCTGCAGCGGCTGCGCGAAGATGGCCGCGGTCGGCGTGTGGGACTGCAGCACCTGGTGCGAGGCCAGCATGAAGGCCAGCGACACCAGCGGCAGCGCCGCCAGCACCACCAGTTGGCCCAGCAGCGGCACCAGCTGCAGCAGCGAGGACACCAGCAGGAACACCGCGAACAGGCCGATCAGCGCGATCGGCTTGCGCTGCAGCACCTTGAGGCCGTGGCGCACCCAGAGCAGGCCGTTGCGCGGCGGAACCGATTGCAGGTGCAGGATCATGGCAAGGACTCCAGCGCATGCCACGGATTGGCGACGCGCTCGCGCAGGACGCGCTCGAAATGGGTGGGATCGTGGGGTTGGAGGAGGCTGGCCTCGCGGGGCAAATGGAAGTCCCACAGGCGCGAGATCCAGAAGCGAAGCGCCGCGGCGCGCAGCAGGCCGGGCAGCAGCCGGTGCTCGGCGCCGGTCAGCGGCCGCACCGATTCATAGGCCCGCACGAAGGCGGACGCGCGCTGCTCGTCCAGCCGGCCGCTGTCCAGGTCGATGCACCAGTCGTTCAGGCAGACGCAGAGGTCGAACAGGAAGCTGTCGATGCCGGCGAAGTAGAAGTCGAAGAAACCGCTGAGCTGCTCGCGGCCGGGCAGGCCCTCGAACATCACGTTGTCGCGGAACAGGTCCGCGTGCACCGGCCCGCGCGGCAGCGCGGCGGCCGCCGGGGCGAGCTGTTCCTGGAAGGCCAGTTCCTCGCTCAGCAGCGCGGCCTGCGCCGGCGCCAGGTGCGGCAGCACCACCGGCACCGTCTCGCGCCACCAGGGCAGCGCGCGCAGGTTGTCCTGGTGCATCGGGAAGTCCTGGCCGGCGACATGCATCCGGGCCAGGCCGGCGCCGACCTGCTCGCAATGGAACTGGTCGGGCGCGAGCTGGTGGCCGCCGCGCAGCTTGTCCACGACGGCGGCCGGCTTGCCGGCGACGCGGTGCAGGATGCGGTCCTGCGCATCGGCCTGCGGCGCGGGCACCGGCACGCCCTTGCGGGCGAGGTGGCGCATCAGTTCCAGGTAGAAGGGCAGCTGCTCGAAGGTCAGCCGCTCGAAGATCGTCAGCACGTACTCGCGGCGCTCGGCGCCACGGGCGGTGGTGACGAAGTAGTTGGTGTTCTCGATGCCGGCGGTGATGCCCTTGAGCGACTGGAGTTCGCCCAGGTTCAGCGTGTCGAGCAGCGTTTGCGCCTGCTCGGGCGAGACGTCGGTGAATACGGCCATGAAGCGGAAAAAGAACGGACCGGGGGCGGGCCTGCGGCGGCCGTGCCCCGCCGGTCAGAAATTGAAGATGCGCCAGACGCGCGAACCCGCGTTGCCGCGGTCGGCGCCCTGGCGGGTGGGGAGGTCGCGTCCGGTGTCGCCGAGCAGGATCTCGTACTCGGGCGCCTTGCTGTCCTTGTTCTTGACCACGACCTTTTGGGTCAGGCCCCGCACCCGGGTCTCCTCGATGCGAACCTTGTCGTCTTCGTTGACGAGCTGCTCGACCTTCACGTCCGGCACGTCGCGGAAGGTCTGCGGCGCCGGGGCCTTGGCCGGAGCGGGCGCCGCGCTCGCCGGCGCGTCGGCGGCGAAGGCCGGCAGCGCGAGGGCGGTCAGGGCGGCGAACAGCGGGGCGAGGCGGGTGGTGTTCATGGTGGGGCCGATTCTATGCGCCGGGCCCGTCCGGACCCCCTCCCTCGGGCGAGGGCCCGACGCAGGCGGGGTCTGCTGACAGGGCGGGTGGCGCGCGCCTGCAACAATGCCGGGATGAGCAAACCTCTGATGCTGCTGGTCGACGGTTCCAGCTACCTCTACCGCGCCTACCACGCCTTGCCCGACCTGCGCGGCCCCGAAGGGCAGCCCACCGGCGCCCTGCACGGGATGGTGGCGATGCTGAAGAAGCTGCGCGACGACTTCGGCGCCGAGCACGCCGCCTGCGTCTTCGACGCCTCCGGCCCGACCTTCCGCGACGAGTGGTACCCCGAGTACAAGGCCCAGCGCGCCCCGATGCCCGACGACCTGCGCGCGCAGATCGACCCGATCCACGAGGTGGTGAAGCTGCTGGGCTGGCCGGTCCTGACCGTGCCCGGCATCGAGGCCGACGACTGCATCGGCACGCTGTCGCGGGTGGCGGCGCAAGCCGGGCACCAGGTGGTGATCTCCACCGGCGACAAGGACCTGGCGCAGCTGGTCACACCCGACGTCACGCTGATCAACACGATGAGCAACGAGAAGCTGGACGAGGCCGGCGTGCTGGCCAAGTTCGGCGTGGCGCCGGACCGCATCGTCGACTACCTGACGCTGATGGGCGACACGGTGGACAACGTGCCCGGCGTCGAGAAGGTCGGTCCGAAGACGGCGGCCAAGTGGATCGCCGAGCATGGCTCGCTGGACGGCGTCATCGCCAACGCGGACAAGATCAAGGGGGTGGCCGGCGAGAACCTGCGCAAGGCGCTGGACTGGCTGCCGATGGGCCGCAAGCTGGTCACGGTGAAGCTGGATTGCGACCTGTGCATGCATGTCGCCGGCTGGCCGGCGCTGGAGGCGCTGGCCTTCAACCCGGTCGACGAGGCCGGCCTGCTGGACTTCTACACGCGCAACGGCTTCAAGACGTGGAAGCGCGACCTGGAAGGCAAGCTCGGCGGCGCGGCGCCGAAGCACGCGGCGCCGGAGGCCGACCTTGGCGCGCGCCCGGGCGACGCCTTCGCCGAGCACCAGCCGCCGGCGATCCCGGTCGACAAGCAGTACGAGACCATCGTCGACTTCTCCCGGCTGGACGCCTGGGTCGAGCGGCTGCAGGGCGCCGAACTGGCCGCCTTCGACACCGAGACCGATTCGCTCGATCCGATGCAGGCGCGCATCGTGGGCATCAGTTTCAGCGTCGAGCCCGGCAAGGCGGCCTACATCCCGCTGCGCCACGAGGGGCCGGACGCGCCCGAGCAGCTGCCGATGGACGAGGTGCTGGCCCGGCTCAAGCCGTGGCTGGAGGATCCGCTGAAGAAGAAGGTGGCGCAGAACGTCAAGTACGACACCCACGTGCTGGCCAACCACGGCATCGCGGTCCAGGGCACGGCCTACGACACGATGCTCGAGAGCTATGTCCTGGAGGCGCATCGCGGCCACGGGCTGGAGGCGCTGGCCGACCGCGTGCTGGGCCGCAAGGGCTTGAGCTACGAGGACCTGTGCGGCAAGGGCGCGCACCAGATCCCGTTCGCGCAGGTGGAGGTGGCCAAGGCGTCGGAGTACTCGTGCGAGGACTCCGAGATGTGCCTGCACGTGCATCAGACGCTGATGCCGCGGCTGGCGGCCGACGAGGGCTTGAAGTTCATCTACGAGCAGATCGAGATCCCGGTCTCGGCGCTGCTGGCGCGCATCGAGCGCAACGGCGTGCTGATCGACGCGGCGCGGCTGCAGGCGCAGAGCGCCGACCTGGGCCAGCGCATGGTCGCCGCGGAGCAGTCGGCCTACGAGATCGCGGGCCAGCCGTTCAACATCGGCTCGCCCAAGCAGATCGGGGAGATCCTGTTCAACCGATTGGGCCTGCCCGTGGTCAAGCGCACCGCCACCGGCGCGCCGTCGACCGACGAGGAGGTGCTGGAGAAGCTGTCGGCGGACTTCCCGCTGCCGGCGAAGATCCTGGAGTACCGGGCGCTGTCCAAGCTCAAGAGCACCTACACGGACAAGCTGCCGCTGATGGTGAATGCGAAGACGGGCCGGGTGCACACGACCTACTCGCAGGCGGTGGCGGTGACGGGACGCTTGTCGAGCAACGAGCCCAACCTGCAGAACATCCCGATCCGCACGGCCGACGGCCGCCGCGTGCGGGAGGCTTTCATCGCGCCGCCGGGACACCGGATCGTGTCGGCGGACTATTCGCAGATCGAGCTGCGGATCATGGCGCACATGAGCGAGGACCCGGGCCTGCTGAAGGCGTTCCAGGAGGGCCAGGACGTCCACCGCGCGACGGCGGCGGAGGTCTTCGGCGGCGACCTGGAGGCGGTGACGCCCGAGCAGCGCCGTTACGCCAAGACGATCAACTTCGGATTGATCTACGGGATGGGGGCGTTCGGGCTGGCGCAGTCGCTGGGCATCGAGAACAAGGCGGCGAAGGACTACATCGATCGTTACTTCACCCGTTTCGCGGGCGTGCGTCGCTACATGGACGACACGAAGCAGTTCGCGAAGGAGAAGGGGTACGTCGAGACGGTCTTCGGGCGTCGGCTGTGGCTGCCGGAGATCAATTCGGGCAACGGTCCGCGCCGCAGCGGTGCTGAGCGCCAGGCGATCAATGCGCCGATGCAGGGCACGGCGGCGGACTTGATCAAGCTGGCGATGATCGCGGTGCAGCAGGCGCTGGACGAGCAGGGCAAGAAGACGCGGATCGTGATGCAGGTGCATGACGAACTGGTCTTCGAGGTCCCCGACGAGGAACTGGACTGGGTGAAATCCGAAGTGCCGACCCTGATGGCTGGTGTCGCCGCCCTGAAGGTTCCCTTGCTGGCCGAGGTGGGTGTTGGCGCCAACTGGGACGAAGCGCACTGAGTGGGGGGCTCTCCGCGCGGACGGTAGGGACGGCGCCCGGGCCGGCGGCGCACGGAGCGTGCCGGGCTGACCAGGGCGCCGTCTGTTTGAACGAAGCGAGCCGCAGGTGAGCGGAGTGAGTTGGCGCCCGGCGGAGTGCGCCGCCGGCCCGGGCGCCGTCCCGGACGTCTGCTGCTCATCAGCCTCGCATAAGCGGCTGTCGCCGGGTGAGCGGTTAGCATCCACCCCCTATGAACTGGCCCTATGAGTTGCAGATTGGCTGGCGTTACACGCGAGCCGGGCGCGGAGGTCGCCGCAACCGTTTCATCTCCTTCATTTCCGGCGTCTCGATGCTGGGCATCGCTCTAGGCGTTGCCGCGTTGATCATTGTGTTGTCGGTGATGAACGGCTTCCAGAAGGAGGTCCGTGAGCGGATGTTGTCGGTGATCGCGCACGTCGAGCTGCTGAACGACACCGGCGAGGGTCTTCCGGATTGGCGCACCGTCGCCGACGAGGCGAAGAAGAATCCCGAGGTCGTGGCGGCTGCGCCTTTCGTGTCGGGCCAGGCGCTGATCGCGCGGGGTTCTGACATGCGCGGGACGATCGTGCGGGGGATTGATCCGGCGTTCGAGCCGAGCGTGACCCCGATCGCGGCGCAGCTGGCGAAGGAGGGCCTGCTGGAACGCCTGCAGCCCGGCCAATGGAACGTGATCCTGGGCGTGGAGCTGGCGCGGCAACTGGGCGTGCAGCGGGGCGACAAGATCACGCTGGCGATCCCCTCGGGGCAGGTGACGCCGCTGGGCGTGCAGCCGACGCTGCGTCAGTTCACGCTGGTCGGCGTGTTCGAGGCGGGACATTACGAGTACGACAGCGGCCTGGCGTTGATTCACGTCGTCGATGCCGCCAAGGTCTTCAGGACCGGCACGCCGAGCGGCGTCCAGCTGAAGCTGCGCGACGTGCAGCAAGCGCGCGAGGTGGGCGCGCAACTCCAACGGCAGCTGAGCCGCGGCATCTACGTGCGCGACTGGACGCGGACCAACGCGAACTGGTACGACGCGGTGCAGGTCGAGAAACGGATGATGGGGATCATCCTGACGCTGATCGTGGCGGTCGCCGCCTTCAACCTGGTGTCGACGCTGGTGATGACGGTCACGGACAAGCAGGCCGACATCGCGATCCTGCGCACGCTGGGCGCGAGCCCGCGCTCGATCATGGGCGTGTTCATGATCCAGGGCGCGCTGGCCGGCGTGATTGGCACGCTGGGCGGCCTGGGCTTGGGGCTGGTGGTCGCGCACAACCTGGATGTGATCGTGCCGTTCATCGAGCGGCTGCTGCACACCACCTTCCTGCCGGCGAGCATCTACGTGATCAGCCACATGCCCAGCGATCCGCAATGGGCCGACATCGTGCCGATCACCGTGATCTCGCTGATCCTGGCCTTCGTCGCGACGGTGTATCCGAGCTGGCGCGCCAGCCGCGTCCAACCGGCGGAGGCGCTGCGTTATGAATGAAGTCAAGGCCAAGGGCGCGGGCGCGCCGGGCCAGGTGGTCCTGCAGAGCCTGGGGCTGGGCAAGCGCTTCGTCGAGGGACCCCTCGACGTGCAGGTGTTCAAGGACCTGGACCTGACGGTCAAGGCCGGCGAGACGCTGGCGGTGCTGGGCGCGTCGGGATCGGGCAAGAGCACGCTGCTGCACCTGCTGGGCGGGCTGGACGAGCCGTCGGCCGGCCGCGTGGAGCTGATGGGCCGCGACCTCGCGACGCTCGGCCAGAAGGCTCGCGGCGACTGGCGCAACCGGCACCTCGGGTTCATCTACCAGTTCCACCACCTGCTGCCGGAGTTCAACGCGCTGGACAACGTCGCGATGCCGCTGCGCATCCGCCGCATGCCGCAGGAACAGGCGCGCGAACAGGCGCGGCAGGTGCTGACGCGCGTGGGCCTGGGGCCGCGCGTGCTGCACCGTCCCGGCGAGCTGTCCGGCGGCGAACGCCAGCGCGTCGCGATCGCCCGGGCGCTGGTCACCGGTCCGGCCTGCGTGCTGGCCGATGAGCCCACCGGCAACCTGGACCGCGGCACCGCCGCGACGGTCTTCGACCTGATGCTGGAGATGGCGCGGGAACTGGGCACCGCCTTCGTGATGGTCACCCACGACCAGGACCTGGCCGCGCGCTGCGAGCACCAGCGCCGCCTGGTCGGCGGCGCGCTGCAGCCGATCGTGGCCTGAGCCGCGGCCCGCAGCGCACCGCATCGCACTGCCCGGAGCGGCCGAGGCTGGGTTGCCCGATCGCGAGGCGTCCGACCCCATGGCCAGGCGCCGTCCGGGCCGGCGCCGCGCGATCGCTGGATTACGATGCGCGGCATCATGACCGCCTCGACGCACCCCTCGGCCACTCCGTCCACCCGCTTCATCCTGAAGCTCAGCTGCCCCGACCAGGCCGGCATCGTGCATGCCGTCACCGGCGTCCTGCTGGAGCAGGGCGCCAACATCCTGACCTCGGCCCAGCACGGCGACGCCGACCACCGCCGCTTCTTCATGCGCATCGAATTCGAATGCGCCGAGCCCCGTCCCGCCGCCGCGCTGCGCGAGGTCTTCACGCCGCTGGCCCAGCGGCTGTCGATGGACTGGGAACTGGTGGACGCCCAGCGCAAGACCCGCGTGCTGCTGCTCGTGTCCAAGCTGGGGCACTGCCTGAACGACCTGCTGTTCCGCGTCCAGACCGGCCACCTCGCGATCGAGATCCCGGCCATCGTCTCCAACCACCGCGACTTCTATCAACTGGCCGCGTCGCACGACATCCCCTTCCACCACCTGCCGCTGCTGCAGGCCAGCGACGAGCAGAAGCAGGCGCAGGAACGCAAGATCCGCGAGCTGATCGAGGACCAGCAGATCGACCTGGTCGTGCTGGCGCGCTACATGCAGATCCTGTCGCCGGAGATGTGCCGCTTCCTCGAAGGCCGCGCGATCAACATCCACCACAGCTTCCTGCCCAGCTTCAAGGGCGCGCGGCCTTATCACCAGGCGCATGAGCGCGGCGTCAAGCTGATCGGCGCGACCGCGCACTACGTGACCTCCGACCTCGACGAGGGGCCGATCATCGAGCAGGACGTCGCCCGGATCGACCACTCGATGACGCCGGACCAGCTCGTGGCCATCGGCCGCGACGTCGAATGCGTGACGCTGGCCCGCGCGATCCAGTGGCATGCCGAGCACCGCGTGCTGCTCAACGGCCACCGGACGGTGGTCTTCCGCTGAAGCGCGCCGCGCGTCCCGGCGGACCCGATGTGGACCGACACGCACTGCCATCTCGACGCGTCGGAGTTCGACGCCGACCGTGACGCGGTCGTCGCGCGCGCCCGCGCCGCCGGCGTGTCGCAAGTCGTGATCCCGGCGGTCGTCGCCGGGAACTTCGAGCGGGTGAGGGCGCTCGCGCACGAGCACCGTTTCGCCTACGCGCTGGGCATCCACCCGCTGTACGTGATGCAGGCGCGCGAGGAGGACCTCGGCCGCCTGGACCGGATGCTGGCCGAGTGCCGCGACGATCCGCGGCTGGTGGGCATCGGCGAGATCGGGCTGGACTTCTTCGTGAAGGGGCTCGACGAGGCGACGCAGCGGCATTTCTACGTCGAGCAGCTCAAGCTGGCGAAGCGCCACGGCCTGCCGGTGATCCTGCACGTGCGCCGCAGCGCCGACCAGCTGCTCGCCGGCCTGCGCCGCGTCGGGCTGGCGACCGGCGGCATCGGCCACGCGTTCAACGGCAGCCGGCAGCAGGCGGACGCCTTCCTCGAGCTCGGCTTCAAGCTGGGCTTCGGCGGCACGGTGACCTTCGACCGCTCGCTGCAGATCCGCCGCCTGGCCGCCGAGCTGCCGCAGGAGGCGCTGGTCGTCGAGACCGACGCGCCCGACATCCCGCCGCACTGGCTCTACCGCACCGTCGAGGAGCGCGCCGCCGGCGCGAGCTCGCGCAACGAACCCGGCGAGCTGCCGCGCATCGGCGCCTGCCTCGCCGAGTTGCGCGGCTGGACGCCGGCCGAGGCCGCGGCGATCACCGCGCGCAACGCCCGCGCCGCGCTGCCGCGCCTGGGCGCGCTGGATGCCCCGGCCCCGCATGGCTGACACGATCGACTCCGCCGATGCCCTGGACCCCGCGCGCTGGCAGGGCCTGGCGCCAGTCCACGCGCCGGACGCCGAGTGGCTGCTGCTGGGCAGCTTCCCCGGCGTCGCCTCGCTGCGCGCGCAGCAGTACTACGGCCACCCGCGCAACCAGTTCTGGCGGCTGGTCGGCGACGTCTTCGGCGTCGACCTCGCCGCGATGGGCTACCCGGAGCGCCTGGCCGCGCTCCGCGCGCACCGCGTCGCCGTCTGGGACGTGATCACCGAGACCGAGCGCGAAGGCAGCCTCGACAGCGCGATCCGCAATCCCTTCGCCAGCGACCTCGGCCGGCTCATCGAGCAGCTGCCGGCGCTGCGCACCATCGGCTTCAACGGCGGCACGGCGCTGCGTTTCGGGCTCAGGCAGCTCGGGCCGCTTGCAGCCCGTTACCGCGTCCTGGGGCTGCCCAGCTCCAGCCCGGCCTACACGATGCCCTACGATGCCAAGCTTCGCGCCTGGCGGCAGCTCGCCGGGCCTTCGAACGACATCTGAAGCGACCGGGCCGGTGAGCCCGGCGCGGGAACGGCAGCCGTGAGCAAGAACCGGGACTCGAGGAACAAGGGCGGCAGGACGACCGAATGGGTCGAGGCGACGCTGAGCGAATTCGACGGCGTGCGTTTCCTCCACCTCGACTCGATCTGGGTGCAGGGGGCGATGCGGGTCAAGAAGCCCGAGAAGCTGGAGCTCGAGTACGTCCAGCGCATGATGGCCTGGATGCTGTGGCGCGACGCCCGCGAGATGACGCAGGGCCAGGCGGTGCAGCTGGGATTGGGCGCCGGCGCGCTGACGCGCTTCACCCGCAAGCAGCTGAAGATGAAGACCACGGCGGTCGAGATCAACCCGAGCGTCATCAGCGCCAACCGCCACTGGTTCCACCTGCCCGACGACGATGAGCGGCTGCGCGTGCTCAACGAGGACGCCGGCCGCTGGGTCGCCGACGCGGCGAACTGGGGCACGGCGCAGGTGCTCAACGTCGATCTCTACGACCACGAGGCCGCCGCGCCGGTGCTCGACGACGAGGGCTTCTACGCCGACTGCCGCCGCGTGCTGGCCGACGGCGGGCTCATGACGGTCAACCTGTTCGGCCGCAGCGCCAGCTTCGCGCGCAGCGCGGCGCGCATCGGCAAGGTCTTCGGCAGCGACCAGGTCTGGCACCTGACGCCGACCCGCGAGGGCAACACCATCGTCGTCGCCGCGCGCGGCGTGACGGTGCCCGAGCGCGAGGTCCTGGAGCAGCGCGCCGAGCACATCGAGGCGCGCCATGAGCTGCCGGCGCGCAAGTGGCTCAAGCTGGTCCGGCCGCTGCCGATGAACGTGATTCACCAGATCCATGCGGCCGCCGCCGCCGACGAGTGACCATGAAGCACAAGACCAAGGCCGAGGACACCGCCGGCACCAAGCTCGACTGGCGCCAGCTGCTGCACTGGCTGGCGGAGGACGGCGTCATCGACGCGGAGCAGGTGCAGCGCACCGAGACCCGGCTGGGCGCCGGCCACAGCGCGCAGCATCCGCTGGCGCGGCTGGCCAGCGCCAGCCTGGTGCGCGTGTCCAACGGCCGGCCGCTGGACGTCGAGCTGCTGACCGAGTGGCTGGCCGGCCGGCTCAAGCTGCCCTATGTCCGGATCGATCCGCTGAAGGTCGACGTCGGCCGTGTCGCCGACGTGATGTCGGCCAGTTATGCCGAGGCGCGCCGCTGCCTGCCGATCCAGGTCGGCCTGACCGACGTGACGATCGCCACCGCCGAGCCGCTGGACATCGGCTGGGTGCCGCAGATCGAGTCGCACACCCGCAAGCGGGTCAAGCTGGTGCTGGCCAGCCCGCAGGAGATCTCGCGCCTGACGACCGAGTTCTTCACGCTGGCGCGCTCGGTGCGCGCGGCGACGAAGTCGGGCGAGATCAACCAGCCCGCCAGCTTCGAGCAGCTGGTCGAGCTCGGCCGCAGCAACCGCCAGCTCGACGCCAACGACCAGGGCGTGGTGCAGGTGGTGGACTGGCTCTGGCAGTACGCCTTCGACCAGCGCGCCAGCGACATCCACCTGGAGCCGCGCCGCGAGATGGGCGTGATCCGCTTCCGCATCGACGGCGTGCTGCATACCGTGTACCAGCTGCCGCCGACGGTGATGAGCGCGATGACCGCGCGCATCAAGCTGCTGGGCCGCATGGACGTGGTCGAGAAGCGCCGCCCGCTGGACGGCCGCATCAAGACCCGCAATCCCGCCGGCGAGGAAGTGGAAATGCGGTTGTCGACGCTGCCCACCGCCTTCGGCGAGAAGATGGTGATGCGGATCTTCGACCCCGACACCGCGGTCAAGGACCTGGCGCAGCTGGGCTTCTCCGGCCACGACGCCGAGCGCTGGAACCGGCTGACCAGCCGGCCGCACGGGATCATCCTGGTCACCGGCCCGACCGGCAGCGGCAAGACCTCGACGCTGTACTCGACGCTCAAGCGCCTGGCCACCGAGGAGGTCAACGTCTGCACCGTCGAGGACCCGATCGAGATGATCGAGCCGGCGTTCAACCAGTCGCAGGTGCAGCCGGCCATCGACTTCAACTTCGCCGAGGGCCTGCGCGCGCTGATGCGCCAGGACCCGGACATCATCATGGTGGGCGAGATCCGCGACCTGGAGACCGCCGAGATGGCGATCCAGGCCTCGCTGACCGGCCACCTGGTGTTCTCGACGCTGCACACCAACGACTCGGCCTCGGCGATCACGCGGATGGTCGACCTGGGCGTGCCCAACTACCTGATCGACGCGACGGTGATCGGCGTGCTCGCGCAGCGCCTGGTGCGCACGCTGTGCCCGACCTGCAAGGAGCCCGATCCGGACGTCACCCGCGACACGCTCAACGAGATGCTCAAGCCCTGGCGGCTCAACGGCGGCGTCAAGCCGTACCGCCCGGTCGGCTGCCTGGACTGCCGCAACACCGGCTACCGCGGCCGCTCCGGCCTGTACGAGCTGCTGCTGCTCAGCGACAGCGTGCGCAAGCACCTGCATCCCAACACCGACATGGGGGCGCTGCGGCGCCAGGCGCTGCAGGAGGGCTTGCGCCCGCTGCGGCTGGCCGGCGCGATGAAGGTGGCCGAAGGGTTCACCACGATGGACGAGGTCCTGCGCAGCACGCCGACCTGGGAATCCTGAGCGCCGGCCGGGGGGGCCGCCCCCCTCATCCGGGTGGCGGCGTGAAGCCCGCCTCAGGCGGCGTGCGATTGGCGCCGTTGCCGCTTACGTGATAACCACAGACGCCGAGGGGGCGCGCGATTCCTAGAATCGCGCCCATTCAAGCCGATAGAGGTCCCCTCGATGAAGATCAAGAGTCAACGCGACTTCTGGTCAGGGCTGATGTTCGTGGTCGTTGGCGTCGCGTTCGCGTGCGGCTCGATCATCAACTACAGCTTTGGCACGTCCGCCCGCCCCGGGCCTGGTTATTTCCCGTTCGGGCTGGGCATCCTGCTCGCGCTGCTCGGCGCGGTGGTGCTGTTCAAGGCGCTGACCATCGAGTCGGAGGGCGGCCAGCCGGTCGGCGCCTTCGCCTGGAAGCCGCTGCTGATCGTGGTCGGGTCGATCGTCCTGTTCGGCTTCGCGCTGCCGCGGCTCGGGATGATCATCACGCTGCCGCTGCTGATCACCTGCGCCTCGATGGCCAGCGACGAATTCAAATGGCGCGACGCGCTGCTGAGCAGCGTCGTGCTGACCGCCGGCAGCTACGCGATCTTCATCTGGGGTCTGAATCTCGTGATCCCCATCTGGCCGACCTTCCTGGGCGGCTGAGGAGACACGCATGGATCTGCTCAACAACCTGATGATGGGGTTCGGCACGGCGTTCACGCCGGAGAACCTCCTGTACGCCTTCGGCGGCGCGGTGCTCGGCACCCTGATCGGCGTGCTGCCGGGCCTGGGCCCGGTCGCCACGATCGCGATGCTGCTGCCGTCGATCTATTCGCTGGACGCGACGCCGGCGCTGATCATGCTGGCCGGCATCTACTACGGCGCGCAGTACGGCGGCTCGACGACCGCCATCCTGATCAACGTGCCGGGCGAGTCCTCGTCCGTCGTCACCGCGATCGACGGCTACCAGATGGCGCGCCAGGGCCGCGCCGGCGCCGCGCTGGCGGCGGCGGGCCTGGGCTCGTTCTTCGCCGGCTGCGTGGGCACGGTCATCATCGCGGCCTTCGCGCCGCCGCTGACCGAGCTGGCCTTCAAGTTCGGCCCCGCCGAGTACTTCTCGCTGATGGTGCTGGGCCTGATCGGCGCGGTGGTGCTGGCCTCGGGCTCGCTGGTCAAGGCGATCTCGATGATCCTGCTGGGCCTGCTGCTCGGGCAGATCAACACCGACGTGATCTCCGGGACGCCGCGCTTCTCGTTCGACGTGCCCGAGCTGACCGACGGCATCAACTTCGTCGTGATCGCGATGGGCATCTTCGGCTTCGGCGAGATCATCGCGAACCTGGGCCAGCCGGCCGAGCATCGCGAGGTCTTCACCAAGAGCGTGAAGGGCCTGTGGCCGACCAAGCAGGACTTCCACGACGCCTGGCCGGCGGTGCTGCGCGGCACGACGCTGGGTTCGCTGCTGGGCGTGCTGCCGGGCGGCGGCGCGCTGCTGGCGTCCTTCGCGGCCTACACGCTGGAGAAGAAGATCTCCAAGACGCCGGAGAAGTTCGGCAAGGGCGCCATCCAGGGCGTGGCCGGTCCCGAGTCGGCCAACAACGCCGGCGCGCAGACCTCGTTCATCCCGATGCTGACGCTGGGCATCCCGCCCAACGCGGTGATGGCGCTGATGGTGGGCGCGATGACGATCAAGGGCATCCAGCCCGGCCCGCAGGTCATGACCAGCAACCCGGAACTGTTCTGGGGCCTGATCGCCTCGATGTGGGTCGGCAACCTGATGCTGGTGATCCTGAACCTGCCGCTGATCGGCATCTGGATCAAGCTGCTGACGGTGCCCTACCGCTTCCTGTTCCCGGCGATCGTCGTGTTCTGCTGCATCGGCACCTACACGCTGAACAACAACAACTTCGACGTGTTCATGACGGCGGCGTTCGCGGTGATCGGCTACCTCTTCTACAAGCTGAGCTGCGAACCCGCGCCGCTGCTGCTGGGCTTCATCCTGGGCCCGATGATGGAAGAGAACCTGCGCCGGGCGCTGCTGCTGTCGCGCGGCGACTGGAGCACCTTCCTGTCCCGGCCGCTGTCGGCGGGGCTGCTGATCGCGGCGGCGCTGATGGTGGTGGTGGTGATGCTGCCGTCCATCAAGAACAAGCGCGACGAGGCGTTCCAGGACGCGGACTGATCCGGGCGAGATGCCCCGGCGGGCGGCGCTGCCCGCCCCTCAAGAGGCCCTTCGGGGCCTCTTTTCGTTGGCGTGGCGGCGACAGGCCAGGGCGCCAGCCAGCAGGCCGGGCCGGCCGGGGAGGCCGACAGGAGCGCCAGGTCCGGGCGACAGGCGGAAAGCGACCGGTGCGTCTCGGTAGAGATGCGGGGAGGATCCGCCGGGGGCGGCCGGTATGCTGCCGGCTGGCCCCGACCGGGGCGGCAGTGGACGGAATGCACATGGCAGCGGGCGAGCGGAGCGAACGGGGCGAACGGGCCGATCGGGCAGAAGGCGCCGGCAAGGGCCGGGGCGCGCGGGCACGGGCCGCGGCCGCGCCGCGCGGCGGGGCGCCGGCCAAGGCGGTGTCGAACCCGCAGGCGCGCTGGGAGCGCCTGGTGATGCGCCGTCCCGGGCTGGCGCTGCCCCGGCTGCAGCGGCTGATCGCCCGCGAGAGCGAGCCGCCGTTCCAGGTGCTGCTCGGCGCCTTCTTCATCCTCGAGCGCTGGGGCCGCGGGCCGGAGCTGCAGGCGGAGCTGGAACGGGCGCTCGCGCGGGCGCTGCAGCACCGGCTGCTGGAGGAGGCAGCCGAGCTCAGCGAGGCGCTGGGCCGCATGCACTACCAGCGTGGCGACTACGTCCAGGCCTGCAATGCCTGGAGCCAGACACTCGAGCTGGCCGATGACGAGACGCGCTGGGCCTGCCTGGCGCGGATCGGCCTGGCGCACCTGTGCTTCGCGCTGGGCGACTGGGCGCGCGGCGGCCGGGTGCTCGATCAGGCCGAGCTGCACTACCCGCAGCTGGGCGACGACCCCTACATGCGCTCCAAGATCGCGCTGAACCGCGCGGTGTCGCTGCGCGCGACGCAGGGGCCGCAAGCGGCGCTGCCGCGGCTGGACGAGGCCCGCGCCGACGCGCGCGCGGTCGGGCATCGAGATTACGAGGCCGAGGCGATGTGGCACCACGCCCGCTGCGCGCGCGACAGCGGCGCGGTGGAGCATGCGCTGACGCTGGCGGTCGAGGCAGAGGACCTGGCGCGCCGTTGCCGTTACCGCTGGCTGCAGGCGCAGACGCTGCTGCTGATCAGCGAGCTGCGCCGCGGCGCGGAGGCCGCGGTCCCGGCGCAGCAGGCGCTGGCGCTGGGCGAGGCGATCCAGTCGCGTTCGCTGCAGGCGGCGGCGCATGGTCGGCTGGGGCAGTTGATGGCGGAACAGGAACAGCTCGGCCCAAGCTGGTTCCACCAGCAGCAGCGCCAGCGGCTGGAGGCGACGCTCGGTCAGACGGAACTGCCGGCGCGGCTGGAACAGCTGGCGCGCTTCGACACCGATCCGCATGGCGCCGAAGGCCTGCTGCTGGCGCTGGGCCGCGGCGGGGCGCCGGTGACCTCGGCCGCCGATGTCGACACCCAATGGCAGCAGGCGCGGCCGCGCCTGATGGAGGCGCTGGCGGTCAGCGACCTCGAGTTGCGTTGGACGGGGCTGGGTGGCGCGCCGGCGCCGGTGACGCCCGAGCGTCGGGACCGGTCGTCGCAGACGATGCCGTTGCGGGACGCGACGGGCGCGGTGGTCGGGGAGTTGGTCCTGGCGCGCGCGGCGGGGGCTGTCTGGTCCCGCGCCGACCGGAGCCGCGCGGAGCGGCTGGCCGGTTGGCTGCAACGGTTGATCGTGCAGGTGCCGGCGCCGGGCGCCGGCGGCGCGGCGGATGCGCCCGGAGAGCCGGGGCCGCAGGCCCGGGAGTTGGTGGAGCTGCTGGAACGGCTCGCCACCGCGGCGGACGCCGATGCCGACGCGCGACGCGCCGGCCTGTCCCAGGCGCTGGCGCTCGCGCGGCGGCTCGCCGCGCGGCTGGGCTGACGGCAGGCGCCGGGTCACTGCACGACCGGGTCACCACACGACCGCACGACCGGACGACCGGACGAGCGCCTGCCTCGCCGCGCCACGACACCGGACCGAGCCGCCCGACAGCTGGCGGCTGCTGGCGCAAAGCGGCGCGGCGGCCCGGCTCGTCCGATCAGACCACCGGCAGGCCCGCGTCGGCGCGGAACGCGAAGACCTCCGCCGGCCACGCCGTCGCCGCGAGGACGCCGATGCCGAGCCCGTCGAGGATCTCGCCGCCGCTGGCCGTGTCCAGCCGCAGGACGACCTGCTCGTCCTGCTCGCGCGCGCCATTCGCATGCACGGTGAAGCGGATCGACTGTTGTCGCTCGCCCGGCGCGAAGTCGACCAGACCGCAGCTCGCGCCGGTGAAGTCATGCGCCGAGGCCGGCCCGTCGCTGGTCGATCCGGCCGTGCTCGCGTCGCGGTCCACGGCGAAGCGGACGCTCCCGCGCTCGCTCAGGTCCCCGTCGCGGGTGACGGTGAAGGTCAGCGCGCCGTCGCCATCGCCGCGCCCGTTCACCTGCCCGTCGGACAGGCTGAACGTCGAGCCCGCGACCGTGGCCTCGACGTCGCGCACGTTGACGTTGCCGGCCAGATCGACGGCCGTGACGCGCGCATGCAGCAAGTCGCCGCCGTCGAAGCGGATCGCCGTCCCCGCGGCCGGCACCGCCGTCGCGGTGTCGACGCGCCAGTGGCCGGCGCCGTCGGCGCGCACCGCGTAGCGCAGTTCGTACCCGTTGCCGGGCTGCTGGTCCGTGTCGATCCCCACCGTGACCGCCGCGCCCGGATCGGTGGTGCCGGCCAGCACCGGCCGCGGCGTGACCTCGCGTCCGATGGCCGGCAGGTTGTCCGGCGAGCGCGTGTCGACGGTGATCTCGTGGATCGCCGAGGTCAGGCCGTCCGCGACCGCGCCGAGGCGGTGGTCGCCGTCCGCCAGCGCGTTCCCGGCCAGCTTCCAGGACCAGCGTCCATCCCCGCCGGCCTGCGTCGTGCCGAGTGTCTCGCCAGCGCCCGCCAGGCCGTCGCCGTCGGCATCGCGGAACAGCGTCACCGTCGCCCCCGCGCGGGCGAAACCGCCGAGCGCCAGCGGCGCCGCGGCGCTCCCGTTGGCGGCGGTGAGGTCGTCGTCGGCCGACTGGCCGGTGTCCGCGCCGGCCGCCAGCAGGAGCACCGGCGTGCCGGGCGCGCGGACGTCGAGGCGCGCGGTCGGCACGATCGCGGTCACGTTGCCGGCGATGTCGACGGCCTCGATCGTCAGCGTGCGTTCGCCTTGGGCGGCGCCGGCGCCGGCGGTGTAGGACAGCCGCTGCACCAGCAGCGCCGTCTGCGCGACGGTGAAGGGCTTGTCCGGCGTGATCACGATGACCGGCGAGTGGCCGGGACCGCCGTGCAGCTCCAGCGCGAAGGTCGCGCCCAGCCCCGTGATCCACGCGCCGCTGCCCATGCCGTCGCCGTCCCGCCCGAGCCGGAACATCCGGTCGAACTGGCCCGGACGGTCCGTGCGATGGAAGCCGAACAGCTCCGCGCGGCCCGGATCGGCGATGTCGAAGGCGCCAGTGACCGCGCTCTGGAAGGTCACGGTCAGCGAGGCGATCCGATGGTCCTCGTCGACGGCGACGCGCGACGGGCGGCCGATCGGGAACGCATGCGGCAGTCCGGGCGTCACGGCCACCGCATGGTCCTGGCCGGGCAGGGTGCCGTTCAGGTCGATGACCGGGCCGATCGTGTCGTATCCCAGCGTGGCGCTCGCGGTGGCCGTGCGGTCCAGTGCGTCGGCCACGGTGACGGTGAAGCGGCGATCGCCTTGTGGCGGCGCGGCCAGCGGGTTGTGCAGCGTCAGCGAGGACAGCATCGCCTGCACCTGGGCCGCGCTGGCCGCCGTGCCGTCGGCGAGCCCGCACACGTGGCGCTCGGCCTCCCGCTGCGCGTGCCACTCGACGCCGCCGACCCGGAAGCTGACCGAGGGGCCGTCGAGCGCCGTGGCGACCCCGCCGTCCCGGCTTGACAGCACGTCACCGCCGCCGAGACCCGAGCCGCCACGGGCGATCGAGACCTGCTTGAAGCTCGCCGCCGGGTTGTCGTGCGCGAGCGCGACGCCCGCCGGGAACAGCGCCTGAGGCGTCGCCAGCGAGGTCGTCACGAGCGATGGGCCGGTCGCCGCCGACGCGGGATCGAGGTCGAGCCGAGGCTGGCGGGAATCCAGCGTCACCGCCACGGTGGCGTCGCCGCCGACATGGCCCGCCTGGTCGACGAGGCTCAGGTGGACGAGCCGTTCGCCTTCGCGGGGACGGCCCTGCGGGTTGGCCAGCCGGATCGCGTTGGTCAGCGCCGCCGCGTCGGAGCCGGTCAGCTCGCGGCCATCGGTCGTCCACACGGCGAGCGCGACGCTGGCGGCGTCGAAGCGGTAGGACAGGTGAGGCACGCCGGCGATCTCGACATCGTCCACCTGCAGCGTCCGGTCCAATGACACCGCGCGATCCAGCACCAGCTGATCGTGGGCGACATCCAGGCCATCGCCGTCCAGCCGCAGGCGCAGTTCCTGGAGGCCGTCGTCGACCAGCGCGTCGGGCATCGCCGTCAGCGGCACGCCGGTCGCGAAGGCGGCGCGATCCACGATCAACGCCCGGGTCGATTGAAGGCCGGTCGCCGGGTCGAGGTCGAGATCTCCAGCGGCCGCGCGCAGCGTGAAGCGCAAGGCGGCGGAGTCGCCGGTGCCGGCGGCGGTCGTCTGACGGGCGAGCAGCGCGATTCGGCCGCCATCGGCGCGGGCGTCGGCGATGGCGGCGGCGGACACCGTGTCGCCCTGGCCGGAACGCCAGGAGACGCCGGCGTCGACGCTGTATTCCCATTGAGCGTCAGCAGCGAGGCCGCCGACCTGGATCGTGCCGTCGCGAGTGACGTGGTCATGGTCGGACCGTCCCGAGTCGACCGCCAGCCGGAGCGTCGGCGCGGGCGGTGGGCGGGGCGTCGGCACCTTGGTGTCGGTCGGGTCGGTCGGGTCGGGGGGCGCGGTCGGATCGACGGGAGCGACCGGGCTGTCGGGATTCGACGGTGTCGAGGGATTCGAAGGCCCCGCGGGATCGGAGGGGTTCGATGGCGGCGTCGGCGGTCCAGGCTCCTGCGGCAGGGAAGGCATGGACGGCTCGGAGGGCTCTGAAGGCTCCGAAGGCTCCGAAGGCGAAGAAGGCTCCGAAGGGGAAGAAGGAGGAGAAGGAGGAGAAGGAGGAGAAGGAGGAGACGGCGGCATGGACGGCGTCGGCTCGGGCACGATCGGCTGATCGGGCAGGAGCGGAATGACGGGGGAGGTCCTGTGAGCGGTGCCGGACGAGCCGCCGAGCACGCTGACCACCGCCAGCCCGGCCACGGCCAATGGGCCGAGTGCCATCAGCGGGACCGCCCCGTCTTCGTCGCTCTCCGATGCGCCTGCGATCGCGGGGCAGGTCGGGGATGCGTCGCGCGGCCCGGAGGGCTCGCCGTCGGACGGCGGATTCGCGTCGGGAAGGCAGTCCGGCGGGGAATCGGCCGCCGGCTCGTCGGCGCCGTCATGGGCGGCTGCTTCGCCGGGCGTTCTCTTGCGCTCGAGCGGACGGGAGGCGGAGACGGCCGGTGCCGTCGGGGCTTTCGCAGTGGGGTGTGCGGACATGGCAGGAACCATCGGAGTCGGGATGGCCGGCAGTCTCGGCATCCGGTTCCGTTCGTTCCATGACCTAGCCTGACGCCAATCAGGCGATGACTAGCAAGTCCTTGCTAGTCACTGCTTGATCGCTGCTTGATCGCTGATGGCGAACCGGCGGCAGCCGCCGCCGCGCCGGACGCTCGGCTACCAGATGGCGAGGCTCGACGTCAGCACCCGTTGCAGCCAGCTGCGCCGCGCGGCATCGGAGACCTCGCCCTTGCCGGCGAGTTCCATCCGCGCGTTGACGACGTCGGCCGACGCCACCTGGTTGCCGACCCGGATGTCCTGCGGGTTGACCACGCCGGAGAAGCGCAGCGTCTGCAGGCCGCCGTTCATCGCGATGCTGCGCTCGCCGGCCACGACCAGGTGGCCGTTGGGCAGCACGTTGATCACCGACACCGCCATCTGCCCGCTGAGGCTGCCGCTGGCCTCGGTGTCGCCGCTGCCCTTGTACGAGTCGCTGCCCGAGGCGTTGGCGTCCGCCTTGAGCAGCCGGTCGATCAGGCCGACGCTGCTGGAGCCGCCCGGCCCCTTCACCGCGAGCTTGTTGTCGCGGCTGGTGTCGGTATGGCTCTTCTGCGTGGCGCTGAGCGATTCGCTGATCGCGACCTTGAGCGAGTCGCCGACCTGGCGCGCCCGGCGTTCGGTGGTGAACAGCGAGGCCGCGGCCATGCCGGGCTGGTAGATCGCGCCGTTGTTGACGCGCTCGACGTAGGCGCCATCGGGCGCCGGCATCACCTGCACCGGCCCCTGCACCAGCATCGGCTCGCGCGAGGCGCAGCCCGCCAGCGCGGCGAGCAGCGCCAGCGGCAGCAATGGCCGTCGCAGGCACGGCCGCCGCAGGCACGGCTGCCGCAGCCACAGCCACAGCCGCAGCAGCCGCAGCCGCAGCCGCAGCCGCAGCCGCAGCCGTGGCGACGGTGACGACGACGACGACGACGACGACGACGACGGCGACAGCGACGGCGACGCGCCTCGGCGCGCGGTCGTGGAAACGCTCGAAGCGTTGGACATGATTCCCTCCTCGATGTGATCGTCGCCGGGTCGCGGCCCCCGCCGCGCCCGTCCTCAGCCCTCGAAACCGGTCAACAACGCCCGCACCACCGGCGCGAGCTTGTTGCGCGTGCTCGCCCATTTCCCCAGCCCGAGCGTCGCGTCGTCGGCGCGGTAGCTGCTCGCGGCCATCAGCCGGCCGCCGGCGTCGTGCAGGCTCAGCGTCGCCTGCGCCAGGTAGGGCCGGATCTGCTCCGACAGCGGCGGCCGGTCCCATTGCTGCAGCCCCTGGTAATGCACCCAGGCCGGACAGGCTTCGTCCCCAGGGCGTACGCCGGGCTCGAAGACGCGGGCCTGGACCTCGTGCTCGCGCAACTCCGCGATCAGCGCCGGCACGAATTCCGGCAGCGCGAGCGCGCGGTTGTATTCGATGCACACGCGCGGCGGCAGGGCCTCGCCGTGGAACACCGTCTGCGTCGCATGCACCGGCCCCTGGCCGATCGCCACGGTCGCCATGCCGGCCGTGGCCTTGGCCAGCTCGATGCTGGGCATCGGGCTGAGCAGCGTGCAGCCGCCCGTGGCCAGCGCCGCCGCGGCGGGCAGGGCGGTCCGGAGCAGCCGGCGGGCGAGGGCGGCGCGCATGCTCAGAGGATCTCGTCGATCAGCGCCTTGCCGGCGACGGCGCCCGCGGCCAGGTAGCCGCCGACGGTGCTGCCCAGGTCGCCGGCCTCCTTCATGACGGTGCCGGCGCCGCTGACGACGGCGTCCTTGACCTCGCCGGCCAGCGCCTTGGCCTCGCCAACACCGGTCGACACCGCCTGCCCCACGGCCTTGGCGCCGTCCTCGAGCGCCTGCAGACCTTCCTCGCTCCAATGCACGACGGTGCTGACGGCGTTCTCCCCGCCCTGGACCGCGGCCTGCGCCAGGCCGATGGCGCCGGCGGCGACGCTGCCGTATTCCCGCGCGTTGATCTCGAAGCTGCCGCTCGGCCGGTTGACGAGCTGCCGCGAGGCGACCGGCGGAGCGCCGGTGCCGTTCGTGGTGGTGACCGTGGTCATGACCCCTCCAGGGCTGTGGTTGCGATGAGGGCCATTCTTCCGGGCGCCGGCACGGCGGATGCCCCGATGACCCGCGGCCCCGCGCGTCTCTACAAACTTTCTATATTTCCTGCCGCACATCTGCCGCCGGCGTTGTTCGGCGACGGTGAACAAGCGTTGCCGGCGCGGGCAGCGCGCGTGTCGGAGACCGCGATGCGCCCGTCCATGTCGTCTGTTTGTCGCGTGCGTGCAGGTGCATGTCGACCCGGTGCCGGGGTCGTCACACACCGGTCGCGCCATGACCCTGGGATATGCTTGCCCGCTATGAGCGAAGTGCCCCTCGCCCCCGCCGCCACGCCGCTGCCGGCCACCGCCGAGCCGGTCGCGCGGCCCTTCAAGATTCCTGAATCCGTCCTGGTCGTGATCCACACCGCGGCGCTCGACGTGCTGATGCTGGAACGCGCCGACCGGCCCGGCTTCTGGCAGTGTGTGACCGGGTCGAAGGACACGCCCGACGAGCCCTTCGACGAGACCGCGCGGCGCGAGGTGCTCGAGGAAACCGGCATCCGCGTGCAAGACCTGGCCCCAGGCGCGCTGGCCGACTGGGCGCTGGCCAACGTCTACGAGATCTACCCGGTCTGGCGCCATCGCTA
The DNA here is from genome assembly GCF_029840635.1 of Mitsuaria sp. GD03876. Taxonomy (GTDB): domain Bacteria; phylum Pseudomonadota; class Gammaproteobacteria; order Burkholderiales; family Burkholderiaceae_C; genus Roseateles. The sequence goes on along the minus strand of NZ_JAOCCU010000016.1, from coordinate 12,561 downwards.
CGCGCCGGGCGTGACCCGCAACACCGAACATGTCTTCGGCCTGACCGTGCCGGCCGGGACCGCGGTGACGCTGGCGCCGCGCGAGCACCTGCAATACCGCTGGCTGCCCTGGCGCGAGGCGGCGGACCTGTGCTTCTCGCCGTCCAACGCGGAGGCCATCCTGCAACTGCCTCGCCACCGGGGGGCGCCATGATCCGCCGGACGCCGCGCCACGCCGCCGTGGCCAATGCCGCCACCACCGATACCTCGCCGGCGGACAGCGTCGGCCGGTTGCGGGTGGCGACCTACAACATCCACAAGGGCGTGCGCGGCATGGGGCCGGGCAAGCGGCTGGAGATCCACAACCTGGGCATGGGCGTGCAGGCGATGGACGCGGACCTGGTGTTCCTGCAGGAGGTGCGGCTGTTCCACCACCGCGAGGCGCGCCAGTTCGAGCGCACCTGGTTCGGCTGGCCGGAGCAGGGCCAGGCCGAGTTCCTGGCGCCCGACGGCTACGAGGTGGCGTACCGCACCAACGCGGTCACGCGCCACGGCGAGCATGGCAACGCGCTGCTGTCGCGTTATCCGATCGGCGACGTCGGGCATCACGACGTCTCGGACCACCGCTTCGAGCAGCGCGGCCTGCTGCACGTGCCGGTGCGCTGGCAGGACACCGAGGTGCACGCGGTGGTCGCGCACCTGGGGCTGATCCACGGCAGCCGGGTGCGGCAGATCCAGAAGCTCGCGGCCTTCATCGAGGACCATGTGCCGCACGGCGCGCCGCTGGTCGTGGCGGGCGACTTCAACGACTGGGGCGAGCGGCTGGACGAACCGATGCGCGGGACCGGCCTGAGCCGCGCGATGCTGCCCGGCGCCAAGCGCTCGCTGCCGACCTTCCCGTCGCGGGTGCCGGTGTTCTCGCTGGACCGCATCTACACGCGCGGCCTGCGCTGCGTGGACATGAAGGTGCCGCGCGGGCCGGCCTGGGCGCGCATGTCCGATCACCTGCCGTTGCTGGCGGAACTCGTCCTGGAATCTTGAAGCGGCCCAAGGAACCCCTCTTTCCCTGGACCCTCGGGTCCCAGCCCAGCTTCACCGGCGGCAACGCGGTGCGGCTGCTGTGCGGCGGCGACGCGCTGTTCCCGGCGCAGATCGAGGCGATCGACCGCGCCCAGCACGAGGTCTGGCTCGCCACCTACATCTTTCATGACGACGAGGCCGGCGCCGCCACGGTCGGCGCGCTGCGCCGCGCGGCGCTGCGCGGGGTGCGGGTGCGGGTGGTCGTCGACGGCTTCGGCACCAAGGGCAGCCTGGGCTGGCTGCGCGGGCAGCTCGACGACGCGCCGGTGGCGCTGGCGGTGTTCCGGCCGATCGACCGCTGGTGGAACTGGCTGCATCCCGGCCAGTTGCGCCGGCTGCACCAGAAGCTGTGCGTGGTGGACGGGGAGGTCGGTTTCGTCGGCGGGATCAACGTCATCGACGACCGCGTCGACCTGCACCACGGCCGGACCGAGACGCCGCGGCTGGACTTCGCGGTGAGCGTGGGCGGGCCGGCGGTGCGTTCCATCGAGCAGGCGGCGCGCGCGGTCTGGACCCGCGCCTGGCTGGGCCACGACTTCGGCGACGAGATGCGCGCGATGATCCGCAGCGCCTCGCCGGCGCGGCGCGCCAAGCGGTTGATGCGGCGCATCCGGATGCCGCGCGGCGAGCATCGCCGGCGCGATCCGGACCGGCTGGCGCCGGTGCGCGCGGCCTTCGTGCTGCGCGACAACCTGCGCCAGCGCCGCACGATCGAGCGCGCCTATGTCGAGGCGATCCGCGGCGCGACGCAGCGCGTGGACCTGATCACGCCCTACTTCTATCCGGGGCAGCGCTTCCGCCGCGCGCTGAAGGACGCCGCGAAGCGCGGCGTGCAGGTGCGGCTGCTGCTGCAAGGCAAGGTCGACTACAAGATCGCCGCGATGGCCGCGCACGCGCTCTACGAGGAGCTGCTCGGGCACGGCGTGTCGATCTACGAGTACACGCCGGCCTTCCTGCATGCCAAGGTCTGCGTCGTCGACAACGACTGGGCGACGGTGGGCAGCTCCAACATCGATCCGCTGTCGCTGCTGCTCAACCTCGAGGCCAACGTGGTGGTGCGCGACGCGCCGTTCGCGGGGGATGTCGCGCGGGAGTTCGACGCGGCGGTGGCGCGGTCCCGGAAAGTGGAAAGGCCCGAGGCCCGCGGCTGGCGCGGGGTCCTCGGGCGGGCGCTGGTGGCGTGGGTGGCCTACGTCTACCTGCGGGTGGCGGGGCTCACGGGCCGGTATTGACCCGCGAGCCGCCGCGCGTCACACGACCAGGATGCCGGAGGCGGTGCGGATGCTGACGGGCTCGGCCATCGAGACCTGCTGCAGCGAGATCGTCATGTCCGGCGTCGCGAACTGGCCCTGGCCTTCCCAGTCGACACGCAGCACCGCTTCGCCCTGCGCGTTGGCGACCTTCTGGATGTAGGCCGATTCGTTGCCCGCCTGGAAGTTCTTCAGCAGCGCGCTGAGGTCGATGGTGTCGCCCTGCGCGGCGCTGTAGTCGGCGATGCGCTTCTCGCCGCCCTGGCCGGGCAGCCAGAGGAACACGTCCGCGCCGGCGCCGCCGATCATCAGGTCGCGCCCGCCGGTGCCGACGAGGACCTCGCCGAAGCGGCTGCCCAACACCAGCGTGTCGATGCGGTCGGTGTCGTGGGAGATCGCCTTGCCGTTGAAGACGACCTGGTCGCCAGCGTCCATCGTGACGGTCAGCGTGCTGGCGCCGTTGCGCGCCAGGGTCGCGCTGTCCAGCGTCAGCGTGTTGGCCGCGCCGTTGTCCATGCGGATCTGCTCGATGCCGGTCATGCCTTGGGCGAGGCTGGACAGGTTCAGGTGGTTGGCGCCGGAGAGGTACAGCGTGTCCTGGCCGGCCAGGCCGCTGATGCCCTGGATCGCTTCGCCGGAGAAGGTCAGCGCGTCCGCGCCGGAGGTGCCGGCCAGCGACTTGGCCGTCGGCGAGCTGTTGTCCTTGGCGAGGTAGACGAGGAATTCGTTGTACATCGCCTGTTGGTGGCGTTCCGAGTTCGGACCCGCTTCGGCGTGTCGTGCCAGGATCCATTTGGAGGAGGTGGGGAATCGATCCCCCACCATGCCATCGGCGGCCACCGCGACGCCGTTCTCGAAGATCGCTTGCGCGGCGTCGGTGTAGTTCAGATCGGCGGATCCTGCACCCTGGCCGCTGTGCGCCTCGAAGACGATGTCATTGGCGTTCTGCAGCATGGTGCTCCCGACCGGCGTGACGCGTGTGAGTCGTCCGTCGCCGATGTTGTCCACGTCGAAGATGTAGCCGTTCTCGCTGTGGTTGACCGTGTTGACGTTGGGATAGTGGCTGCTCAGCCGGGCGGAATTGGTATCACCCAGGTTGAACAAGGTCCCGGAGCTCGTCCCTTCCGACTGCACCTTCGCGTAGACGGCCACGCTTTTCCAGTCGGATCCGGCGACCCCGTCCGCGACCATGTAATCGTCGTGCCAGCCGTTGCGGTCGTTGTTGAAGCTGATCGCGAGCGACCCATCGGAACGGCTCACGGCGGCGCCACCGTCGACGATCACCCCTTGCTTCGCGGCATTCGCCTGGTACATGTCGCGACCGTGCCCGGATTGGTCGTACCAGCGCGTCACGAAGCCCTTGTCGCCGGCACCTCGCCCGACGAAGTCGAGCAGCGCCTGCTGGTCCAGGTCGCCGTTGACGTCGAAGCCGATGTCGCGCTCGGCGTTGTCCGACGAACGCCGGACGCGGATGGCGAAGTCGTTGCGTTGCGGGCTGAGGTCGCGCAGGCCGTAGGCGGCTTGCAGCTGGTCGACATCGATTTCATTGATGTTGCCGACGCCGACGCCGTCGCCGATCGTCCCGCCGGTGGCCGACTTCAGGTTGACGACCAGCTTGTCGTTGACTTCGCGGAAGTGGTCGCCCTTGACCGTGAACTTCACCAGCTTGGAGGTTTCCCCCGCCGCGAAGGCGACGCGGCCGTTCAGCGCGCCGGCGATGTCGTTGTCCGCGGGCGCGCCCGCCGCGTCGGCGCGCGCGGAGCTCGCGGCCGTGTCGACGGCGTAGTCGACCGAGCCGGCCGTGCTCACGTCGCCGGAGCGCGTGACGACGAACACCATCTCGCGCTCGCCGCCGGTGCCCTCGATCACGTGCGAGTCGGAGACGTCGAACAGGGACCGGTAGGCGGTGGACGTCGAGGTCGTGACGGTGGTGTTGCCGGCCAGGTCCGTCGCCGTGACGCGCGCCTGCACCTTCGCGCCGTCCGCGTAGGCGAAGGCCTGGCCGGCGATCGGCGCGGCCGTGGCGGTGTCCACGCTCCAGTGGCCGACCCGGTCGCTGAGCACCTGGTAGCGGACCTCGTAGCCGTTGCCGGCGTTGCCGTCCGTGTCGAGTTCCACCGTGACCGGCGTGTTCGGGTCGGTGATGCCCGACAGCACCGGCCGCAGCAGCGTCGCGTTGCCCAACGCGAAGACGCTGGCCGGCGGCCGCGTGTCCACGGTCAGGTCCAAGGGCGCGGACGTGATGCCGCCAGCGCTGATCCGCAGGTGATGTTCGCCGTCGGCGAGCGGGGGCTGGGAGAGCGTGTCGAGCCGCCAGGTCCCGTCCGCGCCCGCCTGGACGCTGCCGAGGCTTTCGCCGGCATCGATCAGGCCGTTGCGATTGATGTCGTCGAACAGCGTGACCGTCGAGGACGGCGCGGCCGTGCCGGTCAGCAGCAGTGGCCGGCCCGCGGAACCGTCGCGCTGGGTCACGTTGTCGTTGAGGAAGAGACCGGTATCGGCGGCGGGGTCCAGGAAGATCGTCGGCGTGCCGGCGGTCGACACGGTGATCGACGACGTCGCCGGCGTGGACCCGTTGCCCGCGATGTCGAACGCCTGCACCGTGATCTCGCGGACGCCGTTGACCGCGTCGGCCTGCGCGCCGTAGCGCAGCAGGCGCAGCACGATCGACGCCTCCTCCTGCGTCAGCGGCGTGTCCGAGGTGATGGTGAGCGTGCGATGGTCGGCGCCGGTCATGGTCAGCACCACGGGTTTGCGGGACAAGGGATTGATCGCGGTGAGCGTGCCTGCTTCGCCGATGCGCAACCGGTCCGTCATGCCGTCGCTGTCGTTGCCGTCGGAGAAACCCACGTGTTCCGCGTGTCCGGCCGTCACGCCGTCCAGCGCCTTGGGATCCGTCGAGGCGAAGCGGACCTCCAGCCGGGTCACCCCGCCGGACTCGACGACGGTGGCGGCGTTGGCGGAGGCGACGGCGACGACCCAGGGCGTGCCGGCGGCGATCGAGCGGGTCACCGGACCGGCGTGCGCGGCGGCCAGGTTGAGCACCGGCGCGGTCGCGTCGAGCGTGATCGTCGCGGTGGACGACACGGTGTAGCCGAAGTGGTCCCTGATGCTGATCGCATAGGACCGGTCGCCTTCGGTGGCCTGCGACGACGTGTTCTGGACCTGCAGCCCGCGCAACAGCGCCTGCACCTGGGCCGCGGTGGCGAGCGCCTCGCCGGTGGGACGCTGGAAGACGTGGTTGTCCGCCGTCTGGGTGACCTGCCAGCGCACGCCGTCGACGACGATTTCGCTCGATCCCGCGGGCAGGCGCGTGGTCGTGCCGGCGTGCTCGATCAACAGGGCGTCGTCCCGGCTGGCGCCGCTGCCGGAGACGGCGATGGTCACGCGCGAGAAGCCCGCGCCGGGGTTGGCATGGGAAACGCTGGCCTGCGCGCCCAGCAGCGACACCGGGGCGGCCAGGCTGGCGATGGCCAGCTGGGTCTGTTGGCCGGGCAGCGGGCCGTTGAGGTCCAGCACCGGGCGGCGCGAGTCCACGGTCAGCGTCACCGTCGCCTGGGCGCCGGTGTTGCCGGCGAGGTCCTCGTAGCCGATGGTGGCGGTTCGTTCGCCCGGCACGGACGTGCCGGTGGGGTCGCGCAGCTTGGTGGCGTTGGTGATGATCGAGGCGTCCTCGCCCGAGAAGACGCGGCCGTCGGACCGGGTCACGGTGAGCGTGCGGGTCGCGGCGTCGTAGGTGTAGGACAGGCCGGCGATGCCGCCGATGGCGACGTTGTCGGCGCGGCTCGAGACCCGGAGGTCGAGCGCCTTGTCCAGGACGAGCTGGTCTCGCGTCACGTCCAGCGCCGCGCCGCCCAGGCGCACGGTCAAGGCGCGCATGTCGCTGTCCGCGAGCGCGGCGGTGGTGGCGGTGAGGGCGACGCCGGTCTTGACCTGGGTTTCGCTGGCGATCAGGTCGAGACGGGATTGCGCGTCGTGCGCGGCGCTCAGGTCCACGGCCGGGGCGCTGCGGTCCACGGTGATGTCCAAAGGCAGGACCGTGCTCACGTTGCCGGCGGCATCGATCTGACGGAAGGACAGGGTGTGCTTGCCATCCGTCAGCGCGCTGCCGGGTAGTTCGTTGCCGACGCCGTCGTGCCAGCCCGGCTCGCCGTCCACGCGGTACTGCCATTTGGCGCCGCTCTCTAGCCCGTCGATCCGGATGGTCGCGTCGCTGGTGACGCGATCGGAAGGATCCGCGCCGGTATCCGCCTTCAATGCGGCCTTCAAGGCGCTGGGCGGGGTGTTGTCGACAGTCACCGGGATGGTGGCGGCCGGACCGCGGTTGCCCGCGGCATCGACGACGGCGACCTGGACCTGGTTGCTGCCTTCCTTGAGCTCGGAGCCAGGGATGGTGGTGCCGGTGCCCGGCTTCCAGGTGGTGCCACCGTCGGTGGTGAATTGCCAGTTGCTGCCGCTCGGGACGTTGACTTGCACGCCGCCGGCGTTGTTGATGGCGCCCGTGCCAGTGGAGGTAACCACGGTGGCCTTCTCTGTCGGCGGGGTGTTGTCGACAGTCACCGGGATGGTGGCGGCCGGACCGCGATTGCCTGCGGCATCGACGACGGCGACCTGGATTTGGTTGTCGCCTTCCTTGAGTTCGGAGCCGGGGATGGTGGAGCCGGTGCCCGGCTTCCAGGTGGCGCCGCCGTCGGTGGTGAATTGCCAGTTGCTGCCGCTCGGGACGTTGACCTGCACGCCGCCGGCGTTGTTGATGGCGCTGGTGCCGGTGGAGGTGACCACCGCAGGCTTCTCGGTCGGGGGCGTGTTGTCCACGGTCACCGGGATGGTGGTGGCCGGACCGCGATTGCCGGCGGTATCGACGACGGCAATCTGGATCGTGTTGTCACCCTCTTTGAGCTCGGAGCCAGGGATGGTGGAGCCGGAGCCCGGCTTCCAGGTGGTGCCGCCGTCGGTGGTGAATTGCCAGTCGCTGCCGCTCGGCACGGAGACTTGCACGCCGCCGGCGTTGTTGATGGCGGCGTTGCCTGTCGAGGTGACGACCGCAGGTTTCTCCGTCGGAGGCGTGTTGTCCACGGTCACCGAGATCGGCGTGGCTGGGCCGCGATTGCCGGCCGCATCGACAACGGCGATCTGGATCTTGTTATCGCCTTCCTGGAGTTCGCCGGCCGGGATGGTGGAGCCGTTGCCCGGCTTCCAAGTCGTGCCGCCGTCGGTGGTGAATTGCCAGTTGCTGCCGTTAGGCACGGAGACCTGCACGCCGCCGCTGGCGTTGATGGCCTCGGTGCCAGTCGAGGTGACTGCAGCGGGCTTCTCGGTCGGTGCCGTGTTGTCCACGGTCACCGAGATCGGCGTGGCTGGGCCGCGATTGCCGGCGGTATCGACAATGGCAATCTGGATCGTGTTGTCACCCTCCTTGAGCTCGGAGCCAGGGATGGTGGAGCCGGAGCCCGGCTTCCAGGTCGTGCCACCGTCGGTGGTGAATTGCCAGTTGCTGCCGCTCGGCACGTTGACCTGCACGCCGCCGGCGTTGTTGATGGCACTCGTGCCGGTCGAGGTGACCACCGCAGGCTTGTCGGTCGGTGGCGTGTTGTCCACGGTCACTGGGATGGTGGCGGCCGGACCGCGGTTCCCTGCGGCATCGACGACGGCAACCTGGATCTGGTTGTCGCCTTCCTTGAGTTCGGAGCCGGGGATGGTGGAACCGGTCCCCGGCATCCAGGTGGTGCCGCCGTCGGTGGTGAATTGCCAGTCGCTGCCGCTGGGCACGTTGACCTGCACACCGCCGGCGTTGTTGATGGCGCTCGTGCCGGTGGAGGTGACTGCGGCAGGCTTCTCGGTGGGTGGCGTGTTGTCCACGGTCACCGGAATGGTGGTGGCCGGACCGCGATTTCCGGCGGCATCAACGACGGCAACCTGGACCTGGTTGGCGCCTTCCTTGAGCTCGGAGCCAGGGATGGTGGAGCCGGAGCCCGGCTTCCAGGTGGCGCCGCCGTCAGTGGTGAATTGCCAGTCGCTGCCGCTCGGGACGTTGACCTGCACGCCGCCGGCGCTGTTGATGGCCTCGGTGCCGGTCGAGGTGACTGCAGCGGGCTTCTCGGTCGGTGCCGTGTTGTCCACGGTCACCGAGATCGGCGTGGCCGGACCGCGATTGCCGGCGGCATCGACGACGGCGATCTGGATCTTGTTATCGCCTTCCTGGAGCTCGCCGGCCGGGATGGTGGTGCCGGTACCCGGCTTCCAGGTCGTGCCACCGTCGGTGGTGAATTGCCAGTCGCTGCCGCTCGGCACGGAGACCTGCAGGTCGCCGGCGTTGTTGATCGCGCTGGTACCGGTCGAGGTGACCACGGCTGGTTTTTCCGTCGGCGGCGCGTTGTCCACGATCACCGGGATGGTGGTGGCCGGACCGCGATTCCCAGCGGCATCGACGACGGCAACCTGGATCTTGTTATCGCCCTCCTGGAGTTCCGAGCCAGGGATGGCTGAGCCTGCACCCGGCTTCCAGGTGACGCCGCCATCGGTGGAAAACTCCCAGTTGCTGCCGCTCGGCACGGAGACCTGCACGCCGCCGCTGGCGTTGATGGCGTCGGTGCCGGTGGAGGTGACCACCGCGGGCTGCTCGGTCGGCGGCGCCGGCGGTGCAGGCGCCTCGACCGGCGGCATCGGCGACACCGGCAGCTCGACCGCCGGCGTCGTCTGTCCCGGCTTCGACGGCTTGACGACTTGTTCGGGCGGCTCAGACGGCAGCGGCTTCGCCAGCTCCTGGCCCGAGACGCTTCCCGCGACAGCGGCGACGCTGCCGAGCATCACCCCACCCATCGCCAGTCCCGTGATCCCGGAAACCGCCGACATGCCGAGGCTCGACGCCGCCTGCACCGTCCCCGATGCCTCGCCGACGATCCCCTCCGCCACGCCCGAACCGCCCTCGGCGGCCCCGACGTCTTCCGCGAGCGCCTCCGCCGGCGTCGCCGGCGTGCCGGCCGGGGCCTCGGTCACCTCCGCCTCGCCTGGCAGGCGCTTCGGTCGCCGTGCCGCTGTCTCCTTGACCGGGAGCGACGTGCCGTCGGCGGCAGGAAGGTTCGAGGACTGCAGGGGGCGATGTTGGCTCATGGCGGACTCGTTGAAGGGAAATGGCGCGCAGTCTGACCACCCGGTCATCGCGCTGCCATGACATCAATGAGTCGGCAGTCCCCCCATCAACTAGCGCCTATGAGGCGTCGCCATCCCCCATCAGGAGGTCAACGGAAAAATGCCTTGATCGAACGCAGGGTCATTCGCCCCCTTCAGGCCGACGGCCCCGGGCCTCACTGGTTGTACGTCCCCGGCCCCGGCGGCATCGACGGCCGCACGCCGCTCGGGAACGGATCGCGCTGTTCGCGATTGGACCGGCCCGGCTTGGCGTTGAACTGCCGATCGACGAAGCGCAGCATGGGCTCGACCCGCGCGGCCCAGCTGGCCTCGTCATGCGTCGCGCCCTGCGCCTCCAGGTAGCCGAGGTCGGCGCTCGCCCAGCCGCGCGCCTCCAGCACGCCGCGCAGCTTGCGCAGCTGCGGGATGGCGTCGGGGCCTTCGCCGGTCCCCATGTCCAGCCACAGCTTGGGACGCGGCACCGACATCGGCAGCGGCGTCGTCTTCGTGTCGCGGATCGGGAATTCATCGTCCCACCACAGCGACGGCGACACCACCAGCGCCGTGCCGAACACGTCGCCGTGGTGCACCGCCAGCCACAGGCTCATGATCCCGCCCAGCGACGAACCGCCCACCGCCGTGTGCGCCGCGTCGGGCTGCGTGCGGTAGCGCGCGTCGATCGCGGGCTTGAGCTGCTCGATCAGGTAGCGGGCATAGGCCGGCGCCTTGCCGCCGCGCGAGACACCTTCATGCGTGCGCGCGGTCGCCGTGTACTCGTCGACGCGCGCCGGCGAGTTGGACACCGCCACGATGATCATCGGCTGGATCTGGCCCGAGACCGTCAGTTCCTGCGCCGTCTCGTCGACCCGCCATTCGGCGCCCGCCGCCGCCGCGTCGAACACGTTCTGCCCGTCGTGCAGGTACAGCACCGGATACCGGCGCTGCGTGTCGCGCTCATAGTTCGGCGGCAGCCAGACCTGCACCGCGCGCGCCGCGACGAAGCGCTCCGGCAGCGGCGCCAGGCGCTCGATGGTGCCGGCGCGGCTCAGCGACACCGGCGCGCCCGGATCGTTGAAGGCCCGCGCGACGCGCAACTCGTCGCTGACGAGTTCCAGCGAGCGGTTCTGGCCGTCCTCCCACACGCCGTCGGGCAACTGGCGGCCCGGGCGGTCGACGTGGAACTTGTAGGGCACGTTGCCGCCCGGCGGCACGCGCTCGAACACGACGCTCGCGCCGTACCAGCCCTCGCGCAGGCCGATCGCCGGCGCGATCAGCGACTGCGACCAGTTCAGCGGCGCCGCGCCGCCGCGCACGCCGACCACGTCCTTGGCCGGATCGAAGCGGCCCGCGGCGATCTCGGCGCGCATGTCGATCTCGAAGACCACCCGCGTCGCGGCGAAGGCCCGCGGCGCGGTCAGCACCGCCGCCACCAGCAGCAACAGCGCGGCAACGAAGCGGACAAGCGCGGGCGATGCGCGTTCCGGCGCGGGGAGGGCGGAAGCGAAAACGGCGCGCGGTGGGCGCGCCGTCGAGGCGGTGTGGGTCATGCGGACTCGCCAGGAGGAGGCGGGCCGGGCCCGCCGAGGCCTCGGATGTTAGTCCAGCACGACCATCTCGGTGCGCGCGCGCAGCAGCGCCGCGGGACCGCGCGGGCCGTCGTCGTTGACCAGCGCGAAGGCGCGCTCGATGTCCGGCGCCAGGTAGTGGTCGGTGGGCATCGCGGGGCAGCGCTCGCGCAGCAGCGCGTGCACGTCCTCCAGCGGCGCGGAACTCCGCAGCGGGCGCAGGAATTCCACGCCCTGCGCGGCCGCCAGCAGCTCGATCGCGACGATGTGCGCCGTGTTGTCCAGCATCGCGGCCAGGCGGCGCGCGCCAAAGGTCGCCATCGAGACGTGGTCCTCCTGGTTCGCCGACGTCGGCAGGCTGTCCACGCTGGCCGGATGCGCCAGCGACTTGTTCTCGCTGGCCAGCGCGGCCGCGGTGACGTGGGCGATCATGAAACCGGAATTCAGCCCGGCGTTGTCCGTCAGGAACGGCGGCAGGCGCGACACCCCGGTGTCGATCAGCATCGCGATGCGGCGCTCGGCGATCGCGCCGACCTCGGCGATCGAGCAGGCCAGCGCGTCGGCGGCCAGCGCGACCGGCTCGGCGTGGAAGTTGCCGCCCGAGACCATCGCCGCCGGGCCGTGCTCCGACGTGAACACCAGCGGGTTGTCGGTCACCGCGTTGGCCTCGCGCAGCAGCACGTCGCGGACGTAGCGCGACTGGTCCAGGCAGGCGCCCATGACCTGCGGCTGGCAGCGCAGGCAGTACGGGTCCTGCACGCGGTCGTCGCCGTCGCGATGCGACTGGCGGATCGCGCTGCCGGCCAGCAGCGCGCGGTAGGCGGCCGCCGCCTCGATCTGGCCGGGCTGGCCGCGCACCTCGTGGATGCGCGGATCGAAGGGACCATCGCTGCCGCGCGCGGCGTCCAGGCTCAGCGCGCCGCTGACGACGGCGGTGGCGTAGACGGTCTCGAAGCGCAGCAGCGCGTCCAGCGCCAGCGCGGTCGAGGTCTGCGTGCCGTTGATCAGCGCCAGGCCTTCCTTGGCCTCCAGCACCAGCGGCTTCAGCCCGGCCTTCTCGAGCGCCGCCAGCGCCGGCTTGCGCTGGCCGTCGACCAGCATCTCGCCTTCGCCCATCAGCGCCAGCGTCATGTGCGACAGCGGCGCCAGGTCGCCCGAGGCGCCGACCGAGCCCTGCGCCGGCACGTAGGGCACCAGCCCGGCGTTGAAGGCGTCCAGGATGGCCTGCACCACCGACTCGCGCACGCCGGAGAAACCGCGCGCCAGCGAGGCGGCCTTGGTCGCCAGCATCAGCCGCACGACCTGGGGCGCCAGCGGCGCGCCCACGCCCACGCAGTGCGAGCGGATCAGGTTGCGCTGCAGCGCGGCCAGCTCGTCCTTGCCGATGCGCTTGGAGGCCAGCTTGCCGAAGCCGGTGTTGACGCCGTAGACCGGCTCGTCGCCGGCGGCGGCGGCCTGCACCACCGCGGCGCCGCGGCGGATCGTCGGCCAGGCGTCGGCGTGCAGCGCCAGCGTCACGTCGCCGGCGCGGATGCGGCGCAGCTGCTCCAGCGTCAGCC